>DBEH01000036.1 GCA_002294005.1 Firmicutes bacterium UBA911 | reverse complement strand
CGCGCTCATACTGACACCCGTTATTCCCACTGTTTCCAGTTACATTCATTGCTGCAATTTCTTAATACCTTCGTTTTTTGCGTAGTCCCGGAAAATTGGAAAAACCGCGGCGTGGCGAAGCGCGAGAATTTGAACGCCTTGACTGGGATCAGAAGAATAAATTATAATGAGCGGTGACTCCTGATCGGTTTCCAGAAATGCCCGGAGGTGTGCAGTCAATGAAACGGACCTATCAACCCAAAAAAAGAAAAAGAAAACGCTTACACGGATTTCTAACCCGCATGCGGACCAGATCCGGGCGAAACGTGATCAGGCGCAGGCGGGCCAAAGGCAGAAAAGTGCTTACGGCCTGAGCCCGGTTTTCTTGTTGCCGGGGAAGGACTCTTAAGGATGCAGGGCTTGGTTGATGGGAATAATCACCATTAAGAAGAACCGGGAGTTTCGCCAGGTGTTTGCCCGCGGCCGATATAGTTCCGACCGGCTGCTGGTGGTGTACCGGGCGGCCAATGAGAGCGGGCGGCGGCGTTTCGGCGTAACGGCAAGCAAAAAGTTGGGAGGCGCCGTTGTACGGAACCGGGTGCGGCGCCGCCTGAAGGAGATCTGTCGGCTGAACCAGGAAGCTTTTCCTCCGGGATACGACTACGTGATTGTGGCCCGGCCCCCGGCTGCGGAATGTGACCATCGGGTGCTGGCCGGCAGCTTGTTGAAACTGGTGGGAAGCATAAAATGAATGGGCCGCAAAAACTGGCCGTCGGATTGATTAAGGGATACCAATTGGCTGTTTCACCGTTGTTTGGGTCAACGTGCCGGTTTTACCCCACATGTTCCGAGTACGCCGTACAGGCGATCGACAAGTACGGCCTCGTGCGCGGCGGGTTGAAAGCGGTGCGGCGCATTCTGCGGTGTCATCCGTTTTCGCCGGGCGGTTACGATCCGGCTTAAGTCTTTTCTTGGGGGTTAAGAGTTGTTTGCAGCTTTAATCGACGGCATGACCGCCCTGATCAACTGGCTGTACCACCTTACGGTGAGTATGGGCCTGCCCAGCTACGGTATAGCGATCATTTTGCTGACCATCTTAATTAAGCTCTTGCTGCACCCGATCACACGGATTCAAATGCGCTCCATGGCCAAGATGTCCCAACTGCAGCCGGAAATCAAGGCCATCCAGGACCGGTACGGCAAAGACAAGCAGCAGATGCAGATCAAGATCATGCAACTTTACAAGGAGCGGAAGGTCAACCCGATGTCGGGGTGTCTCTTGCTCCTGGTGCAATTGCCGTTCATGATCGCCCTGTACCAAGCCTTATGGAATTTTGCCTACGTCAACCCGGCCCACGCCGGGTTCCTGTGGGTGGAAAATCTGAGTCTCAGGGATCCGCTGTTTATCCTGCCGGTGCTGGCGGCGGTGACCACCTTCGTCCAGTTCAAGCTGACGATGTCGATAAGCAAAGGCGGAGGCAACCCGAGCCAGGAACAAATACAAAAAGTGATGCTCACCGTAATGCCGGTGTTTATCGGTTGGATCAGCGCCACGCTTCCGGCCGGCCTGTCGGTCTACTGGGTGACATTTAACCTGGTCAGTATCGTCCAGCAGTCTTTCATCAACAAGCAAATCCTCGCGGACCGGTCGGCTATTGAGCAGGAGCGGGAGAAAGCGCACCTGGTAACGGCCCCGGCGGCGGCAGAGGTTGGGGCGCCGGTCTCGGGTGAGGGGCCGGGTGCTTCGCGCCCGGCGGCGGATCAGGTCGGAAAGGCGAGACAGACCGGCGGCAAGGGCAAGCGAAGCAAGGAGGGAACGGCTCAGGGTGAAGGCAATCGAAAGAAGCGGAAAAAACGTGGAGGAGGCGGCCGAGGAGGCGCTTAGACAACTTGGGGTGGCGCGCGACCGTGTCGAAATTGAAGTCCTTGAAGAGGCGTCCAGGGGTTTTCTGGGCCTGTTGGGAAGTCGCCGGGCCCGGGTCCGCGTGGTGGTGAAGGAGACCGTTACCGACCGGGCCCGCGGTTTCCTGGAACAGGTCGTCGGCGCAATGGGCGTGCAAGCGGACATCGTGGTGGAGGAGAAAGACGAAGAGATCAGTGTCGGCCTGGAAGGCAAGCACTTGGGCGTCCTGATCGGCCGCCGGGGCGAAACGCTGAACGCCCTACAGTATCTCTTAAACCTGTCGGCGAACAAGGATCAGGCCGAGCGCCGGAAGATCATCCTGGATGTGGAGGGCTACCGCAAAAAGCGGGAAGAAACCCTGGTCAGGTTGGCGGTGAAGTTGGCTGAAAAGGCCGGACGGCTGGGGCGGAGCGTAGTGCTGGAGCCAATGAGCCCGCAGGAACGGCGGATCATCCACATGGCACTCCGGGGAAGGGACGATATCTACACCTTCAGTGAAGGAGAAGAGCCCTTCCGCAAGATTATCATCGCTCCCCGAAAGTAGGTGCGGGAACGGTTGCTGCACGACACCATCGCCGCCGTGGCCACGCCGCCGGGAGAAGGGGGCATCGGGATCATCCGGATCAGCGGACCCGACGCTTTGGACGTGGCCGGCCGGGTATTCAGGCCGGCGGGAGAGAGAGAATGGCGGGCGGGCCGCTTCCAGATGTACTACGGGCATGTGGTTGATCCGGGAACCGGGGAAACCGTGGACGAGGTACTGGTGTCCGTAATGCGCGCTCCAAAGAGCTACACCCGGGAAGACGTGGTGGAAATCAACGGCCACGGCGGGGTCTTGGCCCTGCAGCGGATCCTCAAGTTGGTGCTGGGTTGCGGGGCCAGGTTGGCCACACCCGGGGAGTTCACGCGGCGCGCCTTTTTGAACGGGCGGTTGGACCTGGTCCAAGCGGAAGCCGTTCTGGACGTGATCCGGGCGCGGACGGGCTCCGGGCTTCAGGTGGCGCTGAGCCAGTTGCGCGGGGCGCTATCGGATAGAATCGGGGCGGTAAGGGAGTCCCTGTGGCAGGTGCTGGCCGAAATTGAGGCCAGCATTGATTTTCCGGACGAGGACGACGTGCCCAAAACCGGCCTGGCATTGCTGGCTGATCGCCTGGCCGCGCTTGAAGATGAGTGCGCGAAACTTCTGGAAGGGGCCGAAGCGGGAAGGGTGTACCGGGAAGGGCTAGGGGTGGCCATCGTTGGGAAACCGAACGTGGGCAAGTCTTCCCTGCTCAACGCCCTGCTCCGTGAAAAGAGGGCCATTGTCACCGACATACCCGGCACCACCCGGGACGTTATCGAGGAAACGGTCAACATCAGGGGTCTGCCGGTGCGCCTGCTGGATACCGCCGGCTTAAGGGAGACCACGGACACCGTGGAACGGCTCGGCGTGGCCCGGACCCGGGACACGGCGGCCGGGGCCGATCTGGTGGTGGTGGTTTTGGACGCCGCCACCGGACTGGACGACGAGGATCGCCGGGTACTGGCGCTGGTCCGCGGGAAACCGTTGGTGGTTCTGGTTAACAAGGTGGACCTGGCGCCGGCCGGAATCGATCCGGAGGCCGTACGGGCCCTGGTGGACGGACCGGTTTTGAAGGCGGCGGTGACTGAAGGCCGCGGCCTGGCGGAGCTTGAAGAAACGATGGCCGGTCTGGTCCTTGGCGGTCGGGTGACCGGACAGCACACCGTGCTCATATCAAACGTCCGGCACCAGCACGCTCTGGAGCAGGCGGGGCGCCACCTCGCGGAAGCCGGGTCGGCGGTGGCGTTGGGGATGCCCCTGGAGATGGCGGCGATCGACATCCGGAACGCTTTGGAGGCGCTCGGGGCCATCACGGGCGAGACGGCCGCCGAGGACCTTTTGGACCGGATTTTCAGCAACTTTTGTATCGGCAAGTAGGTGGAACAATGGCGTATGCGGCCGGAAAGTATGACGTGATCGTGATCGGCGGCGGGCACGCCGGGTGTGAGGCGGCGCTGGCTGCGGCGCGCCTGGGCTGCCGCACCCTGTTGCTCACGCTGAGCATTGATTTCGTGGCCTTGATGCCCTGCAACCCGGCGGTCGGCGGGCCGGGCAAGGGCCACCTGGTGCGCGAAATCGACGCCCTGGGGGGCGAAATGGGCCGGAACACCGACCGGGCGGCGATCCAGGTAAGGATGCTCAACACGGGCAAGGGGCCGGCGGTGCGGGCCCTGCGGGCCCAGACCGACAAGAGGCTCTACCAGGAGGGCATGCGTTCGGCCGTCGAGGGCGAGCCCCTTCTCGACCTGAAGCAGGCGATGGTGGAGAAGATCATTGTGGACGGGAACGCGGCCCGGGGCGTGGTCACTCGTACCGGGGCGCGCTTTCTGGCGCCGGCGGTGATCGTGACCACCGGCACCTACCTGCGGTCGCGGATCCTGGTCGGAGAGACCAGCTATGAGGGCGGCCCCAACGGGCAGTTCTCCGCGATCGGCCTGGCGGCGGACCTGCGGCATAAGGGCTTTGAGTTGGGGCGCTTCAAGACCGGTACGCCGCCGCGGATCGACCGGCGCACGGTGGAGTTTTCCCGGATGGCGCCTCAACACGGCGACGAAGACGGCCCGGGCTTTTCCTTTGCCGGGGGCCTCCGGGACCAGAAGCGGATTCAGGTGCCTTGCTGGCTGACTTATACCACCGCCCGGACGCACGAGATCATCCGTGAAAACCTGGACCGTTCCCCGCTGTACGCCGGGACCATTCAGGGTACGGGGCCCCGGTACTGCCCTTCCATTGAAGACAAGGTGGTGCGGTTTGCGGACCGGGAGCGCCACCAGGTGTTTGTGGAACCCGAGGGTCTCAATACGAGCGAAATGTATGTGCAGGGGATGTCCACCAGCCTGCCCGAGGACGTGCAGTTGTTGTTGGTCCGCAGCCTGCCCGGGCTGGAAAAGGCCCAGATCGTCCGCTACGGCTATGCCATTGAATATGACTACGTAATACCGACGCAACTGGCGCCCACGCTGGAAACGAAGGCGGTTTCAGGGCTCTTTCTGGCCGGGCAGATCAACGGGACCTCCGGCTACGAAGAGGCGGCGGCGCAGGGAATTGTGGCCGGAATCAACGCCGCCCAGTTCGTGAAGGGCAATGAGCCCCTGGTGATCAGCCGCGCGCAAGCCTATATCGGGGTCCTGATCGATGATTTGGTCACCAAGGGCACCCGGGAGCCCTACCGGATCTTTACCTCGCGGGCCGAGTACCGGCTGGCCTTGCGCCAGGACAACGCGGACTTAAGGCTGACCGAACGGGCCCACCGGATCGGGCTGGTTACCGGGAGGTGCTACGAGCGCTTCGCGCGCAAGCGCGACCAGGTGCAGGCCGAGCTGGAGCGGCTGGACCGGACTGTGGTGCCGGTGGAGGGCCGGGTGCAGGACTGGCTGGCCGCCCGGGGTTCAACGCCGCTGTCCAGACCGTGCCGCCTGTCCGAGCTGTTGCGCCGGCCGGAAATCCGGTATACCGACTTGGCGGGGCTCGGAGCGGCCGATCCGGGGACGGCGCCGGACGTAGCGTCCGAAGTGGAAAACCAGGTTAAGTATGCCGGCTACATCCAGAAGCAGGCGGCCCTGGTTTCGCGGTTCGAAAAGCTGGAGGCGCGGCGGATACCGACCGGTCTTGATTATGGGGAAGTGCGCGGTCTTTCAAGCGAGGCGGCCCAAAAACTGGCGGAAATCAGGCCGGTGTCCGTCGGCCAGGCCGGGCGTATCTCCGGGGTAAGCCCGGCGGATATCGCGGTGCTGCTGGTGTACCTGGAGAAGAGGCGCCGCCGGGAGGAGCGGGAGGAGGCAGGGAAAGAGGATGGATCCGCAAGCGGTCCGGCTCCTTCGGGAAGGGGCGGCAAGCTGGGGTCTGGAACTGGGTAGCCGCGAGGCGGCCCTGTTTTCCCGATTGGCGGGTTGCCTGTCCGCCGGGTCCGCCCGGCTTAATCTGACCGCGATCACCATCCCGAAGGAGATTGTGGTGAAGCATTTCCTGGACTCCCTGGCCGGGCTTCAGGCAATCGAACCGGCGGCCGGCAAACGGATCATAGACGTGGGCAGCGGGGCCGGATTCCCCGGACTGCCTTTAAAGATCGTCCGGCCGGAACTGGAACTGACGCTTCTGGAGTCCAGCCGGAAAAAGGCCGGCTTTTTGGAAACCACCGTCCGGGAACTGGGCCTGGAGGGTGTGTTGGTGACGGGCATGCGGGCGGAGGAAGCCGGGCGGGACCCGGTCCACCGGGGGAAGTACCACTGGGCCGTGGCGCGGGCCCTCGCCCCGGTGAGCGTTCTCGGGGAGTACTGCCTGCCGTTTTTGCGGGTGCCGGGCGTCCTGGTGGCCTACAAGGGGCCCGGGGTCGGGGCCGAATTGGCTGAAGCACGGCACGCCTTGGCGGTTCTGGGGGGCGTGGCGCGCGAAGTCTTGGAGTTTAAACTGCCCGGTGTGGATGACCGGCGTTCTCTGGTGGTGATCGAGAAGAGGGCCCCTACCCCGGAACGTTTTCCGCGGCGCGCGGGCGCGGCCGCCAAGCGCCCCTTGTAGATCGGGGCCGGTTGCGGCAGGATTTTCATAACCGCCCGTGGAACTAGCGGTGTTGAACACCGGTTTTGGCCCCGCCGGGAATCCGCGGGCCGGCATGCACCCTGATCCTGTCGCGGGAGGTGTGTTCTTGGGCAAGGTTATCGCGGTCACAAACCAGAAGGGCGGCGTGGCCAAAACCACCACCTGCGTGAACCTGGCCGCAGCCCTGGCACTCAACGGCAAGCGGGTGCTGCTGGTGGACATCGATCCCCAGGGCAACGCCACAAGCGGCACGGGGTTGAACCGGAACAACCTTAATCGGTGCATCTACAACGTCCTGATCACCGGGGATCCCTTGCGCAACGCGACGCACGCCTGCGCGTCCGTTACGGGCGTGGACGTGGTGCCCGCCACGCTGCAACTGGCCGGGGCGGAGATTGAGATGGTGGGCATTCCGGAGCGGGAACTCCTCCTGAGAAAAGCCCTGGCCAAAGTCCGCGGCGACTACGACTACACCTTGATCGACTGCCCCCCCTCACTGGGGCTTCTGACGCTAAACGCCCTGGGCGCCGCCGACTCCGTCCTGATTCCCATTCAGTGCGAGTACTATGCCCTTGAAGGCTTAAGCCACCTAATGAGCGCCGTGCAACTGGTGCAGCGCCGGCTCAACCCGAGGCTGCAGATCGAGGGGGTGCTCCTGACCTTGTTCGACGGGCGCACCAACCTGGCCATTCAGGTGGTGGAAGAGGTCAAGCGGCATTTTGGAAACAAGGTCTACCGGACGATCATCCCCCGTAACGTGCGGCTGAGTGAGGCGCCCAGTTTCGGCCAGCCCGTGGTGGTATACGATCCGAAATGCCGGGGGGCCGAGGTGTACGGCGATCTGGCAAAGGAAGTGATGGAACGTGGGTAAGAAAAGAGCCCTGGGAAGAGGGCTGGACGCCCTGTTGCCCGGATTGCGGGTGGAGGCGGCCGCGGCGGCCGGGGAAGGACTGCGGGAGATACCAGTGGACCGGATCCGGACGAACCCCCGCCAGTCACGCCAAGTGTTCGACCAGGAGCGCATGGCCGAGCTGGCGGCGTCCATCGCCGAAGTGGGGCTGGTGCAACCGGTGGTGGTCCGGCAGTCCGGGGACTGGTACGAGCTGATCTCCGGGGAACGGCGCCTGCGCGCCTTTGTGGCGTTGGGCAAAAGCAGTATCCCGGCCCTGGTCCGGGAGTTGCCCGAGCCGCAAGCCGCTATGGCGGTGCTGATCGAGAATATTCAGCGGGAGAACCTGAACCCGCTGGAAGAGGCGGTCGCCTACCGGCGGCTCGTGGATGAATTCGACCTGACCCAGGAGGAGGTGGCGCGGCGGGTGGGTAAGAGCCGCGTGCACGTGACCAATACCCTGCGCCTGCTTTCTCTCCCTTTGCCGGTGCAGGAGGCCGTCGGTTCGGGGGCGCTTACCGCCGGGCACGCCCGGGTGTTGGGGGCGGTGGACGCCGCCGCCCGGCAGGTTGAACTGGCGCAGCGGGCGGTGGCCCGGGGCCTGTCGGTGCGGGCGCTGGAGGAAGAAGTGCGCAGCATGGCCGCCCAGGCCTCCCCCTCCGGAGGGGGGGCGAAGCGCGGCACGGAAAAAGGCCTGAGGAACCTGCTGCGGGAGCGTGCCGGTGCGCTCGCCCCGCGGGTGAACATCCACGGCGACCGGAACAAGGGACGCCTTGAAATTCGCTACCGGAACGAACGCGAACTTGAAGAAGTGCTGGATTGGCTGGCCTATGTTTCACGTGGAACATGACGGTGAAACAATGGGTGGGATAGATGCGTGAACTGGAACAGGGGCTTCTCCTGGGCATCTTGATCGGCGAGGGGCACTTCGGCGGTGACGGCCGTCAAGCGCATATCACGGTGCGCATGCACTCCCGGAACCGGCCCCTCTTTGAATGGCTAATGCAGGCGGTTCCCGGTTCGCGCCTGTACGGTCCGTACCGGCACGGCGGACGGGACTACTGTCAGTGGATGGTGCGGGGCGCCGCACTCCGGGAGCTTTTGCCGGTCCTCGACCGTCTCCCCCTGGGCGAGATCAGCCCCGAGACCTTTGCGCGCTACCAGCGGATGAAGGAAAGCTACCGCCTGCCCTAGCGGGCGCGCCAGAGAACGGTGCCTCCGCCTCCGCCGCACCCCCCCCCGGCGCGCGGGCTAAAAGCCCCGGTCGATCGCCCAAAGGCAGGCCGCTTCCCGCGGGGCCAACCTCTCGGCCGTGACCGGTCGGCGGCGCTGCCGTGCACGGTTCAAAGCCCCAAAGCCTCAAAGGATGTAACTACTCAGGAGCCAGGAGCCAGAATTCAGGAGTCAGAATGAAAAGAGAACCAGCCAGGCATTGTCAAGACTTGATTGTTTGGCAAAAGGCTCATCAATTCGTTCTATCCTCTATCCTGGATTCTGACTCCTGGCTCCTGACTCTTGAGCAGTTACCAAAGGATTCTCTGTCAAAATCGGCTTCTTCGTGCCGGTTCCCGGCCCCGCTGCTCCGCACGGTTCAAAGTCCCAACGGACTGTCCGTCGAAGCCAGCTTTTTCATGCCGGTTCCCGACCTCGTTGCCCCGCACGGTTCTAAGCCCCAAGGGGCTACCCCCCCCTGTCTTTCCGGGGGGCTGTTCAAGTTTTTGCTCAGGGGAGATTCGCGGCACGGCGTGCCGATGTTTCACGTGAAACCTGACGGTGAAACAGCAGATGCAGGGCCAAATACCGGTCGCCCGGCCACTGGAACCCAGGACCTTGTTCTTGGAGCCCAGGGTTTTACTCTTGCTGCTCAGCGGGCTGGCGCTCTTGGGCCAGCAGGGCTTCCGCCGCTCGTTCAGCCGCCGTGCTGACGGTGCGTAACGGGACGCGGTGCTGGAGCGCACACGCGCGGCAATCCTCGAATTCGGGCTTCACCCGCAGCACCCGGCCATCCAGCAGGGCCACCTTCACCCGTACCGGACCGTAATCCGTGTCCACCGTCAGCATCCGGCGGTCCAGAACAACCCGGTCCTCGCGGCGCACACGGAGGCCCAGCGTGCCGGTTTCCTTCAGTATAACCGTCACCAAGGAATTCCATTCATCTGCGTCCGCGATGACCGTCAGCTTTATCCCCGGGCGGCCCTTTTTCATAATCAGGGGGGTCAGGTACGCGTCCAGCGCCCCGGCGGCCAGGAGCCGCTCCAGGACGTAGGGGTGGTGTTCGGGGTTGACATCGTCCAGCACCGTTTCCAGGACGGTCACTTGCCCCTCCGTCCGGAGGCGGCTTGGCAGCGGCGGTTCGGCCCGGCCCAGCACCGCCCGCAAGAGGTTCGGGAAGGGAAGGGTCGCGGTCCCGGCTCCGTACCCGACCTCTTCGACGATGAGGCCCGGGAAGCCGCCGGCCGTCGAAGCCAGGGTGACGGCCAGGGCTGCGCCCGTCGGCGTGACCAGTTCCGCCTCGACTTCGGCGGGGCGGGTGGGAAAGCCGCGGATGAGTTCGAGCACGGCAGGGGCCGGCACCGGGAGCGTGCCGTGGGCGCACTGCACGAAGCCCCTGGACAACGGCAGGGGCGAGAGCCGCACCTGTTCCACCTGCAGCAGGTGCAGGGCGGCGACTGTACCGATGATTTCGACGATGGCGTCCACCGCGCCGGTTTCGTGGAAGTGGACCCGGTCCGGAGAGACGCCGTGGACCCGGGCCTCGGCCCGGGCCAGGCTGGTGAAAACCCGGACTGCATCTCTGGCCACCGGTTCCGGCAGCCCGCCGGCCCGGATGATCTCCACGATGTCGGGCAGGCGGCGGTGCGGCTGTTCCCGGCCGGTGAGCACTTTGACCTTGGTGGCCCGCAGGCCGCCCCGCTTCTCCTCGTGCACCTCCAGCGTCCAACCTTCGAGGGGGAGTCCGGAAAGCACGGCCCGCACCCCCTCGGGCGGGGCTCCGGCGTCAAGCAGGGAACCCAGGGCCATATCTCCGCTGATTCCGGCAAAACAATCCCAGAAGAGGAGGCGCACGTCATTCATTTCTCCCGGAGCGGATAATGGCACTGGCCAGGGCGGCGGCCCCGTACCCGTTGTCAATGTTCATCACGCCGACTCCAGGGGCGCAACAGTTCAGCATGGTCAGGAGCGCCGCCAGGCCGTTGAAGCTGGCCCCGTAGCCGACACTGGTGGGCACGGCGACCACCGGGCGGGAGGTCAGCCCAGCGACCACCGAAGGCAGGGCGCCCTCCATTCCGGCCACCACCACCACCACCCGGCATTGTGCCAACAACCCCATATGGGCCAGCAGCCGGTGCAGGCCGGCGACGCCGACGTCGTACACCGTAGTGACGGTGTGTCCCATGGCCCGGGCACAGACGACGGCCTCCTCGGCCACCGGCAAATCGGCGGTGCCTGCGGCGAGGACCAGTATCTCCAGGCCCACCCCGCCTTCGGGGGCGCCCAGGGTGATGCAGCGGGCCTCCGGGTGATACCGCGCTTCCGGCGTGGTGCGCCGCACCGCCCGGTAGGCGTCGCCGTCGGCCCGCGTGGCCAGCACCGGACCGCCGGCCCCCGCCAGGCTGGCGAAAATCCGGGCCACCTGTTCCGGGGTCTTGCCCTGGCTGAAGATCACCTCCGGGAAACCCTGGCGCAGGGCGCGGTGGTGATCCGGGCGGGCAAAGCCGAGTTCCTCATAGGGCAGGTTCCGGAGAGCCTCGACGGCCGCCTCCACCGTCACGCGGCCCGAAGCCACGTCCTGGAGGAGGGCCGCCAATTTCTTCTTGTTCACGGTGTGCACCCCCGTTATAATGAGTGCAAGGTTCGACGCGCTTTGTCAGGACTCCACATCGAAGCTTCCCGTCCGGTAGCCGGCGATGTCGGAGGTGACGAAACTAAAGCCGAGGGTCCGCAAGTAACCGAGGACCAAGTCCCGATGGGGTGGGGTCACCAACCGGGTCAACTCGGACGGGTCGACCTCGATTCGGGCCAACTCCCCGTGGTGGCGGAGCCGTACCGTAGAGTACCCGAGTGCGCGCAGGAACTCCTCGCCGGCCCGAACTTGTTCCAGTTTCTTCGGCGTGAGCGGGTCGCCGTAGGGAATGCGGGTGGCCAGGCAGCTCTCCGGCGGCTCGTTCCCGAACTCCAGACCCAAGCGGAAGGCCAGGGAGCGGACCTCCTTTTTTTCGAGTCCGGCCTGCAGCAGGGGGCTGACAACGCCGAACTCGGCCGCGGCCCGCAGTCCCGGACGGTACTCGCGCGCATCGGAGGCGTTGGTCCCGTCGATAATACCAGGGAGGCCCTTTGTGCGGGCCATGTCCCGCAAGGTCTGGAACAGCAGCGACTTGCATCGGTAGCAGCGGTCGCGGGGGTTGGCCAGAAACAGGGGATCGTCGAGTTGACCGCCCGGGAATTCGAGGTGCAAAACCCCCAGCCGGGCGGTCAGGGCGCGGGCCCGCTGCCGGTCGGCGCGGGCGTAGATATCGCCCACGGCCGTAGCGGCCGTCACCCGCGCTCCGAGCACGTCCCGGGCCAGGCACAGCACTACAGCCGAGTCAACACCGCCCGACAGCGCCACGACCACACCGTCAAGTTTCCTGATTATGGCACGGACCCGTTCGTCGTTTCCAGACACTGGTCATTCGTCCTCCCGGTTGCAGTGTAGAGCAGTCCGGGGGTGCGTGTCAAACGGGGCCTGAACGCCCGATACAGGGCCTGAACACCCGGTAAGGAGCGGATGGAATTGCCTGTGGACACTATCGAGATCTTGATTGGAATGGTGGGGCTGCTGGTCCTGGTGAACATTGTTATTCTGCTGGCCTACCGCCGTATGACCGGGCGGTTGCGCCGCTTGTCCCACTTGCTGCGGCTGGCTGACCGGGGCAGCCTGGACGAGATGGTCAATGCATTGAGCCGCAACATCGAAGAAACAAACCGCAGGCTGGACGACGTGGCGGCCTGGCAGAGGGCCGCGGATGAAACCCTGGCGGGTTGCGCCAGGACTCCGGTGATGCTCCGCTTCCGCGCCTTTGACGGCGTGGGCGGCGATCTCAGCTACTCGTGCGCCATCCTGGACGGCAAGGGCGACGGCGTGATCCTGACCGCCCTGCATTCGCAGAACGCTTCGTTTTCCTACGGAAAACCGGTGGAAAGCGGCCGGTCGGTCTACCAGTTCAGCACCGAGGAACAGGAAGCCGTCGGGCGGGCGATGCCGAACGCTCTCCCCAGGTGACCGATAAGCCGGCGGTTCCCGGAGATACGGCCGGCAAAAGGGGCCAGTTCCCTTTTTTCGGAGGGATAAGGTCTATTTTCGGAGGAGTCGCTCACGACGATTCATCGTCGCTCATGCGGGAATGAAAATATCATCAAGATTCTATTTTCGAGGGAGGTGTTCCGGTGTTTCGTGACCGGGTGGACGCGGGTCGGCGGCTGGCGGCCCGGTTGGCGGAGGAAGACCGGCCCGGCGGACTGGTGCTCGGCATTCCCCGCGGCGGGGTGGTGGTGGCCGCGGTTGTGGCCGCGGAACTGGCCCTCCCGTTGGACGTCATTGTGCCGCGCAAGATCGGTGCCCCGGGAAATCCCGAGTTGGCCGTGGGCGCGGTAACCCAGGACGGCACCGTGATCTATAACGAGCAGTTGCTCCGGAGGTTGGGGTTGAAAGCAGAGGACCTTGAAGGCCAGGTGCGGCAGCAAATCAAGGAGATTGAGCGTCGTACGGCCCTTTACCGCGGGTCCGGCGCTCCTCCCGCGCTGGCCGGGCGGACCGCCATCCTGATTGACGACGGCATCGCCACCGGGTACACGGTGTTCGCCGCCCTGCGGTCCTTAAGGCGCGCCGGGCCGCACCGGGTGATTCTGGGCGTGCCCGTGGCCCCCCCGGAGACCCTGGAACGCCTGAGGCCGGAGGTCGATCAGTTGGTGTGCCTGGAGGCTCCGGAGGATTTCTACGCCGTGGGCCAATTCTATCTCCACTTTGACCAGAATTCGGACCAGGAGGTCATCGACCTGCTCCGGGCCGGCCGAAACGCATAAAAGCGCCCGCCGCCCACATAATAAGGGCGACGGAGGTGAAGTTCTGTGCGGAAGAGAGTGGCGATCGCCGAGGGCCTGACCGGACTGGGCGACTTCTTTCACCGGCGGGGCTACGCGGTTGTGGCTCCGGACGAGGCGGACAAATCGGTGGCGCTCGTAATCTCAGGGGCCACCCGTGATTTCACCGGGGTGCAGGAGCGGGCGCTCAAGGTGCCCGTGGTCAATGCCGAGGGCAAAACCCCGGAGGAGATTTTCAGCCAGGTCGAAAGGATTTCCAGGATCGCGAATCCGGAACCCGGGCTCAGATAGCCCGGGTTCCGGCTACTCCGGCCTCGTGCAGGCCCGGTTCGGCAATTACGGGGCGCCGCTTTTGGGACGCCAGCAGCCTCAAGCCGGCACAGACCACGTCGGCGAGGCGCATCACCATATTCAGCCGGGTGTTCTGAAGCACCGTGAACTCCATGAAGCCGCCGATATTGACCACCCCCGTTATATGGACGTCGCCCACGGGCGGCAGTTCCTTTTTCACCCCGGCGCCGGGCCGCAAGGCGCCCGCGGCGATATTGACGCAACCGACACTCTCCAGCCTCCCGAGGCAGGCGTCCACCGCGATAATAAACGGATCGGCATATTTTTGGCTGATGGTTTCCATTGCTTCCTGCAGGTTCGTGGCGTGAACCGGTTGAGCGAGCGTTCCGTACACCCGGAAGAAATCCTGGTCCGGGCTTTCCACGCCCGAACCGATCAGGGGTCCGAGGCTGTCGCCGGTTGAGCGGTCCGAACCGATGCACAGCAGTATCACCGGCCGGCCGTTGTCCACGTGCTCGAGGTGGCGAAAAAGCCTGTCGGCCACCTTGGCCGCCGCGTTCGGGTCGTCTATGTGAATCCGCGTCTGGGCGGGATCATTTTCAATCTTGTAGAGGGTGGTTTTTCCCATGGATGGTTCTCCCTTCGTGTGCACAATTAAGTAATATATTTATTGCCGTTACCAGGAACGGTTATACCGAAAAGACAGGGCATAACATGCCCTGAGGTGTCCTGATTTGCGCAGTGGCAGCCTGAAGGTGGCGGTCCTTTATGTCGGCGGGGTGATCGGGGCCGGTTTTGCCTCCGGACAGGAAATCCTGCAGTTCTTCGCGGTCTTCGGCCTCTGGGGACTCTGGGGTGTGGCTCTCGCCACCGCCCTTTTTGTCTACCTGGGGGTTGTGGTCCAGACCACCGCCGTGCGGATCAAGTCCACCGGTTACCGCGAAGTCCTGGAAGACCTTTTGGGCCGGGGTCTGGCTGCGGTGGTGGATCGCTTAAGCATGGGCATGCTTTTGGTGGGACTGGGAATCATGTTCGCCGGCAGCGGGGCCGTTTTTCAGGAACAACTCGGCCTGCCCCCGGCCGCCGGGGTGCTGGTGCTGGCCATACTGACCGCGGCCATCGTTTGGGGCGGTCTCAACGGGGTCGTGGCGGTCAACGCTTTGCTGGTTCCGCTGAAGCTCGGACTGGTGATCGGCGTGGCGCTGATGGTGCTCGTGGGGGCCTGGGGCGGCCCTGGTCCGCCCGCCCACACGGGTCCGTCACCGTCGGAACTGCTGGCCGGCAACTGGGCCTGGGCTGCCCTGTTGTACGTCTCCTACAATATGGTGGTCCCGGTAGCCGTGCTGTCCACCCTGGGGCGGCACCTGAGCCCGCCGGAGGCCGTCCGGGGCGCCGTGGCGGGGGGGTGCTGCTCGGTCTCGCCGCAGGAGTGGTGGCGGCGGCGATTCTCGCCCATTACGGCGAGGTCCGGCTGTACCAGGTGCCCTTGCTGTACCTGGCGGGGACGGTGCATCCGGTCGTGGGGACCCTGTTTTCCGCGGTGATCTGGCTGGCGGTGTTCACCACCGGTATCGCCAACGCCCACGGATTTGCCGGCCGGTTGGCGCGGCCTGGTTCCCGCGGCTACCGGTTGGCCGGGATTGGAGCGGTCCTGGTCATGGTTCCGGTCGCCCTGCTCGGGTTTGCGGATTTGGTACGGTTCTCCTACCCGCTCTTCGGGCTGGTCGGCCTGGCTTTGGTGGGAGCGCTGCTCTTCCGCCCGGTGGCAGGGTTTTGGCGGGAAAGGGCGAAAACAATCACTTAAAGGTTTGGTGCACCACAGACTTTTTGAGAGTGAGATGGGCGCATGAACTGGCTGGACGGGGGACTGGTTATTCTGTTGGCCTTCAGCGCCTGGCGCGGTTTTGTCCGGGGTTTCGCCCGCAGTGCGCTGGGCGTGGTGGTCTTTGTTCTCGGCCTGTTCGTGGCGTTCAGGTACTACCGTCCCGTTGCGGAATACCTGGACCGCCGGTTCGGCCTGGGAGCCGGACTGGAGGAAACGGTGGCCGGCCTGGTGGCCGGGAAGGAAGTGCCGGCGGCTGCTCCCCCCGGGCAACCGGCCCCGGTTCCGCAGGACCTCGACGGGGTAACCGGCCTGGTTGACCAGTTCCTGGCCGGGCAACTCGAGGGAATGGGCCGGGAGGTGATCGCCTCCACGGTGGCGCCTTCGGCGTTGGACGCGGTTGCCTTTGTCGGCTTGTTTTTCGCCGCGGCCTGGCTGGGGGGGGTCATCCTCTCGCGCGTGCCCCACCTGCCGCTTCTTGGACCCATCGATCGGGCCGCGGGTTTTGGCTTCGGTTTGGCCCGCGGATTTATGTGCGGGCTGGTGGCCTTGGTGGCGCTGAAAATCTTCAGTCTGCCCAGCGCCTTTCTCGGCCCGACCTTTATTTCCGACGGGCTCGACGGTTCGCAGTTGACCGCAGCCTACTTTGCCTTTCTGCACTACATCTGGGCGTTCTTCATCCCCGTATCCCGATGAACGCGGTTTGCTCCGCCAGGAGGCCTTGAGCCTTGATTCCGAAGTTCGAAATGGGCGACGTGGTCGAGATGAAAAAGAAACACCCTTGTGGCGGGTGGGAGTGGGAAGTGCTGCGCACCGGCGTGGACTTCCGCTTGCGCTGTTGTACCTGCAGCCGGGTGATTTTGCTTCCCCGCCCGCAATTCCTCAAGGGGGTCAAGCGTATCACCGGGGTTGCCGGAAGGGGTGAAGGGCCGTCAAGTTAGGAATCATCGGCCTGCCCAACGCCGGGAAAACCACTCTTTTCAACGCCCTCACCGGGGCCGGGGCGGCGGTCGCGCCCTACCCGTTCTGCACCATTGAGCCCAATGCCGGAACGGTTCCCGTCCCCGATTCCCGCCTGGAAATCTTGGCCCGGATGGTCCACCCGGAGAAGGTCACCCCGGCGTCCGTCCACTTGGTGGACATTGCCGGCCTGGTGCGGGGCGCCTCCCGCGGGGAAGGGCTCGGCAACCGTTTCCTCGCTCACATTCGTGAAGTGGACGCGGTCGTGCACGTGGTCCGCCTGTTTGCCGACCCCAAGGTGAGCCATGTCGAGGGCGGCGCAGACCCGGTTCGCGACGTGCAGACGGTGGATACTGAACTTTGCCTGGCGGACCTGGAAACGATCGGCCGCCGTCTGGAGCGCATTGAGAAAACGGCCCGTCTCGGTGACGCGACCCACCGGTCCGAGGTGGCGGTCCTGCGCCGCCTGGAAGCCGGACTCAACGCGGGTCTTCCGGTGCGCCGGCGGCCGCTGGATGCCGCGGAGAGCAAGTACGCCCGGGGGCTGCACCTGCTTACGGCCCGCCCCGTGGTCTACGTCGCCAACGTCTCCGAGTCCGACCTCGGCCGCGCCCCGGCCCCCGCGCTCACCGCCCTCTGCGGGCACGCCCGTGCTGAAGGGGCACCCGTGGAGGTGCTTTCGGCTTCTTTTGAGTTTGAACTGGCCGCACTGGAGCCGCCCGACCAAAAGGTCTTTCTCGCCGACGCCGGACTGACGGAACCGGCGGCGCGGGCCCTGGTCCGGGCCGGCTACGGCCTTCTCGGCCTGATCACCTTCTTCACCACGCGCCGCCCCGAACTGCGGGCCTGGACGGTCAGGCGGGGCACTACGGCGGTGGAGGCGGCCGGAAAGATCCATACCGACTTCGCCCGGGGCTTCATTCGCGCCGAGGTCCTGCCCTTCGCCGCACTGGAGAGAGCCGGCGACCTGAACGCAGCCCGGGAGCAGGGCGGCATTCGCCTCGAAGGCCGGGACTACCGGGTTCGGGACGGCGACATCATCCACTTCCGGTTCAACGTCACGAGCTGACGAACCCCACCATCCAATTCCTTACAATAACGGCTGCATGGGGACGGGCTAAGGGCTCCGGACGAGCGCGATGGTGCTATTGTGCGTGGATCAGCCCAGAGCAGGCTTGCGGCCTCATGGTATCATATGGAAAAATGCCCAATCGGGTCCGGGCGAGGGGGAGTGGTGCCGGTGAAAGAGAGGATCAGGTCTCCTTCTTGAATGGGTTGACTAGACAAATCCGAAAACAACTTCATAAAACAAAACCCCGGCGGCAGGTTCCAGCAGGCCTGCCACGCCAGCCGGGGCCGAAGATGCCCGTGAGGCACCGGAGAGGAGAAGGCCCTTGCGCCTGGGGGTGAAAGCAGATGGTCCGCAGGCGTGGTTGGTGGCTGTTTAGGTGGCGCAGCGCGCGCGCCGGCCTTAAGGCCGCCCCCGCCGGGGTCCGTCCGGACGCCGGGGCTGCAGCCGGAACATTGGCTGCGATTACCTACCTGAACCGGAGTTGCGTGAACCGAGGTCATTTATGGCAGGCCCAGCACGGCACTTTTGGATGCGGCCAGTATCCCGGGGAAGGCCGGGTTGGGCAGCGGGCCGCCCGCCGCAGGCCTTCCCGGGAGGGGAGGATTGAAGTGATGTCCAGAATGGTGGATGTTGATTATAAACGGGTTCGAAAGTACCGGGTCCGGAGCCGGCGCCGGGACGGCCGGATAACGGCGGGCGCCGAGAAAACGGAAACGGCCAGGTGGGCTTGTGTGGATTTGGGCACGAGCTGCCGGGATGCCTACCGGGACGAAAGAAAGAAGCCGGAGAGAGCCGAATACCGGCCGCAAGAACGGTCGGAGCCGGAGGAGCCCTTGTGGGACGAGCGCCATGAGCGGGACCTCGACTACAACTACGACGAGGGGCCCGACGACTTCTACGAGCCCCAATCCAGGCGCGAGGGGATACTCGCCTTGACCGGTCGTTGGGGGGCGGAATTAGGATACCGGTCCCTGGACCGCATCGGCCGGATAAGAACCGGCGGCTTGAAAGGACTCGCCGTCCTGGCCGGCGTCTTTGCCTTGGGCCTTATTATGGAGAGTCAGCTGCATTTTTTGGGGCGGGCGGCTGACCTGCTGCTGACTGCCGCGCTGGCGCTGCGTGGTTGGCTCAATCCCGGGGTTCCTGCCGTTCTGGTATTGACCGGCGCGGTCGCGGTGACCGGGGCCTGGTTGTTGAAGTGGGCCTTGCGCGGGCCCGCCCAAGCCCCGCGCCCCCGGAAGCCGGTATCCATCCCGCGGACCATGATGGATCGCCACCGGTAAAGGGTTCCAACTTGGAAAAGAGATGTCCGCTTTTTCCTCAACACATCGAGACCCTCCGGAAGACCGGGGGGTCTCCCGCCTTTTGTGCGGGCGACAATGCTCCCGGACCAGGCGGCGTCACCACGGCCTTTCGCCAGACAAGGGCAAAAGACCGGCCGGATTTGGCGCGGCGGCCGCAAGACTGACGCACGATCCTGGCTGGTCAAGGCACGGCAGGGATTCCGCGCCCGGCAGCGGCCTGGCGCGGCCGCATTTTCCTTGACGCTCCGGCGGAATTAGGCTATCATACGGAAGAGTCTGCCCTTCGTTTTTCCGCCCTGCCCCTTCGGGGGCCGATAGTCCGTAGGGAGGAGGTGTAGCAAGTGCGGCAGTACGAGGTTATGTACATCCTGAAACCGGACCTGGAAGACGAGGAGTCAACACAGCTGATTGAGAAGTTCGGCAAGATCATCACCGACCGGAATGGCGAAATCACCGAACTAAACCGCTGGGGCAAGAGGCGTCTGGCCTACGAGGTCAAGGATTACCGCGAAGGCCACTACGTGGTGATGAAATGCCGGGCGGAGCATGCCGCGGCCCAGGAACTGGACCGGGTGTTCAGGATCACGGACGGGTTGCTTCGGCACATGATCATCCGCGAGGATCAATAACCGAAACGGCGGTGGGATTATGTTGAACAAAATAATCCTGATCGGGCGCCTGACGCGGGATCCCGAACTCCGGTACACGCCGGGCGGGACCCCGGTGGCCGGGTTCACCGTGGCGGTCGACCGACCTTTTGTGGACAAACAGGGAAACCGGGGTACCGATTTCATCGACGTGGTGGCCTGGCGCAAACTGGGAGAAACCTGCGCGCGGCATCTGGGCAAGGGGCGGCTCGTGTGTGTGGAGGGGCGCCTGGAGTTGCGGTCGTACGAGGACAACCAGGGTATCAAGCGCAAGGTGGCCGAGGTGGTCGCCGACAACGTCCGTTTTCTGGACGGGCCAAGGGGTCAAGGCGCACCGCAAGACCAGAAGGATACCGGCGAGGGACAGCCCTACCGGAACGAAATCGATTTCTCGGACGACGACGAACCACTGCCATTTTGAAACAAAAACCATTTGAAGAGCTTTCTCTTTCGTAAGGAGGTCAGCGAATGAAGCGTGACCGGGGTCGGCGCAAGAAGAAAATCTGCAGCTTTTGCGTCGACAAGATCGCGGTTATCGATTACAAAGACGCGCCCCGGCTAAAAAAATACGTCACCGAGCGCGGCAAGATCCTGCCGCGGCGGATCACCGGGAACTGCGCCCATCATCAGCGGATGCTCACGGTTTCGATCAAGCGGTCCCGGAACATGGCCCTGTTGCCCTATAGCACCGACTAAGAAGTCCCTTGGAGACGTGCACGCACCGACCACCGACCACCGACCACCGATACAGATCCGCACCCGAAAGCGCCGCTCATCGGGCGCTTTTCCCACGGGCCGAGAGGTGTCGGCGGCGGACCCGGCGAATTAGTGAGCATGTTTCACGTCGAGAGGCCACGCGGGGTGATCTTTTTGTTCAAGCCGGGGGACCTGCGCGAAGGGGTCTTCCTGGTCTTGGCCTGTGCCGTGCTGTCTGCGGCCGGCATCCTGCTGCCGTTGTTGTTCCCTTTTTGCGGCGTGGCGATTACGGTGCTGACGGGTATGGCCGCCTACCGTCACGGTGTTTGGTATGCGGCGATGGCTCTCGGTGCGGCTGCGCTTTTGACGGCGGTGCTTTTCGGAGCCTTCATCACGCTGATGATTCTTGCGGAGTCGGGTATTCTGGGGCTTTTATTCGGGTTCCTTTTTAAGAAAGGCGTAGCCCATGGGAAGAATCTGGCCGCCGGACTGGCGCTGGCCGTATTCCTGGCCGTGATCAATATCGCTTCCTTCCTGGCGCTGGGGGAAAACCCCTATGAGCTGGCGGCGGCGGCATTCGTGGGTGAGAACCATTCCGAGTCCCTGGAGCAGGTTCTCCCGGTGGTGGTGACGCTCCTGCCCGGGGGCTTCGTCGCCTGGGCCGTCGTGGCCGCCTGGGCCGGGTTTTTCCTGACCGCGGCCGGCCTGAAACGCCTGAACTACCTGCCGGAACCGGAACCGGAACTGCACCGCTGGCGGCTCCCGTGGCCTTTCATTTGGGTGGTGACCGCCGGCCTGGCGTTGACCCTGGGCGGCGACCAGTGGTCGTTCGGGACGGCGGCCGTTACCGGCTGGAATCTCCTGTTCATCGCCGCCGTAACCTATATGCTGGCGGGTTTCTCGCTGGCCGCTTACCTGTACCGCGAGCTTGCAGCGCCGCGGTGGCTGAAGTTTGTGCTTGTGGCGGGAGCGGTGCTCAACTGGCCGGTAACCGCGGCATTCTTGATTTGTGCCGGTTTTCTGGACGCCTGGGTGGATTGCCGGACTTGTTTCGAGGGAAGGAGGCGGGAAGTGTGAAAGTGGTGCTGCTAAAAGACGTGGCCGGTCTGGGTATCCGGGGCCAAGTGGTGAAGGTGGCCGAGGGTTACGCCCGTAATTTCCTGATACCCAAGGGGCTGGCCGAGGAGGCCACGCCGGGCCGGGTCAGGGAGCTGGCCAGATTGGGCCAGGCCCGCGAAGAAAGGGTCGAGCGGCTGACGGCCCAGGCCAGTAAGGTGGCGGACAAGTTGAAAGGGCTCACCGTGCAGATCACGGCGCGGGCCGGGGGAGGCGGAAGGCTGTTCGGTTCGGTGGGAAACAAGGACATTGCCGCTGCGCTGGCGGCCCGGCACAACCTGAGTATCGACCGCAAGAAGTTGGAGTTGAAAGAGCCCATCAGAAGCCTGGGCCGATTCCCGGTGCTGGCCCGCCTGCATCCGGGGGTGCAGGTCGAGTTTGAAGTCGAGGTCGTGCAGCAATGAGGCCCGAGCGGATCCCGCCCCAGAATATCGACGCCGAGCAAGCCGTGCTCGGTGCGCTGTTCCTGGAACCGGAAGCCTTCTACCGGGTCGCGGACATCATTCGGCCGGGGGATTTTTACCAGCACGGCCACCGCCTGATTTACGAGGCGGCGGTCAGGCTGCAGGAGGACGGGGAACCGGTTGACCTCGTGACGGTCAC
The DNA here is from genome assembly GCA_002294005.1 of Firmicutes bacterium UBA911. Classification (GTDB taxonomy): domain Bacteria; phylum Bacillota; class Desulfotomaculia; order Desulfotomaculales; family Desulforudaceae; genus Desulforudis. The sequence continues at coordinate 17,928 of DBEH01000036.1, read as the reverse complement.
CGACCGGCTCCGGCGTGAAGGGGCGCTGGAGAAGGTCGGGGGTGCGGCGTACGTGGCGTCGCTGGTTGAAATGGTGCCGACGGCGGCCAATATCGAGCATTACGCCCGGATCATCGAGGAAAAGTCGCTCTTGCGCACGCTGATTTTTGTGGCGGCGCGGATTTCCGAGATGGGGTACGACGAGCGGGAGGCGGCCGACCGCCTGGTGGACCAGGCCGAGCAGATGATCATGGAATTGGGCGCGCGGCGCACGCCCGGGTCCTTCGTGCCGCTTAAGGACATTCTGGCCGCGGCCCTGGAGCGGATTGAGAGAACCTATCACAACAAGGGCCGGATTGCCGGCCTGCCCACCGGTTTTGCCGATCTGGACCGCCTTTGTTCGGGCTTGCAACCCACCGACCTGATCATCCTGGCGGCGCGGCCGAGCGTCGGCAAGACGGCGCTGGCTTTGAACATCGCTTACGAGGTCGCGGCCCGCCAGGGCCTGCCGGTGGCCCTCTTCAGCCTGGAGATGGGGAAGGAGCAACTCGTCAACCGGCTGCTCTGCGCCGAGGGCCGGGTTGATCAGAACCGCCTGCGAACGGGAAACCTGCGCGACGAAGACTGGGAACGCTTGTCCGAAGCCGCGGCCCAAGCTGAGGGCGTGCCGCTTTTCATTGACGACACCGGAGGCGCCTCCCTGCGTGACATCCGGGCGCGGGCGAAAAGGTTTCAGGCCGAAAGGGGGCTCGCCCTGGTGGTCATCGACTACGTGCAACTGATTGAGCCCAACCGGCGCGCGGAGAACCGCCAGCAAGAGATCGCCCAGATCTCCCGGGGTTTGAAGGAGTTGGCCAAGGAACTGGACGTGCCGGTGCTGGCCCTCTCCCAGTTGTCCCGCGCCGTGGAGCAACGCCAAGACAAGAGGCCGCTTTTATCCGACCTGCGGGAGAGCGGCAGCCTGGAGCAGGACGCCGACGTGGTGATGTTTATCTACCGTGAGGAACTGTACAACAAGGAAACCGACCGGAAGGCCATCGCCGAAATCGTCGTGGCCAAGCAGCGCAACGGGCCGACCGGCAAGGTGGAACTGGGCTTTTTCAAGGAGTTCCCCCGCTTTTTTCCCCTGCGGAAGGAGCCCGAATAGTTTGACTTGCGGGGGGCTATTTGCTAAAGTTTAAGCGCCACAAGGGTGCGGAGTTGAGCAAATGTACGACGTGATTATCGTGGGCGCGGGGCCGGCGGGGATATTCGCGGCCCTTGAGCTTGTAGCGTCCGAACCGGATCTTTCAATAGTGATGCTGGAAAAAGGGCGGGACATCAAGAAGCGGGTCTGCCCGTCCCGCCAGGCGCAACTACCCTGCCGCCACTGCACTCCCTGCGCCACACTCTGTGGGTGGGGCGGCGCCGGGGCTTTCAGTGACGGAAAGCTGACCCTTTCGCCCGAGGTCGGCGGGGCCCTGGAAGACTACGTGGGGCGTGAGGCGCTGGAAGACCTGATTGCCTACGTGGACGGCATCTACCTGCGCTACGGAGCGCCCGAAGAGGTGTACGGACCCGCACACCGGGAACAATTCGAGGAGCTGCAGAAAAAGGCGACCCTGGCCGAACTCCGGTTGGTACCGTTGCCCATCAGGCATTTGGGGACCGGGCGGTGCGGTGAAGTTTTACAGGAGATGTACGAACACCTGCAGCAGCATGTCGAGATCAGGACGGGTTCGGCTGTCCACCAGATCCTGACCAGGGACGGCCGGGTGGCCGGGGTGGAGTGCGCCGACGGCGAAGTGCTTGAAGGCCGCTACGTCATCGTGGCTCCCGGGCGGGAGGGCGCCGGGTGGCTGAACCGCGAGGCCCAGCGCCTGGCCGTGCCCACCACCAACAACGCCGTGGACATCGGGGTCCGGGTGGAATTGCCGGCCGTGGTCTTGGAGCCCCTGACCCGTCTTTTCTACGAATTGAAATGCACCTACATCTCCCGCACCTTTGAAGACCGGGTGCGGACCTTTTGCATGAACCCCTACGGCGAGGTGGTGATGGAGAACAACGACGGCCTGATCACCGTGAACGGTCACACCCACGCGTACAATAAGACGGAAAATACCAATTTCGCCATCCTGGTCAGCAAGAACTTCACACAGCCCTTCAAAGAGCCGATCGCCTACGGCCGGTACATCGCCCGCCTGGCGAACCTTCTGGGCGGCGGAATACTGGTCCAGCGGCTCGGAGACCTAAACGCCGGGCGCCGGAGCACGCCGGAGAAGATCGGCCGGGGAGTGGTCAGGCCCACACTGGCCGAAGCCACGCCCGGAGACTTAAGCCTGGTTTTTCCGTACCGGCATCTCCTGGGGATCGTAGAGATGCTCAAGGCGCTGGATCTGATCGCCCCCGGCGTCTACTCGCGCTACACGCTGCTCTACGGGGTCGAAGTGAAGTTTTATTCCTCCCGCCTGGCGCTCAACAGGAGCCTGGAGACGCCCATCGCCAACCTGTTCGCGGCCGGAGACGGAGTAGGGGTGACCCGGGGGCTGGTTCAGGCCGGAGCCTCCGGAGTGGTTGCCGCCCGGGAGATACTGAGAAGAGTCTCCAGACCGAAATGATTTGCCTGAGGAGGAAAGACCGGATTGTCGACCGTAGTGCTCGTTGGCGCCCAGTGGGGAGACGAAGGAAAGGGGAAACTGACGGACTACCTGGCGCGGCAGGCGGAGTTGGTCGTCCGCTACCAGGGCGGAAACAACGCCGGCCACACCGTGGTGGTCGAAGGCGAGGAGTTCAAACTCCACCTGATTCCTTCAGGCATCCTTCATCCGGACAAGGTATGTGTGATCGGCAACGGGGTGGTGATCGATCCGGGGGTGCTGCGCCGGGAGTTGGAAATGCTCCGGGCGGCCGGCCGGCCTCTGGCTGCGCTTTACATCAGCGAGCGCGCGCACGTGATTATGCCCTACCACCTTCAGTGCGACGAGTTGGAGGAGGACTGCCCGGACAGCTTGCGCCGCATCGGGACGACGCGCCGGGGTATCGGTCCGGCCTACACGGACAAACACGCCCGGGAGGGTCTCCGGGTGGTCGACCTGCTTGAACCGGGAGCGGGGGAGAAATTAAGACTCACCACCCGGCGCAAGGGGCAAGTCTTGGCGAAGATCCACCAGGTTTCGGGTCCGGACGCCGAGCGGGTGGCGCAAGAATATCTCGACCACGCCGAAACGCTGCGGCCTTTTGTGCGCGACACCTCGTTACTGGTGCACGAGGCGGTGCGGGACGGCCGGAACGTCCTGTTCGAGGGGGCCCAGGGCACCTTGCTGGACGTCGACCACGGCACGTACCCGTATGTAACCTCCTCGAACCCCACGGCCGGGGCTGCGGCGGTCGGAACGGGCGTCGGTCCCCGGGTGATCGACACGGTGATCGGGGTAACCAAGGCCTATACCACCAGGGTGGGCCAGGGTCCGTTTCCCACCGAGTTGAGGGGCGAAGCCGGTGAACACCTGCGCGCCGCGGGCCGGGAGTATGGCACCACCACCGGCCGGCCCCGGCGGTGCGGCTGGTTGGATACCGTAATCACCCGGTATGCGGCCCGGGTCAACAGCCTCGACTACCTGGCGGTCACCAAGCTGGACGTGCTGACCGGGCTGCCCGTGCTGCGCATTTGCCGCGCTTATCGCTACCAGGGGCGTGAGATTGGCGATTTCCCGTCACGGTTGTCGGTGCTGGCCGACTGCGAGCCGGTCTGCGAAGAACTCCCGGGTTGGACGGAAGATCTTACCGGGGTACGGTCCTTCGAAGAATTGCCGGCGGCCGCACGTGCTTATTTGGCCCGCCTGTCGGAACTGACCGGGGTGCCGCTCGGCGTGATCAGCGTGGGTCCCGGACGCGAGCAGACCCTGCCCCTGGTGGATTTTTTCCACCGCCGCTGACCGATTCACCGGCATGACCCATTTTAGCCCGCTCTGCCGCGCGTCCACCGACCTTGACAGCCCTCCGGGGCTGTAGTAAGATGGTCACGTGTCCCACGAAGCGCGGCCCCATGGTCAAGTGGACTAAGACACCGGCCTTTCAAGCCGGTAACGCGGGTTCGAATCCCGCTGGGGTCACCAAATCAGTCGTTGGTCGCCGGTGGTCGGTCGTCGGAGGGAAGAACCGGGACGACGGCCAGCCGGTGGGTTTTTGGCCGTTAACCATGCGGGTGTAGCTCAACGGTAGAGCACCAGCTTCCCAAGCTGGGGGTTGAGGGTTCGAGCCCCTTCGCCCGCTCCAAGAACCGTCTGAAGACCGGGGGGTAACCCCCGGTTTCTTGTCTTTAGAACATCTCGAGACTGATTGCCGGTAGTTCCCCCGCCAGTTGACAACTTTTGGTGACCAAAGGGGTAGGTTTTAAAGGCTGTTCTTGACACCAGGGTAACGTCATTTTACAATAATGACACATAGAGACCGATTTGGAAGACGGGAGATGATCCTTGTGCCGGGAGAGTGGCTCACCGTGCAAGAGGCGGCGGACCACTTGGGTGTGGCCCGGGCCACCATTTACAAGTGGGCCCGAAAGGGACGATTACCCATTTACAAGCTGGGAGAAAAAACCTCCAGGGTGAAGGCTGGCGACCTGGAAAGGCTGCTGAACGAAGCCCGGACATTATACGAAGCAAAGCCGGATACGGCGGCAGCGCAAAGGTTGTTGGCAAAGACAAAAGGCATCTGGAGAAATAATCCCGAAATCGACGAGGTCCTGGCCGAAATCGACCGGGCGTGGCAAGAATGGCCGCTGGGATCGTAGTTGATACGTCAATTATTATTGCCCACCTGCGGGCCAAGACCCGGACCGAGACCGACTTCGAACTGGCGGTTAAATCCGGACGTGCCTGCCATGTCTCCGCGGTCTCCGTCTGGGAAATAGAGTACGGTGCCATCCGCGCCGGACGCCTTTCGGATCTGGACCATATTCTCTCCCTGGCGCATGTGCTCCCCTTTGGTTTCCGGGAGGCTCAGATCGCGGCCCGGATTTGCGCCGACCTTAAGCTGCGCAACCAGGACATTGGTATCCGGGATACATTCATCGCCGGCACCTGCCTGGCTCACGGTCTTCCGTTGCTTGCCGGGAATCCGAACCATTTCGGAAGGGTCACCGGACTGGAAGTGCTCAACCAGTTTCGAGGCTGATAATCATTTAGATTGCGCCAATGCTGGGCGCACCACAAAAAAGATACCGGTCGACGGACAGGTATTCGTTCGCCGTCACTGTGCAGGGCCAGCACCCGCTTACTTCACCTTCTGTCCCAGAGCGTGCCGGAAAATCTTTTCCGCTACCGCCCGCATCATCTCGTCGGTCAACTCGGCAAAGACAAGTCACCGGTTCGTTACCACCAGGGTGTAGTTCTTGGAGTGCAAAAGGCCCTCTTTTTTGCTCAGGCCCGGGATAACGCCCGGCCGTTCCGTGCGCGGGTCCGATTCGATGGAGATGTTTTTCTTCCCTCTTTTTGTGGAAATGATCCGATGACCAGCGCCATCCCGGTGCCACGGCGGCACTGTCCCGGAAGTCTAGTCTTCCATAAATGCGGAAAGGATTTTGCCCCGGAGAGCCTGCCGGGAAAACCAGGCCAAATAGGCCAGACCGGCAAAGGCCAGGGCCAGGGCGAACCAGTCGGCGGCGCCAAGCACCTCGAAGGTGCGGTAGGTTTCCCACATGAACGCACTTTGCCGCGTTTCCAGGCCGATTAACACGATCTCCACCACCAGAAGGGCGGTGCAACCGATGACCACCCAGCCGAACAAGGGCACCAGTCAGACGGTGGCCAGCGCGAAAAGCAACATGAGCAACGGGATAAAGAGATCCAGCTCAAAAGGGTAAGGAAGGGCGAAAACGGGCACCATCGCCAGTACGACCAACAGCGTCCGCAGGAGCATTTTTCTCAGGGGGTTTTTCAGTCTCGTTCCCGGGGCCGGCTTGCCAACGGTGTTGGAGGTGGCTAGCCGCCGGGCGAAATAGATGCCATCACCAAACAACAAGACGCGACGAATTAAATGCCGGATCGGACCAGAACAAACCCGCCGCCGGGTGAAAGGGCTGATGTGCTGCCGTTTATTTACTTTGTTAGCGATTAATGGCTGAGATGCAGGCTTCCAATTTGGCCTGGAAAGGGAACCGGGGGATTGAACTTGCGGCAACTCCCGGTTATGATGGGTTCAATCTTGGAGCATGCGTCAGCTCTGCTCAAGAGCGTTGTCTATTGCCTGGAACACCCCGGGAGGGTATAATGTAGACAAAACCTCTTAAGGGCGGCGGGAGCCATGTTTGTGCGAGATTGCATGACCAGCAGTCCCATTACCGTCACCGTGGACACTCCCATTTTCCAGGCTCTGGACATAATGACCAGGCGTAAGGTGCGTCACCTGCCGGTATTCCAGGGTTCCCGCCTCGCGGGCCTGGTGACCGAGCGCGGTCTCCTGCGGGTCTCACCGTCCCCGGCCACCACCTTGAGCATGCACGAGTTGAACTATGTGCTGGCCAAGGTTACGGTGAAGGAAGCGCTGGTAAAGGACCCGGCCTGGGTCCCCCTGCAGATGCCGATCGAAGAGGCGGCCCAGGAGATGCGTCAGAAGAAGATCGGCAGCTTGCTGGTTATGGAGGACGGTAAACTGGTCGGGATCGTCACCCAAACCGACATTCTCGAGGCGCTGGTCCGGTTGTTCGGCCTGCACCGGGCGGGCACCAGGCTCGTTATCGACACGAAGGACCGGATTGGCGTGCTGGCCGACATCACCCAGTTTTTCAAGGAGCGGAGCATCAACATCATTAGCGTGGTCGCCATGCGGCGGGATGAGGAGCGGTTTCACCTGGTGTTCAGGATCAGCGCGGCCGAGGCCGGGGCACTGGTGGCCGAGATCGAAAACCTAGGGTTCAAGGTGGTTTCGGTAGGCTAGCCGGTATTCAAGGGAGGGGTCGTTTTGGGGAAACACATCCGGACGGTCAACAAGAGCGTGCTCGGGCGGCGGAAAGAAGCGGCCTGCGGTGAATGCCAGACTTCATGCCAGTCGGCCTGCAAGACTTCCTGCACCGTGGGCAACCAGGTCTGTCTCAAGGAGAAAAAGGAGTAACCGTTCTGGGATGCCCGGTGATTAACCGGGTATTAGCTTGCCTTCCCCGGGCAGTGCGCCCCGGCAAGAGAGAGGGGGGGGGGCCCGACCCCTTTTTCACGGGTGGCGAGTACCCGGGTCCTGTCTATAATATTTAGGAATTAAAATACGAGAGTCCGGTGGCGAATAAGAGCCGATGATGCATTGTTTTGAAGTCCACAACACCCGGCTGGTCCTGGACGCGCACAGCATAAGCCTGCACGAGGTTGACGGTCCGGCCTGGGAGATTCTCACCGGCCGGTTCGGTGGGCGGCCGGAAACAGTACAAGCGCTCCGGGAGCGGTACCCGGCGGCCGAAATCGAAGGCGCCCTCGGGGAAATAGAAGCCCTCCGGGACCAGGGCTTGCTCTTTGCGCCCGATCCGCACCCGAACTATCAACCTCCGCCTCCCGAAGCTAAGGCGCTGTGTCTTTATGTTTCCCACCACTGTAATTTGGCCTGCCGCTACTGCTTCGCCCGGGCCGGGCATCCGGGGGCGGTCCGGAAACTGATGCCGCCCGGCGTGGCCCGCCGGGCGGTCGACCTGCTCATCAGGGGATCGGGTGCCCGCCGCCGCGTGGAAATCGACTTCTTCGGCGGTGAACCGCTTTTGAATTTGCCGGTGGTTAGGGACACAATCCGCTATGCCCGGCATCGGGGCGCGGAGGCCGGCAAGCACTTTGGTTTCACCGTGACCACGAATGGGCTTTCGCTGACGCCGGAAGTGCGACGTTTTCTTTTGGACAATGAAGTCAACGTGGTGTTGAGCCTGGACGGCCGCCCCGAGGCGCACGACCGGTGGCGCCGCACGCCGGGGGGAGGGGGGTCGCACCGGGAAGTCCTGCCCAACATCAGGGACTACGTTTCGGAGTGGAAGTCCGGCCCGGGTTCCCGGGGTTACTACTACATCCGGGGAACTTTCACCCGTCAAAACCTGGATTTTGCCGCGGATTTCCGCTACCTGGCCGAACAGGGATTCCGCAACATCTCCCTCGAGCCGGTACTCGCTCCGGAGGAGGAGGAATACGCCCTGAGTGAACGGGATCTGCCCCGGGTCCGGGCCGAATACGAGCGGCTGGCGGCCGTTTATCTGGAGGCCCTCCGCGCTGACCCCGCGGCCCGGTTTTTTCATTTTGACCTCGACCTGGACGCGGGATCGTGTCTGCCGAAGCGCTTGTCCGGCTGTGGCGCCGGTCACGCCTACCTCGCCGTCGACGCAGACGGCGGGCTTTTCCCCTGCCACCAATTCGTCGGTCAACGGGGGTTCCTGCTTGGTGATGTGTTCTCCGGAGTGGTGCGGGCGGACCTGGTCGATGATTTTCGTCAGGCCCACGTGTATAACAAAAAGGAATGTTCGGGCTGTTGGGCCAAGTTCCTGTGCAGCGGGGGCTGTCACGCGCAAGCCTTCCTGGAGAACGGCTCGATCCACCACCCGAGCCGGTTGGGATGTGCCGCTATGCGTCACCGGCTGGAGTGCGCCCTGTACGTACAGGCCAGGAAAAGTCAGGATGCCGGAGCCTGAACGTGCTGGTATTTTCTGAAAAGGGATTAACGGGCTGCTGCTGGAAGTTTTTGTCTAGACCGGTGTTCAACTCTCATGATACAATCCCGGTACACCGAGGGGGGGAGTGGTCTTGCCTCTGGAGTTCTTTTACAGCAAAACTACCCGAGTCCGGCGGCCTAATCCGCTGGGTATCGCCGTTTTTCTATTGTGCTTGTTGGTCTTGGGCGGCAACAGTCTGGCGTTGGATAGTGGAACCTGGGCGGTGTCGGTTGAAGGTAAACCGGTGGCCCAGGTTTCTGATTTTGAGAGCCTGGAGCGGGCGCTTTACAGTCTTAAGTCTCAATACGGGGAAATTGAAAGCCAGCCTGTGCCCTGGGCCCGGGTCAACGCCGTGCGCGTATCGGGCGGAGGGGCCGCTGTAAGCGCCCAGGAACTCGAAGACCGGCTGGCGGATGCGCTCGGGTTCGCCCGGGAGGCGGTCGCGGTTCGTATTGACGGCGAGAAGCGCTTTGTGTTCGCGGACCGGTCCGAGGCCAGGGAGTTCCTTAACCGGGTGTTGGATTCCTACACGGTTGAGGAGGGAGCGGAAAGGCGGTTCCTGGAGGACGTTCAGCTGGTGGGGACCAGGGTGCGTTGTGATGAGGTCACCGGGTTGGATGAAGCTCTCTTCCTGGCCCGGCAGGACATTGAGAACGTCCAGAAGCACGTCGTCCGTGAGGGTGATACGCTCTGGGACGTGGCTGCGGAACACCGTCTGTCGGCGGCCCAACTTCTGGCGTCCAACCCGGCGGTTAAGGAGACCAGTATTCTGCGCATTGGGGACGAACTGGTCATTGCCCGGCACAAACCCCTCCTGACGGTGGTGACCACCGCTCAGGTGGTAAAAACCCGGGAGATACCCTATAGAACCACGGTCCGGCGTGACCCGGGCCTGCCTGTCGGTCAGCGCAAGGTGCTGGAGGCCGGGGCCGCGGGTCTGGAGGAGGTCACACTCCGGGTGGTGCGCCAAAACGGCCGCCTGGTGGCGCAGGAGCGCCTAAAAGCGCGGGAGACCAAGCCCGTGGTCAACCGGGTGGAGGCGGCCGGTTCGAAGATTATCCTGGCGTCCCGCGGTGGGGGCGGCCAGTTGGCCTGGCCCGCAGGGGGCGGGGTCATTTCCCCGTTCGGTCCGCGCGGCGGCGGCTTTCACAGCGGCATTGACATCGGCGCCGGGCACGGTGCGCCGGTGGTGGCCGCCGGACCGGGAGTGGTGGTCCGGGCCGGTTGGCACGGCGGCTACGGGAAAGTGATCGACATCAGTCACGGCAACGGGGTGGTCACCAGGTACGCGCACCTTTCTTCGGTGGCGAAGTCGGCCGGGCAGGAAGTCGACCGCGCACAGTACATCGGCGCCGTTGGCAGCACCGGCCGGTCGACCGGTCCGCACCTGCACTTTGAGGTGCTCATAAACGGCCGGGCCCAGAACCCGTTGAATTACCTGTAAACAGGACCGGTGCGGGCAAATCGCAACTAAAGATGTATTAGGACCAAAGCCGATTTGGGAGGCGCAAGCCCGCCCCCGGTTGGCGTTTATTGCTCGCCCGGTGGATCCTTTGATTTACTACTCCGGTTGGGGTGATGGTTTTGCCAAGGCGCTGGAAAACGTGGCAGAAGGTTGGTTTCTGGGCGATCACCGTCCTGATCGCCGTCGGTCTTGTAGCTCCTTCAGTCTTAGGGCTTTGGGGTTTGGGGGGTCAGGGCCAGCCCGAAGTTCCCGGCCCGGCGCCTGCCCTGGATGACTTTGCCCGGGAGGTCCGGCAACTCGAACAAAAGGTCCGCGACAACCCCTCGGACGTTGAAAGCCGGATCCACTTGGCCGCAGCCTACCGGAACATGATGGACTACGGGCGTTCCATCGCGTTGTTTGAAGAGGCGCTCGCCCTGGACCCGGGCAACCAGCGGGTGCGCCTGGACCTGGCGGAGATGTCTTTGCAACTGGGCGAGTACGAACAGGCGATCGGGCATTTGGAGGCCCTGCTGGAAATAAACCCGGGGCACCACCGGGCTCTCTACCTCTACGGAATGGCGCTCGGGTTCGGGCGGGAGGATTACCCGGAAGCGGTCCGCGCGCTGGAGCGTTTTCTGGCCCTGGTTGGCACCGGCCCCGAGGCCGAAGACGCCCGGGCCTTGATCCAGGAGTGGACCGCCGGTCAAAAGCGGTAACACTCCGGTCGGCTTGCACAAAATACCTGTTGGCCCGGTCCGGAGACAAGGGTTATAATTGGCGGTGAGACGGCCCAAGTTCGAACGGCTCCAGCTCGCCGCAGTATTGTGGGGACAGCCGCCGGAGCGGAGAGGAGTGGCGCGATTGTCTCGCAAAGCCCGCCTTCTGGTCCGGTTGACGATTGTATCTGTACTGGTTGGTTCGTTGGTACTGACGAAAATACCCGCCGCTCCCAATTTGTATATCAACTCCCTGATCCGGGAAATCAATAAACGAGTTCTGGTCTGGTACGGCTATTCCCGGGGAATGGAGGCGCTCTCTGGGGGGCGGTTTGTCGTTTTGTTCCGGGACGGCCAAAAACGAGAAGCCGAAATGATTCTGGCGGCCGCCGAAGGTTTTTACCCGGCCCTTGCCGAACAGTTTGGACTGGAGATTCGGGGCCCGGTCCCGGTGCTGCTCTACGACGACCGGGAAAGCTTGAACAAAAGCTTCGGCTGGCCGGCTGACGCCGATACAATGGGCGTGTACTGGGCGGGCAGCATCCGGGTGCTGTCTCCGGACGCCTGGATCGATCCGGCCGAGCGCGACTACTACCGGGTGTTCGCCGAACTTGGGCCCATGCCGCACGAGATCGCGCATCTTTTTGTGGACCATCTTTCTATGGGCAACTGTCCCCGTTGGTTCAACGAGGGGGTCGCTCAGTATCAGGAGTACCGGCTTACCGGGTTCCATTTTGGGGAGGCGGGTCGCTTCCCGCTGGATAGAGCGTTTTCGCCGGCGGAATTGGCTGGTTTCAATACGCTGGAGGATCAGCATCTGGCTTACCACCAGTCGTTCAGCATTGTTGCTTTTTTGGTGGAAACCTACGGCTGGCCCGCCGTCGTCTCCGTTCTTAAAAAACTAGGGCGGGGTGCAACACTGGAGGAGGGTCTGAACGAAGCCCTCGGAATTGATCTCATTACTTTGGACGGAGAGTGGAAGCGTTGGGTAAAGCACGGGCAGGAATAGACCCGGCCCCCAAGAATATCAAGCTGGCCGTCGACCAATTGGGGGACAGGCGGACACTGAACAAAATGGTGGTGTCCGGTTCCCGGCCGCTTCAGGGCCGGATTCGGGTCGGCGGGGCCAAGAACGCGACTCTGGCCATTCTGTGCGCCTGTGTACTGTCCAAGAACGAAGTGGTTCTCGAAAATATCCCCGACATCAGTGACGTGCGGGTAATGCTGGAGATAATCTCCTACCTGGGGTTGCGGGCCGCCTGGCTCGGTGAGGACGTATTGAAGATTTCCGGCGCCGCCCGGGTGGGTGATGATACGCCTTACCAGTTGACCAAGAAACTCCGGGCCTCGAACCTGTTGCTCGGACCCCTGATGGCCCGAAACACGGCGGCCCGGGTAGCCCTGCCCGGAGGGTGCGCCATCGGCAGCCGGCCCATGGATCTCCACTTCAAAGGCTTGACCAGCATGGGGGCCGACCTGGAGATCCGCGGCGGTTATATCGAAGGACGAGTGTCGGGGCGGCTCCAGGGAGCCAGGGTTTACCTGGACTTTCCCAGCGTGGGGGCTACGGAGAACATCATGATGGCCGCCGCTTTAGCCGAAGGACAAACCATCCTTGAAAACGTGGCCAAAGAGCCTGAGATCGTCGACCTGGCCCATTTCCTGAACGCTCTGGGGGCGAAGATACGCGGGGCCGGCACCGATGTGATCCGCATCGACGGCGTGCCTGAGCTTTTTGCCCCGGTCCGGCACAGTGTCATCCCCGACCGCATCGAGGCCGGAACTTTTATGGTGGCCGCCGCCGCCACCCGGGGCGACGTAACCCTGGAACACGTCATTCCGCCCCACGTTGAGCCCGTGAGCGCAAAGCTCAGGGAGGCCGGCGTCCGGGTCGAGGAAGCCGAGGATACCATCCGGGTGTTCACTCCGGAGCCCTTGCTGCCGATCAGTATCAAAACGATGCCCTATCCCGGGTTTGCCACCGACATGCAATCGCAGATGATGAGTCTTTTATCGGTTGTTCCGGGAATCAGCATCATTGTGGAGAATATTTTCGAGAACCGTTTCCAGGTCGCCCAGGAATTGCGGCGCATGGGCGCCCAGATCAAGGTGGAGGGCCGGGTGGCGGTTGTCGAGGGGATACCCCGGTTGCACGGCACCCAGGTCAAGAGCACTGATCTGCGGGCCGGGGCCGCCCTGGTGATCGCCGGCCTGATGGCCGAGGGCGTCACCGAAATCCAGAACGCCCATTTCATTGACCGCGGCTACCGTGACCTGGAAGCGCGGCTGGCAAGCCTGGGCGCCGATGTAAAGCGGATGTAGTTTCTGCCTGGCGTGCATGTAATACCCGGCACAAAAAAAATACCCCTTCAGGCAGGAATAATCAAAAACACCACGAAGTCTGCTTTTGTTAGGTAAGTTATCATATCGCATCCGGCGTACAGGCCCGTTTTTGGGAATGTGTCCAGCCTCTGGTGCCTTCCACCGCCGGTGGCCTTCGTTGTTGGAGGAACTGGGTGGGTTTTGGTGCCTTTTTGCCGAGATCTTTGGCTGACTCAAAATCTAGTTATCCAGTTCGAAGGGGGGGCAGTGAAGCGCTTCGGAAGAAAGCGCCAATGCGGCATTCACCCGGATGGCGTTGAAAGGGCTCCACTGGTCTCGCCGTTGTTGAGTTGAGTGCAGTAAAAGCCGGGCAAAAAGGGACTTTCCATAAGTAGGTTCACACGGTTGTGGCAAGCGTTGAATTGTTGTTCTGGAGGGGGGTGCAACCGAACCGATTTTGGTGCTTCCGGGGGCCATTCTCGACGAGTACTTATCAAAGGAGGTATTAAGTATGGCTTTTGAGCCGAAACGGCCACAGAAAACGTACACCTATGATGACGTGCGCCTCTTCACCGACGCCGAACTGAACAACTACACGGCGGAAGAAGAGAAGAATTTTAAGATAAAGCACGACATCCCGTTGCTGGAAGAGCTGGAAAGCGGCCCGTGGCCCAGCTTCGTGGCGGACTCCAAGCGCTATGCGCTTCGCCGGCGCAAGCTTGGCGAAGAAGGCAAGCTTCTGATCAACCCGGACGTGGTCGAGGACCTGCTCGGCCAGGTGGAGCTGTCCATGGTGCACGGTGAGACCCATTGGAAACACGGCGGCATCGTCGGCGTGATTGGTTACGGCGGCGGCGTTATCGGGCGGTATTCCGACCTGGCGGCGAAATATCCGGGCGTTGCCCACTTCCACACCGTCCGCGTCGCCCAGGTGCCCAGCAAGTTCTACAACACCGCTTTCCTGCGCAGCCTCGCCGATCTCTGGGAGTACCGCGGCAGTGGCTTGCTCAACCTGCACGGCTCCACCGGCGACATCATCTTTCTCGGCACCTTCACCGAGCAGTTGGAGCCCCTCTTCGCCGAGCTGACCCGGGTGCTGGACGTGGACCTCGGCGGCTCCGGCTCCAACCTGCGCACGCCGGAATGTTGCTTGGGCAAGGCCCGTTGCCAGTACGCCCTGTACGACACCCAGGAAATGTGCTACGAGATGACCATGCACTACCAAGACACGCTGCATCGGCCGGCCTTCCCGTACAAGTTCAAGTTCAAGTTCGACGGCTGCCCGAACGGTTGCGTGGCCTCCATCGCCCGCGCCGACATGTCCTTCATCGGCACCTGGTGCGACGACATCCGGATCGACCAGGACGCGGTGCAGGGTTACATCAACGGCGCGTTCCCGCCCGGCGGCGGCAGCCACTCCGGCCGGGACTGGGGCAAGTTCGACATCTACGCGGAGGTCATCAACCGCTGCCCGACCGGCTGCATGTCTCTGGAGTACGGTAAGCTGGTGATCGACAACCCGAACTGTACCCGATGCATGCACTGCATCAACACCATGCCGCGGGCGCTCAGGCCCGGTGTCGAGACCGGCGTCAGCATCCTGATCGGCGGTAAAGCGCCCATTTTGGAAGGGGCCCAGCTTTCGACGCTGATCGTTCCTTTTATGAAGGCCGAACCGCCCTACGACAACGTCAAGGAATTTATTGACAAGGTCTTCGAGTGGTGGATGGAAGATGGCAAGAACCGCGAGCGCATCGGTGAATCGATCCAGCGCGTGGGACTCCAGCGGTTTGTATCCGACATCCTTGGCCTGCCGGTGGCACCGCAGATGGTGAAGGAACCGCGGACCAACCCGTACATCTTCTGGAAGGAAGAAGACGTACCGGGCGGCTTTGAGCGCGATATCGACGACTACCGGTCCAGACACGCAAGATAGGAGGTTTGAAGGATGGCGTTATCTAAAGACAGACTCGGCAGGTTCGATCCGGACAACCCGATGGCGGGCCGGGTAACGGACATCGGCCCGCGTCACTACTGGCAGTTCTTCCCGCCCGTAATCCAGAACAACTACGGCAAGTGGGCCTACCACGAAATCCTTGAGCCGGGCGTGCTGGTGCACGTCTCCGAGACCGGCGACAAGGCGTTTACCGTGCGGTGCGGCGGCATGCGGTTCGTGACCGTCGACTTTGTGCGGGAGCTGTGCGACATCGCCGACCGGTTCTCCGACGGCTATGTGCGCTTCACCACCCGCAACAACGTCGAGTTTATCGTCGACAGTCTGGAAAAGGTCGAGGCCCTGAAGACGGAACTCGCGAAGCACACCTTCGCCATCGGCGGCAGCCTCAAGTTCCCGGTCGGCGGGACGGGCGCGGGCGTGACCAACATCGTCCACACCCAGGGCTTCATCCACTGCCACACGGCGGCCGTGGACGCGTCTTCGATGGTGAAGGCGCTCATGGATGGACTGTTCGAACACTTCACTTCGATGGACCTGCCGGCCCAGGTCCGGGTTTCCATGGCCTGCTGCCTGAACATGTGCGGCGCCGTGCACTGCTCGGACATCGCGCTTCTCGGCTACTACCGCAAACCGCCGGCCATTGACCACGAGATTCTGCATAAGGTTTGTGAGATCCCGCTGGCCATCGCCGCCTGCCCGACGGCGGCCATTTCCCCCGCCAAGACCGAGGACGGCCTGAAAACGGTCAAGATCAAAGTGGAACGGTGCATGTTTTGCGCCAACTGTTATACCATGTGCCCGGCGCTGCCGATGTCCGATGGCCAGGGCCAGTGCGTGGTTATGATGGCGGGCGGCAAGGTGTCCAACCGCATCAGTCCGCCCACATTCTCCAAGGTCGTTATCCCGTACCTGCCGAACAATCACCCCCGGTTCCCCGAAGTGGTGGAAGCGACGAAACAAGTGCTGAACGCCTACGCGGCCGACGCCCGCAAGTACGAGCGCGTCGGCGACTGGGCCGAGCGGATCGGCTGGGAGAAGTTCTTCGAGAAGTGCAACCTGCCCTTCACGGAGCACCTGATCGACGACTACCGACTGGCGTACGACACCTACCGCACCAATACGCAGTTCAAGTACACCGAGGCGGCGTGGGCGGTTACCAGGGCGGCCGAGGGAGAAGAATAGGACTATTAGACTGAGGGAGATGCTACAAATGGACGATCTTAAGCAAGCAGTCGTTGAGTTTTTGCAGGGCGGAAAGACCAAGACGAAGTTTTACTTCAACGAAATCGACAAGGCTGTCAAGGATAAAATTCCGGGCGCCAAAACCCTGCAAGTCAAAAAGGCCTGCTCGGAGCTGATCAACGAGGGCGTGCTGGAGTATTATTCCACCGGCAGCACCACGTTGTACGGCCTGAAAGGCACGGGTATCCGGACGGAGGGTTAAGGCCGACGGACATTTTTGAAGTTAGGCTGGTGAGAGGCTGCCCGAACGGCGGGGAGCCTCTTTCCCTGCCGCCGTTTATAAGGAGGTGTGGGTAGATGCCGCGAGAACCGCAAGGTTCCGAGGAGTTCATCGCGGAGCAGAAACGGATCTTGAAACAAAACGAGGGTTGCGCCACCGCCGCCTATAACCTGGGGGTGGCGGTGATGCAGCAGAACCGGCTCGACGAGGCCCGGGAACATTTCGAGAAGGCGATCGAGACGGGCAGCCGAATGTTCGAGGCTTGTGTAAACCTCGGTTACATCCACTTTAAAAAGGGCGACATGGAAAAGGTCGCTGAAGTCAACCGAAGGGCCGTGGAACTCGAGCCGCGCTACGCCCGCGGTTACGCGAACCTGGGCTTTGCCTACCTGCAAATGGCCCGGACCGAAGAGGCGATCGCGGCCCTTGAAAAAGCGCTGGAACTCAACCCGGAGATCGCCCAGGCCTGGAACAACCTGGCCAACGCCTACCTGCAGCAGGGCGACGCGGACAAGGCGATCGAAGCTGGCGAAAGGTTGGTGGCCCTTGCTCCGGACTTCGGCCTGGGACGCAACAACCTGGCCGTAGCCTACTACCACAAGGGGGATTTCCCCAAGGCGCTCGCGCATGCCGATATCGCCGCGGGCCAGGGCTTCGCGCTGCACCCGGAGTTCGCAAAGATACTCGATACCTATCGCCAAGAGTAAAGGAAGCACACGATGCCGGAGGAATTGTTCCGCGAATACGAGCAGTTGGTGGCGGGTGCGGACGCGGCGTTTCAGAAGATGGAGCGTGAGCACGGCGAGCGGATCCGCTGTGCCAGGCATTGCGTGGATTGTTGTCACGCCATTTTCGGCCTGTTCCTGATCGAGTCCGTCTATCTGAAGCAGCTTTTCGACGAACTGGGGCCGAACGAGAAAGCGGCCGTACTCGCGCGGGCGGACAAGGCGGACAAGGCGCTGGCGGCGCTGGAGAAAAGCCTCAAGGAGCAGGACGACCCGCACTTGCAGTCCTACGCGCTGGCCCGGGAGAAAATCCGCTGTCCGCTGTTGGACGACCAAGACGAATGTGTGCTTTACCTCTTCAGGCCCATCACCTGCCGTGTGTACGGCATTCCGACGATGATCGGCGGCGGGGCTTTTGTCTGCGGCCAGGCTGGGTTCGAAGAGGGGCAGCCTTATCCGGCCTTCGATCTTGACGCTGTCTACCGGAACCTGCACCAATTGTCGAAGGAGCTTCTGGCCGGGACCGGGGAGACAGACCTGGAGCGGGCGGACTTGTTGGTGTCCGTGTCCAAGACCTTGAAATCTTCCTTGGAAGAGCTGATCAAGCTCTAGGAGGCCGCTGCAAAACTGCGCCTGGGCTTTGTCAGGCTCGCCGTCCGGTGCTCACGTACCA
>DBEH01000006.1:26984-29333 GCA_002294005.1 Firmicutes bacterium UBA911 | reverse complement strand
CGACCGGCGACTGACGACTGATGACCTTTCTGCCAGGCTATGCGGCCGCAACCCCCATTATTACCGCATTAGACCGTTTGCTGGTCAAAGGTGACACCCGCCGCTACTGTCATTCCTCTTGCATTATTACCGCATTAGACCGTTTGCTGGTAGCAGTGGCGCAGCGTATCGCCCCTTAAGCCCACGCGCAGCGCTTCCAGCGACAGGAGTTCCTGCGGGGCGATATTGCCCAGGTTCACGTCCGGCCCAAACTTGACGACCAGTTCTTCCTGCTGATCCTTGAGGGGCGCCTCCCAGATAATCAGGTTTCGGTCCTCCACGCATTCCAGGAAAATGGCCAGCAGCTCCTCGCGCACGCGGCCGTTGCCGTCATAGAGCGTCACGTCCCGCCCGAATTCCCGGCCCTCCACGATCACCCAGTTCGCGCCGGCCTTGAGGTCCAGTTTGGCCTGCCGGGCGAGGTCGAGGCAGTTCGGGTGACCGTGCTTCTTGCCCACCTCGGACAGGACCTTGAAACCGTTTTCCAGCGCCAGGGTGATGGCTTCACGGCGTACGTCCGGATTCAGAAAGAGGGTGCCGTCCGACACCTCGACGGCGGTGAAGCCCAGTTGCTTAGCGGCGCGCAGGAAGGGGAGCAGCCTTCCCTGGGCAATGGCCACTTCCAAGAAGGTGCCCCCGGGATAGATATCGATACCATACCGTCGGACCAGGTTGATCTTTTCCTGGAGAATGCCGTCGCCGTACAGAGCGGAGGTCCCAAACCCCAGTTTTAAAATATCCACGTGGTCCCCGGCGATGTCCAGCAGGTCCTTGGTCTCCCCGAGTCCCAGGCCCTTGTCCAGCACCATGGTCAGGCCCCTGGTCCTGGGTTTTCTACTTCGGCCCGTGAGCGGAAAAGCGACCATCTCCCGCCAGCTCTCCATTCTGCCAGCTCCTTTCGCTGAATGCGCCCAAACAGTGTATTCCGGCGGCTCTTTTCGATGGTTTGGGTGTAATGCATGCATAATACTGGGAAGTTGTGACCTCGGGAACGGCGCTTCCCTGTAATTCTTACACAAGCCGTGGGTGGAACTGAGGAGCGTTCGTCTGGTAACGGTGTTATTCGCCCCCTTTTGTTCTGGATCAGGCGGGGTCGGGGTTTTGCCGGAGCAGCTTGGTGCGGACGAAAATCAGAAAAACGATACCGGCGGCGGCCGCGCCCCCGGCCACGATCCAACTCATCGGGCGCGTGCCCAGGTCCATCAAGAGGGCGAAGACGGCCGGGCCGGCGGCGACGCCGAAAAACCGCACTCCGCCGTAAAGGGAGGTGATCAGGCCGCGCTTGGCCACATCCGCGCTGCTGGTGATCAGGGTGGTCAGGCACGGCAGGATCAGCCCCACCCCGATCCCGATGAACGAGATGGAGGTGAAGAAGAGATAGGTGTTCTCGGAAAGCGGCATCACCACGAGCGCCGCTGTGATCAGCCCGAGTCCGGTCACGG
The DNA here is from genome assembly GCA_002294005.1 of Firmicutes bacterium UBA911. Taxonomy (GTDB): domain Bacteria; phylum Bacillota; class Desulfotomaculia; order Desulfotomaculales; family Desulforudaceae; genus Desulforudis. The sequence goes on along the minus strand of DBEH01000006.1, from coordinate 27,852 downwards.
TCAAGAATTTCATCAGGGTCACCCGGCGTTTGATCACCGCCCCGGTGATGAAGGAGGCCACCGACATGAACAGCACCGGAATGGCCAGGAGCAGGCCCTTGGTGATCAGGGACGGCTGGAAACGCTCCTCCAGGTGTTCGGAGAGGAAGAACAGGATCCCGAACAGGACGAACAGGGCCAGCGCCCCGGCGAAGAAACAGGAGAGGAGCAGGGGCGTCTTCTTCGCGAACACCTTCAGGATGTCCTGGAAATATTGACCCCGCGGCTGCGGTCGTTTCTCCTTTTTTGGTTCTTTCACGGCGAGCCAGACGGCCGTCGCCGAGAGGGCCGCCAAGCCCGGAAACACGAAAAAGGGCGCGAACCAGATGATCAGCCCCACGGCTGCGCCGAGCACCGGGCTGACCACCTTCCCGAAGCCGTTGGCGGCCTCGATCACCCCCAGAGCCGGCCCGCGTTCCTGCCCTTTGAAGATGTCTCCGGTCAGAGCCATGGCGATGGGCGCGGTGCCGGCGGCGCCGATGCCCTGCAGAATGCGGCCGGCGATGATGAGCGCGTACGTCGGGCCGGCGTCGATGAGGGCGGCCACCCCGGCGACCAGGCCTCCGAGGCCGTACAGGAGAAGCGCCGGGATGATGACCACCCGGCGGGTGAAGTAGTCGGAAAGAAAGCCGGGCAACGGAATCATCAGGCCGGCCGGCACCGAGAACATAGTGATCACGAGGCTCGCCTGGAACGAAGTCAGGTCGAGTGAGCGTTCCATCGTCGGCAGGATCGGAATCAGCATCGAATTCCCCAGGACCATCACGAAGGGCACGGAGCCCAGTCCGGCCAGCGTCACTTTCTGTTTGCTATCCATCGCCCCTCCGCC
>DBEH01000006.1:0-26648 GCA_002294005.1 Firmicutes bacterium UBA911 | reverse complement strand
GCCCCTCCGCCGGTTAGTTTGTCTCGGGCCCAAGAGCCATATACCCGTTCACCGCGGCATATAAACTCCTAGCGCGGCAAGATGGGGGTGGGCCCGGTGGATAAAATTGTGCTCGGTATGGCGGCGCTCCGGTTCATGTCGGCCACCATTGAGTTTTCGGCGGCCATGCTGATGCTCCACTTCGGCCGGGTGGAGACCGCCTTTAAGATCAACGCCGGCCTCGCGCTGGTCGGTCCCGCCATCATGATCACCGTGACCGCCCTTGGCCTGGCGGGCCTAGCCGGCAAGGTTGCTCCCGGCGGCCTGGTTCTGATCGTGGCCGGGGTCGGGCTGATCTTCCTGGGTCTCAAAAATATCTGAAAAACTGGCCGAAATGGACTTGACAGCTTCCGGAAAACAGGGTACTGTATTTTAGGAACAAGCCGCCTTTAAATCGGTCCAGAGAGACTGGTAAGGTAACATAGGTTTGACCCCGGCCCGCGTGCTCCGGGCACGGGTGGATTGGGCCTACTTGCCGACAGGTGGCGGGTAGGTTTTTTGCGTCGGGGGAAGGACGAAGAGATGGGACACCCGGGCTTCCGCGAAAAGGCGACCATCCTCGACCGTGACGGCATCCGTCGCGCGCTGACCAGGATCGCGCACGAGATCATCGAGAAGAACCAAGGCGTGCAGGAAGTCGCCCTGATCGGCATCCGGCGCCGCGGCGTGCCGCTGGCCCTCCGGCTGGCCGAAAAGATCGAGCGGATCGAAGGCGCCCAAGTTCCGGTGGGGTCTCTGGACATCACTCTCTACCGCGACGACCTGACCCGGCTCGGTCCGCAGCCGCAGTTGTCCCGGACCGAGGTGCCCTTCCCGGTTACCGACCGCACGGTGATCCTGGTGGACGACGTGCTCTACACCGGGCGGACGGTGCGGGCGGCGCTGGACGCGATTATGGACCTGGGCCGCCCCCGGGCGATACAACTGGCCGCCCTGATCGACCGGGGACACCGGGAGTTGCCCATCAGGGCCGACTACGTGGGCAAGAACGTGCCCACCTCGTCCCGGGAGATCATTTCGGTCCAGCTTGAGGACACCGACGGCCAGGAACAAGTGGTGATCCTGGAGACAGGATGACGACCGCCCCCAAAAACGGTTTCCCTATTAAGAACGGTCCGGAGAGGCCGGCAAGGGAAAACAGAGGTGCCAACCAAACGTGCCGGCCTCTCCGCGTGGAGAGGCCTTTTAAATTGAAATTTTTAAGTTATGGTCCTGGCCCTTAACTTAAGGGGGGATGCCGGATGGCGGTGCGACACCTGCTCGGGCTGGCGGATATGCCGGCCGCGGCGATCAACGAGTTCCTGGAAAACGCCCTCCCCATGAAGCAGATCATCAGCCGCGACATCAAGAAGGTGCCCACGCTCCGCGGGAAGACGGTGATCACTCTCTTCTACGAACCGAGCACCCGGACCAGGATGTCGTTCGAGCTGGCCGCCAAGTACTTGAGCGCCGACACCGTCAACGTGTCCGCGTCCGCCTCGAGCACTTCCAAGGGGGAGAGCCTGGCGGACACCGCCCGGACCGTCGCCGCCCTGGGGGCCGACCTGGTGGTGCTCCGGCACCCCTGCGCGGGCGCGCCGCACCTTCTGGCGCGGCTGGTCGAAGTCCCGGTGGTGAACGCCGGCGACGGCATGCACGAGCACCCGACACAGGCCCTCTTGGACCTCTTCACGCTCCGCGAGCGACGGCCCGATCTCGAGGGCCTGAAACTGGTGATCATCGGCGATATCCTGCACAGCCGCGTGGCGCGCTCCAACATCTGGTGCCTTCCCCGCTTCGGGGTGGACGTCCACGTCGCGGCGCCGCCCACCCTGGTCCCGGCCGGCCTCGCCGCGCTGGGGGTGACGGTGCACGACCGGCCCGAGGACGCCCTCCCGGGAGCGGGCGCGGTGATGGTCTTGCGCCTGCAGCGGGAACGCCAGCAAGAGGGCCTTATTCCGGACGTCCGGGAGTACGCGCGGCTCTATGCCTTGAACAGCGAGCGCCTGGCCCTGGCCCGGCCGGACGCTTATGTGATGCATCCCGGCCCGATGAACCGGGGCATTGAGATCGCGCCCGACGTCGCCGACGGCGCGTGCGCCCTGATCACCGACCAGGTTACGAACGGGGTGGCGGTGCGGATGGCGGTACTGTACCTCCTGATGCTGGGGAGGGGAGAATGATGGACCTTCTCATCCGGGGCGGCACGGTGGTCGACCCGGCCGCGGGCCGCGCTTATGAATCCGACGTCCTGATCAAAGACGGCCGGGTGGCGGCGGTGGAAAAGAAGATCACCGCCCGGGGTGCGCGCGTCCTGGACGCCGCCGGGAAACTGGTGACCCCCGGCCTCATCGATATGCACGTGCACTTGCGGGAGCCGGGCCAAGAGCACAAGGAGACGGTGGCGAGCGGCACGTGCGCGGCGGTGCGCGGCGGCTTCACCGCCGTGGCGGCGATGCCCAACACCGACCCGGCGGCCGACCGCCCCGAGGTGATTCGGTATGTGTTGGAAAGGGCCCGGGAGGCCGGGCGCGCCCGGGTCTACCCCGTGGGGGCGCTCACCGTCGGCAGCCGGGGGAAGGAATTGACCGAAATGGGCGCCCTGCGGGAGGCCGGGGCGGCGGCGTTCTCCGACGACGGCCGGCCGGTGGCCGGCGCCCACGTGATGCGCCGGGCGCTGGAGTACGCCCGGATGTTGGGGGTGCCCGTGATCTCGCACTGCGAGGACCTCTCACTGGCGGCCGGGGTGATGCACGAGGGCCTGGTCTCCACCATGCTCGGTCTCAAGGGCACCCCCGCGGCCGCCGAGGACGTGGCCGTGGCCAGAGACCTCATCCTGGCCGAGATGACCGGCGGCCGGCTGCACGTGGCCCACGTGAGCACCGCCGGCGCGGTGCGCCTGGTCCGCGAGGCCAAGGCCCGCGGCGTGCGGGTGACAGCCGAGGCCACGCCCCACCACTTCACCCTGACCGACCGGGCGGTGGCCGGGTTCGACACCAACGCGAAGGTGAACCCGCCGCTGCGCGCCGACGCCGACGTGGCCGCGGTGCGGGAGGGGCTGGCCGACGGCACCATCGACGTCATCGCCACCGACCACGCCCCCCACGCGGCGCACGAGAAGGAAGTGGAGTTCGACCTGGCGCCGTTCGGGCTGGTGGGACTGGAGACGGCGGTCGGCCTGGTGTTCACCGAACTGGTCGCCGGCGGGGTCCTGGACGTCGTGACGGCGGTGGCCAAACTCAGCACCAACCCGGCGCGTGTGCTCGGCCTCTCCAGGACCATCGAGCCCGGGGCAGTGGCGGACCTTACCGTCATTGACCCGGAGGCGGTCTGGACGGTGAACCGGGCGGAGCTGGTGAGCAAGAGCAAGAACACGCCGTTTCACGGCTTTAAGCTAAAAGGGCTGCCCTGCGCCACCATCGTCGGCGGGGAGGTCCACCTGGCGGCCCGAAGTTGAAGAGCACATCCAAAACAAATGAATAAGTTTCGACGCGGGCCGCTTTCAAGGCGGGCCGCGAATACCAAGCGGAGGTGTGGCATTTGCAGGCGGTGCTGGCTTTGGAGGACGGAACCTTGTACTACGGCCGGGCGTTCGGTGCCGGCGGCGAGAACTGGGGGGAGGTGGTCTTCAACACCGGAATGACCGGCTACGAGGGAGTCCTCACCGACCCGTCCTACTGCGGGCAGATTGTGGTCATGACCTACCCTCTGGTGGGCAACTACGGCATCAACGCCGAGGACTTCGAGTCCAAGGGCAGCTTTGTGCGCGGCTTCGTGGTCCGCGAGGCCTGCGACCGGCCGAGCAACTGGAAATCCGGCGGTACGCTGGCGGAGTTTTTGGCCAACGAGGGGGTCATCGGCCTGGCCGGGGTGGACACCCGCGCCCTGACCCGGCGGCTGCGCACCAAGGGAACGATGCGCGGCATCATCAGCACCGAGACCGACGAACCGGAGGCTCTGGTCGAGAAAGCCCGTTCCTGCCCTGATTTCAGCGCGCAGGACTTTATTCCCATGGTGGCGGCGAAAGATATCTTGCGCTACGATGGCGGTGACCCGGTGCTGGCCCTCATCGACCTCGGCGCCAAGCAGAACATCGTCCGCTGCCTGCAGCGGCGCGGCTGCACCGTGGTCGTGTTCCCGCCGGACACCCCGCCCGCCGACATCCTGGCCCAAAACCCCGCCGGGGTGGTGATCTCCAACGGGCCGGGCGACCCGGTCCGGGCGGTGTCCGCCATCGCCGCCGTGCGCGCGCTGGCCGGCAAAAAGCCGCTCTTCGGGATCTGCCTCGGGCACCAGGTGCTGGCGCTTGCCCTGGGGGCGCGCACCTACAAGTTGAAGTTCGGGCACCGCGGTGCGAACCACCCGGTGAAAGACCTGGCCACCGGCAAGGTGTACATCAGCTCCCACAACCACGGGTTCTCGGTCGCGGAGGAAACGCTCGCGCCTGCGGGCCTGGTGATTACGCACCGCAACCTCAACGACGGCACGGTGGAGGGCTTCCGCCACCGGGAGCTGCCGGTGATGTCGGTTCAGTACCACCCGGAGGCCGGGCCGGGTCCCCACGACTCCGAGTATCTTTTTGACGAGTTTCTGAAATTGATCGGCCGGGAGGGGAACTAAATGCCGAAGGACAAAACGCTTAAGAAAGTAATGGTCATCGGTTCCGGCCCGATCGTCATCGGCCAGGCGGCCGAGTTCGACTACGCCGGGACCCAGGCCTGCCGCGCCCTGCGCGAGGAAGGCCTCCAGGTGGTGCTCATCAACTCCAACCCGGCCACCATCATGACCGACGCCAACATGGCCGACCGGATCTACATCGAGCCGCTCACCCCGGAATTCGTGGCCAAGGTCATCCACCAGGAAAGGCCGGACGCGCTGCTGCCCACCCTGGGCGGGCAGACGGGCCTGAACCTGGCCAAGCAGGTGGCGGACGCGGGTGTGCTGGACCAGTACGGGGTAAGGCTTTTGGGCACCCCGCTCGAGTCCATCAAGCGCGCCGAGGACCGGGAGCATTTCCGGAACATGTGCCTGGCGATCGGCGAGCCGATCCCGGAAAGCGTCATCATCTCCGAGGTGGACGCCGCCGTGGCCTTCGCCCGGAAGACCAGCTACCCGGTGGTGGTCCGCCCGGCTTACACCCTGGGCGGCACCGGGGGCGGGGTCGCCTTTTCCGAGGAGGAACTGCGGGACATCGCCAACCGCGGGCTGACCATGAGCATCATCCACCAGGCCCTGGTGGAGCGGTGCGTGCTCGGCTGGAAAGAGATTGAGTACGAGGTTGTGCGCGACGGCGCCGACAACTGCATCACCATCTGCAACATGGAAAACATTGATCCGATGGGCATCCACACCGGGGACAGCATCGTGGTCGCCCCCACCCAGACCTTGAGCGACCGGGAGCACCAGATGCTGCGCAGCGCCTCGCTGAAGATCATTCGCGCCCTCGGGGTGGAAGGCGGCTGCAACGTCCAGTTCGCCCTGGACCCGGAAAGCTACAACTACTACGTGATCGAGGTGAACCCGCGCCTGTCGCGCTCCTCGGCTTTGGCGTCCAAGGCCACCGGCTACCCCATCGCCAAGGTGGCCACCAAGGTGGCGGTCGGCCTGACCCTGGACGAGATCAAAAATGCGGTCACCGGCAAGACCTACGCCTGCTTCGAGCCGGCGCTGGACTACGTGGTCGTGAAGTACCCGCGCTGGCCGTTCGACAAGTTTTCCTTCGCCAACCGGAACCTCGGCACCCAGATGAAGTCCACCGGCGAGGTGATGGCAATTGGCCGCACCTTCGAGGAGGCGCTCCTGAAGGCGGTGCGCTCCCTGGAGATCGGCGTCGCCGGCCTGCACATGACCGAGCTGGGGCACCTGCCGAACGACCAGCTGCGCGCCCGGATGGCCAGGCCCGACGACCTGCGCCTGTTCCTGGTGGCCGAGGCCCTGCGCCGGGGCTTCCCGGTGAGCGAGTTGTTTGAACTTACCCGGATTGACCGGTTCTTCCTGGACAAGATTAAGAACATCACCGCGACCGAGGATCTGGTGCGCGCCGCCCGGCCCGGCCCGGCCCGACCCGACCCACTGACGTGGGTGCCCCGCACGGGTACCCCGACGGGCGCGGGTGCCCCGGCTGACGCGGGTACCCCGACGGGCGCGGGTGCCCCGGCCGGGCTGATGCCCGGGTTGCTGCGGCGCGCCAAGAGGGCCGGCCTCTCGGACAGCACCATTGCCGAGCTGTTGGGCACCACCTCGCGGGAGATCCACCGCCTGCGCCGGGAGCAGGGGGTGGAGCCGGTCTACAAGATGGTGGACACCTGCGCCGGGGAGTTCGAGGCCACCACGCCCTACTACTACTCCACCTACGAGGAGGAGGACGAGGCCGGGGCTGAAGACGTGCGCAAGGTGGTCGTGCTGGGTTCGGGCCCGATCCGGATCGGGCAGGGGATCGAGTTCGACTACTGCTCGGTGCACTCGGTCTGGGCCTTGAAGGAGCAGGGCCTTCAGGCGATCATCATCAACAACAACCCGGAGACGGTCAGCACCGACTTCGACACCGCCGACCGGCTGTACTTCGAGCCGCTGGTCCCGGAGGACGTGATGAACATCCTGCACAAGGAAAAACCCGAAGGGGTGATCGTGCAGTTCGGCGGGCAGACGGCGATCAACCTGGCCCGCCCGGTGGAAAAGGCCGGCTTTAACATCCTGGGCACCTCTGTGGCTGACATCGACCGCGCCGAAGACCGGGAGCGGTTCGACCGGCTCGTGGCCGAACTCGGCATCCCGCGGCCGCCCGGGGGGACCGGCTTCTCGGTCGAGGAAGCGCAGCGGATCGCGGAGCAGGTGGGCTTCCCGGTTCTGGTCCGGCCGTCGTACGTCCTGGGCGGGCGGGCGATGGAGATCGTGTACAACTCGCAGGAGCTTTTGGAGTATATGGCGGACGCGGTCCGGGTGACCCCGAAGCACCCGGTGCTGGTCGACAAGTACCTGCTGGGCAAGGAGCTGGAGGTCGACGCCGTCTGCGACGGCGAAACCGTCCTGGTGCCGGGCATCATGGAGCACGTGGAGCGGGCCGGGGTGCACTCCGGGGACAGCATCGCGGTGTTCCCGCCGCAGAGCCTCACCCCGGAGATCAAGCAGCAGCTCTTCGACTACACGCAGCAGATCGCCCGGGCCTTGAGGATCCGGGGCCTGGTGAACATCCAGTTCGTCCTGCACGAGGGCCGGGTGTTCGTTTTGGAGGTGAACCCGCGCTCCAGCCGCACCGTGCCCTACCTGAGCAAGGTCACCGGCATCCCGATGGTGAACCTGGCGACCAGGATCTGCTTGGGAGCCACCCTGGCGGAGATGGGGTACCGGGGCGGCCTGTACGAGGAGACGCAGAACATCGCCGTGAAAGCGCCGGTGTTCTCCTTCGCGAAGCTCCTGGACGTGGACGTGTGCCTGGGCCCGGAAATGAAGTCCACCGGGGAAGTGATGGGCGTATCGAAAGACTACGCCCTGGCGCTCTACAAGGCCTGCCTCGCGGCCGGCTACTCGCTGCCCTTGAGCGGCAAGGCGGTGGTGACCATCGCCGACCGCGACAAGGACGAGGCGCTGCCGCTGGTCCGGAGCCTGGTCAACCTGGGGTTTGAGATCGTGGCCACCGAGGGCACGGCGGCCTTTTTGCGCAGCCGGGCGATCACCGTGGAGGTGGCCCGCAAAGTGCACGAAGGCTCCCCGAACCTCGTTGACCTGATCCGCGGGAATAAGATCCACCTGGTGGTGAACACCCTGACCAAGGGCAAGCTGACCACCCGCGACGGCTTCCGGATCCGGCGGGCGGCGGTGGAGATGGGTGTTCCGTGCCTGACGTCGCTCGACACGGCCCGGGTGGTCATCGAGGTGATGCGGGCGCGCCAGCGGGGCGAGGCAATGCCCCTGATCCCGCTCCAGGAGTACGTCTCGTAACACCCTGGGCTCGGCCGGGGACTGGCTCAATAGAGTGATTAGGGCTATGACTGGACTACGGTGGTTCGAATGACGGCCCGGGCTCGGCCGGGGACTGGCTCCGTTTTCGGAAGGAAGAAGTAGTACTCACCGCCCAGACTGCCGTACCGAAAACGGTGCCTGTCCCCCTCTCCCAGGCCGAGCCCCCCACGGGAGGAGGTGCGCGCACAATTTGACCTGCATCACGGACGCCAAAGTAATCTCCCACCGGCGGGTGGCGGCCGGTTGCCGCCGCCTGGTGCTCGCGGCGCCGGACATCGCCCGAGCCGTCAAGCCCGGCCAGTTTTTGCACGTGCGCTGCGACGGGGGCACCCACGCGGGGTACCCACGCGGGGCACCCACGCGGGGCACCCACGTCAGTGGGTTGGGTTGGGTCGGGTCGGCCGACCTCCTGCTGCGCCGCCCCTTGAGCGTGTACGACGCCGACCGGGAGCGGGGCACCGTCACCATCCTCTACCGGGTGGTCGGCCGCGGCACCGCGCTTTTGGCGGAGAAGAGGACGGGCGGGCGCGTGAATGTCCTCGGCCCGCTGGGGCGCGGCTTTGAACCGCCGGGGTATCCACGCGGGGTACCCACGTGGGGCACCCATGTCAGTGGGTCGGGTTGGGTCGGGCACCGCCGCGTCGCTATTGTCGGCGGGGGTCTCGGCGTCGCCCCGCTCTTTTTCCTGGCGCGCGAGCTCTCCGCCGGGGTGTCCGAGGATGCCCGACCCGACCCGACCCGACCCGACCCACTCGGGGTACCCGCGTTAGCGGGTCGGGTGCCCCGCGCGGGTGCCCCGGGCGGGTACCCCCGGGTGCCCGCCCGCCCGGCGGTCGCTGTTTTCCAGGGCGCCCGGACCGCCCCCGAACTGGACTTGGCGGACTTCAGCGTCCTGCCGGTAGATCTTTTCACGGCCACCGACGACGGCTCCCGCGGGTATGCCGGTTCGGTGGTCGAGCTGTTTCTGGACACGGTGTGTCACGAGCCCGTGGACTGGGTGTCGGCCGCTGGCCCCCCGGGGATGCTCCGCGCCCTGGCGGGCGCGCTGCAGACCCTCGGGCTTCCCGGCGAGTTCTCCCTCGAGGAACGCATGGGCTGCGGCATCGGAGCTTGCGTGTGCTGCAGCTGCCGGATCGGTACTCCGGAACGGTGGGAGTACCGGCGGGTCTGCGCCGACGGCCCGGTATTCCCCGCCCGGGAGGTGGTCTGGGAATGAAGGCGAAAACGGCGGTCGACATCGCCGGGCTCAAGCTCAAAAACCCGGTGCTGACCGCCTCGGGGACGGTGGGCTTCGGCGAGGAGTACGCGCCCTACCTGGACCTCTCCGGGCTCGGCGCGCTGGTGGTCAAAACGGTCACTTTAAAACCCCGGGCCGGCAACCCGCCGCCCCGGATTACCGAGACCCCGGCCGGGGTGATCAACGCCGTGGGCTTGCAAAACCCCGGCGTGGAAGCCCTGGTGGCGGACATCCTGCCGCGCCTGGCGCGCTTCGACGTCCCGGTCATCGTCAGCATCGCCGGCGAAACGGCCGGCGAGTACGCCCGCCTGGCCGGGCGGCTGGACGGGGTGCCCGGGATCGCGGCCCTGGAAGTGAACATCTCCTGCCCGAACGTGAAGGCCGGAGGGATCGCGTTCGGGACCGAGCCCGCGATGACGGCCGAGGTCGTCCGGCTGGTCAAGGAGAACACCGCCCTGCCGGTGATCGCCAAGCTTTCGCCCAACGTGACCGACATCCGGATCATCGCCCTGGCCGCCGCTGGGGCGGGGGCCGACGCCCTGTCGCTGATCAACACACTCTCCGCGATGGTCATCGACGTGGAGCGGCGCCGACCGCTCCTGGGCAACGTGTTCGGCGGTCTTTCCGGGCCGGCCGTCCGCCCGGTGGCGGTGCGCGCCGTGTGGCAGGCCTACCGGGCGGTGGAAGTGCCGCTGATCGGCATGGGCGGCATCATGGCCGCGCGCGACGCCCTGGAGTTCATCCTGGCTGGGGCGCGGGCCGTGGCCGTCGGCACGGCGAACCTGGTCGACCCGGGCGCGGCCGCGGCGGTGGCCGCCGGCCTGGAACAGTACCTGGCCGAGCAGGGGATCGGGGACGTAAACGAACTGGTGGGCGCCGCCCACCGGACGGGGGGTTGAATCGCGATGTCGGAGTCGAGGGTACCCGGGGATACCCGGGGGCACCCGGGGGCACCCGGGGGGGGTACCTTGGGGTACCCGGGGGTACCCGCGTCAGCGGGTCAGCGGGTCGGCGGGTCGGCGGGTCGGCGGGTTCTGGTGGCGCTGGACGTGGACGAGCGCGAGCAAGCGCTTGCCCTGGCTCGGGAACTCCGGGACGAGGTGGGCGGCTTTAAAGTCGGCTTGCGGCTCTTTTACCGCCACGGCCCGCAGATCGTGGAGGAGCTGGCCGCCGCCGGAGCGCGGCTCTTTCTGGACTTAAAGCTGCACGACATCCCCGAAACGGTGGCCCAGGGGGTGCGGGCGCTGGCGGGCCTGGGGGCGGGCATCATCAACGTGCACGCCGCCGGGGGCCTCGCCATGATGCGGGCGGCGGCCGGGGCGGCGCGCGAGGAGGCGGCGCGGGCCGGGGTGCCGGCCCCGAAAGTGGTGGCCGTCACCGTGCTTACCAGCCTCGAGCAAGAGAACTTAAGCCGGGAACTGGGCTTCGGGAGGAACCTGGAACAAGTGGTGCTGGCCTGGGCCGGGCTGGCCAAGGCCGCCGGCCTGGACGGCGCGGTGTCCTCGCCGCTGGAGCTGACCGCGCTCCGCACCGCCCTGGGGCCGGATTTCCTTCTGATCACCCCGGGCATCCGCCCGGCGGGCACCGCATTGCAAGACCAGAAACGGGTGCTGACCCCGGCGCAAGCCGTGCGGGCCGGCGCCGACTACCTGGTGATCGGCCGCCCCATCACCGCGGCCCCCGACCCCGTGGCCGCCATGCAAGCCATCGCCCGGGAACTGGCGGCGGTATAAGGACATTTGAGTTCCGGGCTAGGAAACACGGGCAGCAGTGCCCACTCCTTTCCCGTCTTCCGGAGACGGTTAACCGGCAACCCGTCGCTGCCAGTCTGCAACTGGCGGCGTTTTTGTTGCCCCTCCCCTTCCTCCCCCGCAAAAATAATGGACATAGACCTTTATTTCTGTTGCGGAAAATTCTCACCCGTGAATCACGTTGCGCCAGCCATTTTTTTATTGCAAGGAGGTATAGCCGGATGGAACCACGGATCCTTGACGGCAAGGCGGTTGCGGGCCGGGTGAAGGCCGAGGCCGCCCGTGAGGTGGAGGCTTTCAGGGAAAGGTACGGACACCCTCCCGGCCTGGCGGTGGTCCTGGTCGGGGACAACCCGGCGTCGCAGACGTACGTGCGGAACAAGGAAACCGCCTGCCGGGAGGTGGGTGTCGACTCCGAGGTATACCGTCTGGAAGCCTCGGTTCCGGAGGCGGTGGTGTGCCGCCTGCTTGAACAGTTGAACGAGAGAACCGACATCCATGGTATCCTGGTGCAGCTTCCCCTGCCGCCGCACCTCGACGCCCGCATGCTTATAGAAGCCATCAGGCCCGAGAAGGATGCCGACGGGTTTCACCCCCTGAATGCCGGCCGCCTGGTCACCGGCGAGTCTGGCATGATTCCGTGCACACCGCGGGGGATCATCACGCTTCTGGAGCGGTCGGGCGTTTCCATCGCCGGTAAGCACGCCGTGGTCGTCGGCCGCAGCAACATCGTCGGCAAACCGGTGGCGCTGTTGCTCCTGGAGCGCCACGCCACGGTGACGGTGTGCCATTCACGGACGCCGGACCTGGCCGCCGTGACGTTGGGCGGCGACATTCTTGTGGTGGCCGTGGGCCGGCCCCAGATGATCACGGGGGACATGGTCAAAGAGGGCGCGGTGGTGGTCGACGTCGGGATCAACCGGCTGGACGGCCGCTTGGTGGGCGACGTGGACTTTGCGTCGGTGTGGCCCAGAGCCGGACTCATCACCCCGGTGCCTGGGGGTGTCGGGCCCATGACGGTAGCCATGCTCCTCGCCAACACCGTTGAAGCGGCCTGGCGTCTCACCGGTTTGCCGAACAAATATTTTCGGGGCGGGAGCCAGCAATGAGCAAAACAGAGAAGTTCAGAGAGAAAATCAACGCGATCATCAGAGCCGAAGAATCCTGGGAAGCGGTGGGCCAAACACCGCTGCCCCAGGTGACTGACTTGCGCAATTGGGACTTTCGCTTGATGAGAACCTACCGGCCCTTTTACGCACCGTTTTGCGATCTCTGCTGTTTATGCGGTTTAGGAAAGTGCGACTTGACGCGGGATCGCAAAGGCGCCTGCGGCATCGACATAGCCACCCAGCAGGCCAGGATGATTTTGATCTCTTGCTTGATGGGCGCCGCCGCCCACGGAGCGCACGGGCGCCACCTGATCGAGCACCTTATTGAAAAGCACGGCGAAGGTCACCCGCTTGATTTGGGGGACCAAGTCAATGTGGAAGCGCCGATCATTAGGACCGTGCTCGGTTTGAAGCCGAAAACCCTCGGCGACCTGCGCCGGGCCGTTGAATATGTGGAAAGGGAGCTTATCCACCTGGTTGCCGCCACCCATACCGGACAGGAAGGAAGTAATTTGGATTACGAGTCTAAGGCCTTCCACGCGGGGATGCTGGACCACGTCGCCCTGGAGGCCTGCGACATCGCTCAAATCACCGGGTTTAACTATCCGACGTCGGTGGCCGAAACACCGCTGGTCGAGCTGGGGTGGGGCACCATTGACCGCACGAAGCCGGTGATCCTGCTGGTGGGCCACAACGCCGCAGCCGCCAATAGTATGACGGATTACCTGCGGCGAAAAAACCTCCTGGACAAGGTGGAACTGGCCGGAATCTGTTGTACGGCGTTAGACACTACCCGGTACAACGAGGGCGCAAAGGTGGTCGGCCCGCTGGCGCAGCAGCGGTTTTTTCTAAAAACCGGCATCGCCGACGTGATTGTGACCGATGAGCAGTGCGTGCTGGCCGACATTCCGGCCCTCGCCAAAGAAACAGGCGCGGCGCTCATCGCCTGGTCGGACAAAATCTGCTACGGCCTGGACAACGTCACCGAAAAAGAGACCGGCGAGATCGTGAAAATGATTACCGGGGAGAAGAAACAGGTCCTGGTTTTAGACCCCGACAAGGCGGCGCAAACGGCGGTAGAGACGGCACTGGCCTTGGCGCCAACACGCAATAAAGTCATTCTTACCCCTGAGCAGGCCGTCGAGATCGCCGGCCGGTGCCGAAGAAAGTGCGAGAAGTGCAATCAAAGCTGCGCCAACCTGCTACCGGTCGCCACGGCGGTCAGCCAGGCCGGCGAAGGGAAGCTGGAACCGCTTGCCGATCTGTTCAGGAAGTGCACCGGTTGCGGGAAATGTGAAGCAGCCTGCGATTTTAATCTTCCCATCCTCAAGTTAATGGCGGCGGCGGCTGGAGCGGAGAAATACAGAATGCGGGTCGGTCGGGGGCCGATCCACGACGTGGAAATAAGAAAAGTAGGTTCCCCCATCGTTTTGGGCACCATCCCGGGGGTGGTGCTGTTTGCCGGGTGTTCCAATTATCCGGACGTTGGCGATGTGGCCTGGATGGCGGAGGAGCTGGCGCGCCGGAAGTACATCGTTTGCCTTTCCGGATGCGCGGCGATGGCGGCGGGAATGTACAAAGACGCCGATGGAAGGACCATTTACGAAAAGCACCCGCCTTCATTCGACGCCGGCGGCGTCCTCAACGTGGGTTCCTGCGTCTCCAACTCGCACGTGGTCGGTGCCGCCATCAAGATCGCCAACATCTTCGCCGCTTTGCCCGGCCGGGCCAATTTTGAATTGATTGCCGACTACATCCTCAACCGGGTGGGTGCCTGTGCCGTGGTTTGGGGTCCCTATTCCCAGAAGGCCCTGGCCATCGGCACGGGGGCCATACGGTGGGGGATCCCCCTTTTGCTTGGTCCCCACGGGGCCAAATACAGAAGGCTCTTTTTGAGCAAGAAGGAATACGACGACTGGACGGTTATCGACGGCCGGACCGAGCAGTTGGTCGATACCCGGGAGCCCACCCCGGAGCACATGGCCATCGTCGTGGAAACCAGGGAAAGGGCTCTGCCCACTATGATCAAGCTTTGCATGCGGCGAAACGACACTGCTCCCGGCCGGGCGATCAAACTGCATCAGTATGTCTCCGTTTATAAAGAACATTTGGGCACGCTTCCTGACGACCTGCAAAACTTCGTCCGCACCGAACGGGATGTGCCCCTGGTTTACAAAAAAGAGGTGCTGGCCTACTTAAAAGCAGCCGGTTGGCAGCCGAAGCCGACTTTGTCCCTGCCGACCATCATCGGCACCTACGAAACGAAGGTGCCCGTTTCGGCCACGCTAAGGTAGGCAGCGCCTATTATTTTCCAGCACAAAGGCGTTTTCTAAAAAACCTGTGTATAAGGGGAGGGCCCTAAGAATGCCGGAGAGAGAGTTTCTTTTCGTTCCGTACTACACGGTGAACACGTTAACCGGAACAAAGGCCGCCCGGGTTGTTTCCGACCCGGTTGAAGCGGCCGAGATCATCGACCGGGCCAGGAACCCGTTATACATTCTGGGGCCGGAGGCCATCACCGCCGTAGTCGGGGAAAAGCTTTTGCTCGAATACGTTTTTGAAATTGTCAAGACAAATAACATTCTCACTTGCGCCACAGCGCACGTGAAGAAAAAAATGCTGGCGTTTGGGAAAAGACCCGACTGTGTTTACGACATCATCGAAATCATTCACTTCCTGAAAATGCCGGATTGGCAGGGGGTTAGGGGACGCGGCCCGCACGACTTGGTCCTTTTCACCGGCGTCAGGTGCGATCTGGCGGAACGCGGCTTGGCCACCTTAAAACATTTTGCGCCCCACTTGAAAACCTTCGCTGTTTGCCGGCGCGGCCACCCCAATGCGGATTATACCGCGCCGGTAATCCCGAGAATGGAAAAGTGGCGGGAGTACCTTGAGGGGATCATAAAAGGCCTTTATTAAATGAGAGGTGCGCGAATGAAACTGGCTGTTTCCGGGAAAGGCGGGGTGGGAAAAACAACCATTGCCGCCGCGCTGGTAAAGTCTTTTGCCCGCACCCACCGGCTGGTCTGCGCGATAGACGGGGACCCGGACGCCTGCCTGGCCGCGGCCATCGGCATTCCTGGAGCGGTTGCCGCCCGGCTTAAGCCCGCTGCGGAAATGAAAGAATTGATCAGGGCGAGAAGTGGCGGCGGACCCATTTATCTCTTAAACCCCCGGGTGGACGACGTGGTCGAAAACCATGCCCTTCGCCTTGGAAACATCCGGTTTCTGCGCCTGGGGGAGGTAAAAAAAGGAAACTCCGAGTGTTACTGCCGGGAAAATACCTTCTTGCGTGCGCTGGTCTCCGCCCTGCTTTTAGATCAGGGCGAAGTGGTCATTATGGACATGGGGGCGGGTATCGAGCACCTTACCCGCGGCACCGCCGCAGGCGTGGACTTAATGCTGGTGGTGGTGGAACCGAGCCTAAACAGCATCAACACCGCCCGTCACATTCGGAAAATGGCCGAGGAGCTAGGGATAAAAAAAACCATGAGTATCGGCAACAAGATCCGCTCAGAAAGAGAACGCAAATTCATTGCCGAGAGCTTCCAAAACGGAGAGCTGTTGGGCTTTGTCGGCTACGACGAAAGCATTTGGGAAAGCGCCATGGGAGAAATGGACGTCAAAGCCGGGGAGAAGCTGCAGTCCGAGGTGGAGGCGCTCAAGAAGAAAATTTTATAAAGCGGGTGCGGAGAAATATGCGCATCTTACTGATCATTCAGGGCGATTACGGCCGCCGGTACGTCGAGGCCATGACCCAATACGCCCCGCGCGGTTGGGAGATAAACCACTACATCTTCCCGGAAAAGCTCGCCATCGGGGTCGACGATGCGCCGGAGGACTTTTTGCCCCCCGGTCTGCCGGGATGCGATCTCCTGCTGATGCTCCAGGAAGATCCGGTGGTGGCCGAGATGGCGCCCCATTTGGCCGAAATGACGGGGGCCAGGGCGGTAATCGCCCCCATCGACAACAAGGCCCACCTTCCTTCCGGACTGGCCAGGCAGATCAAGAAGAAATTGGCGCAAAAAGAAATTGCCATGGGGCATCCGCTGGTTTTCTGCGCTCTTACCGAGGAGGACAGCACCAGTCCCCAAATCCAGGCCTTCGCCCGCCACTTCGGCCGGCCGAAACTGGAGATCATCCTGGATAAAGAAAAGGTCGCCGCGGTGAAGGTCCTGCGGGATGCTCCCTGCGGCAACACCAGATACGTGGCCGAAAACCTGGTGGGGGTACACGTCAAGGACGCTTATGAGCAGGCCGGACTTCTTCACCATGCCCACCCTTGCGTGGCGACAATGACCCATGATCAGGAGATTGGGGATACCCTGATGCATCAAGCGGGGCTGATGACCAAAACGGCGGTGGAAGAAGCCTTAAAGGAAGGTCTCGATGAGGGGCTGAAAGATGCCCTCATTCGTTACAGAGGGCATAGCCGCGAGTTGGTCCCAATTCTCCAAGACACCCAGGAGGTGTTCGGCTACCTGCCCGAGGCGGCCATGCGGGAGATCGCCCGTTTCCTCCAGTTGCCCGAAAGCCACGTTTACGGGGTGGCTACTTTTTACGACCAGTTTTATTTCCACCGGCGCGGCCGGAACCAGATCAAGGTGTGCTGCGGTACCGCCTGCCATGTGAAGGGAGCCTCCCGGGTGCTGGAAGAGTTTGAACGGCAACTGGGCATCGGCCACGGGGAAACCACTCCGGATTACGAGTACAGCTTGGAACGAGTGGCTTGTGTCGGCGCGTGCGCCCTGGCACCGGTGGTTGTTATGGGCAAGGAGGTGTACGGGGAGATGACGCCGGGCAGAGCAAGAAGCATAGCGGGGTAAGGAGTGAGCGTGCCTCGCGGCCCGGTGACCTCAAGGAGGCAGAGGATGATGCTGCTACTCACACAGGCGCGGTAACGGTGGTAAAAGCGGTGGCCCGGTGACTTCAAGGAGGCAGAGGATGATGTTGCAAATCCACTCCCCAACTCAGCTGGCGGAGGTCCGAAAAATATGCGAAGGCGCTTTTGCGCGGCAAAAACGCCGGTTTTTGGTGTGTGCCGGCACCGGTTGCGTTCTTGGCGGCGCCCTGGAAGTTTACCGGGAGTTTGTGCGCTTGCTTAAGGAAAGAGGCTTGCCGACCGACGTGGAGCTGCTTTTTGAAGGCCGGGAAACCGAGGTCGGTACCGCCTGCAGCGGCTGCCATGGTTTTTGCCAGTTAGGCCCCCTGGTGCGGTTTGAACCGGAAGGTGTTTTTTACACGAAGGTAACGGTAACCGACGTCCCGGAAATCATCATCGCCGCGCTGGATAAGAATACGGTGGTGGAGCGCCTGCTTTACCTGAACCCGGACGGAAGCAAAAGCCTGCGGGAGGATGACGTGCCTTTTTACCGCCACCAGAAGAGGGTGGTTCTTGCCTACTGCGGCCTGATTAACCCGGAAGACATCCGCGAGTACTTTGCCGTCGGCGGGTACCAGGCGCTGGCCGACGTGCTCACCCGGTACACCCCGGAAGAAGTAATTGACGCCGTCACCCGTTCGGGCCTGCGCGGCCGGGGCGGGGCCGGTTTCCCCACCGGAAGAAAGTGGGCGAGCGCCCGCCGGGCCGGCGGGGAACCGAAGTACATAGTCTGCAACGGCGATGAAGGCGACCCGGGCGCCTTTATGGATCGTTCCGTCCTGGAAGGAGATCCCCACTCCGTTCTGGAAGGGATGGCCATTGCCGCCTACGCCGTCGGCGCGGGCCACGGGTATATCTACGTCCGGGCGGAATACCCGCTGGCGGTGGAACGCCTAACTGTTGCCATTGCGCAGGCCGAGCAACACCGGGTGCTGGGACCGGACCTCATGGGCACCGGGTTCAACTTTGACATTGAGATCTTCCGGGGCGCCGGTGCCTTTGTCTGTGGTGAATCGACGGCCCTGGTCCGCTCCATCGAAGGCTTCCGGGGAATGCCCAAAGTGATGCCCCGGCCCCGCACAACCGAAGAAGGCATCGGCGGCAGGCCCACCCTGCTGAATAATGTTAAGTCATTCGCCTATGTGCCCCAGATCATCACCAGGGGGCCGGAGTGGTTTGCTTCCATGGGAACCGAAACCAGCAAGGGAACAGCCGTTTTCGCCCTAACCGGAAAGGCCAAAAACTCCGGTCTGATCGAAGTTCCCATGGGGATAACGTTGCGGGAAATCATTTTCAACATCGGCGGCGGGACGTCCACCGGCCGGGAGTTCAAGGCCGTGCAAACGGGCGGTCCTTCCGGCGGCTGCCTGCCCAAAGAACTGCTGGATATGCCGGTGGACTTTGACTCCCTGAAGAGCGCGGGATCCATGATGGGCTCCGGCGGCATGGTGGTCCTGGACCAGGATACCTGCCTGGTGGATGTGGCCAGGTATTTTCTGGAGTTCACCGTCAACGAATCCTGCGGCCAGTGTGCGCCCTGCCGGGCAGGTACTAATCAGATGCTGAAAATTCTGGAAGATATCACTCGGGGACGCGGCAAAACAACCGACCTGTCCTGGTTAGAAGGCATCGCCAAAGCAATCATTGCCGGTTCCATCTGCGGCCTGGGCCAAACCGCCCCCAACCCGGTGCTGAGCACGTTGCGCTATTTCCGTTCCGAATACGAAGCACACCTCGACGAAAGAAGTTGCCCTGCTCTGCACTGTAAAGAATTAATTGCCTACTGGATTGATCCCGATAAATGCGCCGAACCCTGCCGGCTCTGCCTGGAAAACTGCCCGGTGGGAGCAATCGCCGGCAAATGGAGGGCTGCGCCGGTGATTATCCAGGAAAAGTGCCTCAAGTGCGGCGGGTGTTTTGACATGTGCCCGGATAAATACCGCGCCGTAATAAAGGTTACCGGGCCGGAAAGGTTAAACCTTCTCGAGAGGGGTCGGCCGGCAAGGGGGGGGGGATGAAAATGGAGGCGGTTAAACTCACCATTAACGGCTTGCCCGTCAGGGTCCCCGGAAAAGGGGCGACCATACTGGAGGCCGCTCTAAGAAACGGCATCTATATTCCGTATCTTTGTCACCACCCCGATCTAAAACCGGCCGGCTTGTGCCGGGTGTGCATGGTCGAGGCCGACGGGAAAATGGTGGCCGCTTGTCGCACGCCGGTCGCCGGCGGGATGCAGGTCGCCACCAAAAGCCCGAACCTGGACAACTACCGCCGGCACATAGTGGGAGTCATCCTGGCCGAACACGAGTCGGACTGCCTTACCTGCGGGAAGAACCTGAACTGCAAGCTTCAGGAGGCAGCCCGCTACACAGGCCTTGAAGCCACCGAATTCAAGGAGTTAAGGCGCATCGAGCTCAAAAAGCCCCTGGACGACACGCACCCGTGGATCGTCAGAAACTACAACAAGTGCCTTTTATGCGGGATCTGCATACGGACGTGCCGCGAGATCGCCCAGGTGAACGCCATCGACTTTGCTTTCCGGGGCCGCGCCACCACCATCGCCGCCTTCGGAAACAAGCCTCTGCACGAGTCAAACTGCGTCTCCTGCGGCGAGTGCGTGGCCCGCTGTCCCGTGGGCGCCCTTTTGCCCAAAGTGTCGGCCGGGCCGGCCCGGGAGGGCGTCCTCATTCCACCCCAGGTTGTCCGGGAGAGTGAGCGCCGCCGCCCGGAAACACCCCTTTTCCTGAAAGAAAGGGGACCGGTGGCAGAGGCCGTCAGCCTTACCATTGACGGCCTGGAAGTGAGCGTGGGGAGGGGAGTTACCGTTTTAGAGGCGGCGCAAAAGGCGGGCCTCTACATTCCTTTCCTGTGTTTCCACCCCGAACTCACGGGCTCCGGCGGATGCCGGGTCTGCGCGGTGGAAACCGACGGCAAGGTTGTGCCTTCGTGCACGGCCCGGGCTGGGGAAGGGATGGTCGTGCGGACCAGCTCGCCGCAGGCCCAGGAAGCGCAGGCGGCGGCGGTGAAAGTAATCCTGGCCGGCCACAACGGGGACTGCCTGAACTGCGCGAAAAACGGCCGGTGCAGGCTACAAGAAGTGGTCGGCTACGTAGGGGTCTACCAGGAAATGGCGGGCATCCCAACCCCCTTTGCGGAAGTGGACGGGAGCCACCCGTACTTTGTTCTCGACCGCTCCCGTTGCGTCGCCTGCGGGATTTGCCTCCGCACTTGCCGGCAGATCAACGGCGCGGACGCGCTGGAGTTTAAACGCGTGGACAACCGGAGGGTGGTGGTCCCCCGGCAGGGAACAAGTCTGGCCGAGTCAACCTGCGAGTCCTGCGGCGAATGCGTGGCCCGCTGCCCGGTGGGGGCCCTTTTGCCCAAGGGGCTGGTGCAGCCCGCCCGGGAAGTGGAAACAGTGTGTGCGGCGTGCGGGACCGGCTGCGGTATCTACTTCGGCACCCGGGGCGGCAGGCTGGTCAGTGCCCGCCGCAACCTCAACCACCAAACCAGCCAGGGGCGCCTCTGCGGGAGGGGCCGGTTCGGCTGGGCGATGCTCAATCACCCCGACCGCCTGAAAACCCCCTTAATCAAAAAAGGCGGCCGGTTCGTGGAAGCCGGTTGGGAAGAGGCGCTGGACCTGGTGGCCGGCGAATTTTCCCGGCACAAAGGAAAGGAAGCGGTTGTTTGGTACGGCCCCCGGGTCACCAACGAAGAAATCTACCTGGCCTTGAAGTTCGCCTGGGCGGTGCTGGGAACGAGTAACGTGACCGACATTGAGTCGCTTACAAGCCGGGCCGGATTGTTGGAGGGCTTGGGCCGAACCGTGGGCAGCACGGCCATGACCGTTCCCGTCGGGCAAATTGAAAGGGCGGCCGGTCATTTGGTGATTGGCGCCAGCCCTACTGAATCCCACCCGCTCATCGGCTTTGAAATCGGCAAATCGGTTAAAAAGGGGGCGAAACTGATCATTGCCGGCTCCCGGGAAATACCCCTCGGCCGGCTGCCCCACCTTCGCCTTGCGCTTCGCCCGGGTACGGAGCTTGCTTTGCTGCTGGGAATGGCCAGGGCTATTCTGGACGAAAAGCTCCACGACGAGGGGTTTATCCGGGAGAGGACCACCAATTTTGACGCTTTTCAAAAATCCCTCGCCGGCTTCACCGTTGAGAAAGCAGTGGAAATCACCGGCGTTCCCGGCGCGCAGCTCCGGGAAGCGGCCTGGGTGTACGCCACCAGCAAGCCGGGCCTCCTCTTCTGGTCCGAAGAAATCGCGGCACGCCCCACGGGCCGGGACAGCGTCCGGGCGCTGGCCCAGTTGGCCTTGGTGACCGGCAACTACGGCAAGCCGGGTGCGGGCTTCGTGCCTCTAGTCGGCCGGAGCAACTTTCAAGGCACCCTTGACCTGGACGTCACCCACCCTTGGTCTTTAGTGAGCAAGGAAAAAGTTGCCGCCGCGTGGGGGTGCGCCGTCCCCGAACCCGCCGGGTCAGCAGAAAACGAAACGAGGGTCCGGTACATTACCGGCGCCGACCCGGTGACCAAAGCGGCGGATGCGGATAGTGTGCGCAAGGTCCTTTCAAAAGCCCCCTTCGTGGTGGTCCAGGACATGTTTCTGACCGAAACGGCAAAGCTGGCGCAGGTCGTGCTTCCCACGGCCGGTTTTACGGAAAAAGAGGGGACCTTCACGGCAGTGGACCGCCTTATCCAGCGCGTCCGCCAGGCAGCCGAACCGCCCGGGGCCGCTAAGCCGGACTGGTGGATTATCTGCGCGATTGCCCGCCGCATGGAAGCCGGGGGATTTGCCTACAACCACCCCTCCCAAATCATGGAGGAAATATCGTCCCTCTACCCCACCCATGCGGGGGTCAGCTACGACCGGCTCGATCCGGAGGTGAGGGGCTTGCGCTGGCCTTGCCCCGATAAAGAACACTCAGGGACGGACGTGCTGCACGAAAGCGAATTTTTCGGCCTGGGCAGGGCTCAGTTTTGGCCTCTGCCATACACGCCGTAAAAAGCGCAGGCTGCCAAGTCCACCCCCGCGAGGCGACCGTGGCCATTGACGACCAAAGAAACCGTTTTTCTTGGAAGGAGGAGAAAAATGTTTCCGGTAGACGTGGGACCCCAGTACGAAGGCGAAAGCGTAAGAAAACACGACTTCCACGTTGAATTCGGAGGACCCCGGTGCGAATACAAAGGAGAATTGGTCACCTTGAGGTCCGCAAATGAAGTCGAGCACGAAAGAGTGGAAGTCATCGGCCCGGACATCAAGGACATGGCGGAGGGAACCACCTCCCCCCTCTTCATTGGCGTGGAAGTGGCCGGAGAACAACTGGAAAGAGATATGGAGCCCGTTTTCGAACGCCGTATCCACCAGTACTGCAATTACATCGAGGGTTTCTGGCACATGGCGCAAAGGGACCATATTTGGTTGCGGCTGCACAAGGAAAGCCACAAAAAAGGACTGCAGTCTTTGCAAGAGGTCGGTCAAATAATGATTATGCTTTTTACCAACGAGCTGCCCATCATCGAAAAAATGCAGGTAACCTTTATAACCAACCCTGAAAAGGTAAAAGCGCATGTTTTAAAAGCGAGGCCGGTTTATGACGCCCGGGACGCGCGCTTGAAGGGAATGACCGAAGAAGAGGTGGATGAATTCTACGGCTGTGTTCTCTGCCAGAGCTTCGCTCCAACCCACGTGTGCATCATCACTCCGGAGCGGATGTCCTTGTGCGGCGCCATCAGCTGGTTGGACGGGAGAGCATCCTCCAAGATCGACCCGGAGGGAGCTATTTTTGCCGTACCGAAAGGCGAACTCTTGGATCCCGAAAAACACATTTACAGCGGGGTCAACGAGGTCGTGACGCAAAGATCCTTGGGTCGGACTTCTGTTTGCTGCCTGCACAGCGCCCTGGAAAACCCCCACACCGCCTGCGGCTGCTTCCAGTCGATCTGCTTCTATATCCCGGAGGTGGACGGCTTCGGCATCATCCACCGCGACTTTGCCGGGGAAGCGGTCATCGGTGCTCCCTTCTCCACCCTGGCCGCTCAGGCCAGCGGCGGCCAACAGCGGGAAGGGTACGTGGGAATGGCCGTTTCCTACCTTAAATCCCCCAAGTTCCTGATCACCGACGGCGGATTGCGAAGGGTGGTCTGGATGCCCAGCACGGTTAAGGAATTGGTAAAAGAGGCCATCCCCCCCGACCTTTTCGAAAAAATCGCTTCTGAAAAGGAGGTCAAAAACGTCGATGACCTGATTGAGTTTCTCCAAAAAGTGGAGCATCCCGTGATGGGTGGCTAGGCTCTTGAGGCCTAATCTTAGGGCTGATCATACTTTAAGGAGGGGGAGTACATGCCTCTAAAACCATCCGACATCCAGAAAAAGCTCCCCGACGGGGGGAAGAGGAACTGCAAGGAATGCGGATTTCCCACCTGTCTGGCCTTTGCCATGAAATTGGTCTCCGGCGGGGTGTCGCTGGAAAAGTGTCCCCATCTTGATCCGGAAGTGAAGGAGTGGATCATTGACGCCATCACCCCGCCCATCAAGCTGGTCAGCGTGGGCACCGGCGAAAGGATGCTGACGGTGGGGGAAGAAGAGGTCGTCCATCGCCACGAGAAGACCTTTTTGCGCCCACCCGGCCTGGCCGTGTTGATTTCCGACATCGAGACCGATCAGGCCATAAACGCCAAGTTGAAAAGGCTTGATGAATACGAATTCACGTGGGTAACCTTCAAGCTGCGGGCCGACCTTGCAGTCCTCAAATTTGAAAGCGGCAGTAAAGAAAGGTATCTGTCCGTGGTTGCCGGGGTGGCTCGGGAAAAGCGGCCCATGGTGTTGATGTGCGAGGAGTTAGGGACGCTTTTTGCCGCCCGCGACCTGGTTGCCGACCAAAAGCCGCTTCTGTACCCGCTTACCAACGCCAATTTGGAGGAGGCTCTCCCCGGCTTAAAGAAAAAGGTCGTTCCCGTAGCGGTGAGGGGTCAAAACTTGGAAGAGGTCGTGGCCGTAACCACGAAGCTAAGAGCCGCCGGTGTTTCGGAGATCATGATCGACACCTCCCCGCAGAATCTGAAGGAGGCCCTCCGGGACTACACCCTGATCAGGCGGGCTGCTCTAACGCACACCTTCCGGCCGCTGGGGTACCCGATCATTTCCTTCCTGCCGCTTAAGGCCGAAGACGCAGCCCAAGAAGCGCTCCTGGCCGCGGTCCTGGTGATCAAGTATGCTTCGGTAATTGTGCTCAGCGACCTGCACGAAGAAACGCTTTTTCCCCTGCTGGTTCACCGGCTCAGCATTTACACCGATCCGCGCGTGCCGCTGGCGGTGGAGGAGAAAGTCTACGAAATTGGTGCGCCCAACGAAGTATCGCCTGTTGTTCTCACCACCAACTTCGCCCTGACCTATTTCGCGGTGGCGAGCGGCGTGGAAGCAAGCAAGATCCCCGGTTATCTGGGTGTGAAGGGAACCGACGGGTTGTGCGTCCTGGCCGCGTGGTCAACGGGCAAATTCGCCGGGGAGACCATCGGCCCATTTATCAAGAACAGCGGCTTGGAAGGAAAACTGAAGAAAAAGAGGCTGATCATCCCCGGCTTGGCCGCCCGGATCAAAGGTGAGATCGAAGACGAACTGCCCGGCTGGGAGGTCATTGTGGGGCCCAAAGAGGCCGAAGAACTACCTGCGTTTATGCCCAAACTGTTCGCCAAATGGAAGGAAGCGGAAGGAGGAACATGCGGATGATTTTAATCGGGGAAAACATCCACATACTGGCCAAAGCAGTGTCGGAGGCCATCAAGGAGCGGAACGCCCTTCTCTTGCAGGAATTGGCCGCAAAGCAGGCCGCTCGGGGGGTGGATTACCTCGACCTGAACATCGGGCCGGCCAGAAAAGACCCGGAGGTGATGCGTTGGCTGGTGGAGGTCGTCCAGGAGGTGGTGGATCTCCCGTTTTCGCTGGACACCTTAAACCCCAGGGCAATGGAGGCCGGCCTCGCCGTTTGCAAGAAAAGACCGCTTTTAAATTCCGCCTCCGGCCGGGAAGACAGCAAAAGGGAAATGCTCCCTCTGGCCAAAAAATATGATTGTGATGTGATCTTATCGGTCCTCACCGACAAGGGGATTCCTTCCGACACGGTCGCCCGGGCCGAAGCGATTATGGAGACAATCGCCCACGCCAACGAGATCGGCATCCCCAACGAAAACATCTGGGTCGACCCCATCATGATGCCCATCGGGGTGGACCAGCCCCAGGTGGTGCAGTTGCTGGAGTTTATGAGCATGTTGCCGGACATTGCGCCGGGAGCCAAATCAACCCTGGGCTTATCCAATATGATCAACGGTGTTCCCCAGCATCTGAGAAGCATTTTAAGTCGGGTGGAGTTGGCAATGTTGCAGCGGCACGGCCTTTATTCGGCCATCGTGGACAGCTTCGACCGCGAACTGATCGCCCTGGTCCGGGGGGAAAGACCGGCGCAGACAGAACTGATCCACCGGGCGATGGACGAAGAAATCAACCCGGCCGACCTTCCGCCGCCGGAAGCGGAACTCGTCAAGACGGTGAGCGTATTGGCGGGAAAAGTATTGTATTCCCACTCCTGGCTGGAAGTCTAGGCTGTTTCGTGGAAAGGAGCGGAAGGCTTTGATGAAAGAGTATCTGGAGACCTATAAAGGGAATATCCTCGAGGTGACTTTCGGGAAAGAGGATAAAACAATTACCCTCGGCGGGGAAAACACACTTTCTTTTCATTCATTTGAAGGAAAGCTGCCTCATCCCCCGCTGATTGCGCTGGAGGTTTGGGATAGCCCGCCGGAAACGTGGCCGGAACACCTGCGCGCCCGCTTCGGCGACGTCGTCTTTTCGCCGGTGGCGTGGGCAAAAAAATGTCTGGAGGTGTACCGGGCGGACCTCATTTGTCTCTACCTGACTTCCGCCGGGACCGAAGATGTTGACGTGCCGGCTTTAGCCTCCAGGGTGAAGGAACTGAGCGACGCCCTGCCGGTGCCTTTGATCGTTTACGGGGTCGGCGAAAAGGACGCCGACACCCGGGCGCTGAAAGAGATTGCCGGAGCCTGCGCGGGCGACGCCGTACTCTTGGGGCCGGTGGTGAAGGAGAACTACGAGGAGATCGGGAGGGCGGCCCTGGAGTACGGACATCGGGTGATCGCCCAGTCCCCGCTGGACATCAACCTGGCCAAAGAACTAAACATCAAGCTGTCCAAGTTCTTCCCCAAGGAGCGGATCGTCATCGACCCCTTATCCTCTGCACTGGGGTACGGTATGGAGTACAGCTTTTCGGTCATGGAGCGGATTAAACAGGTGGCGGTGATCTACACCGACAACATGATGAAAATGCCCATGATTGCGAACGTCGGCAGGGACTGCTGGAAAACAAAAGAAGCCCGGGAGAACGCCCAGCAGGGGATTCTCTGGGAAGCCATAACCACCCTGACCCTGTTCCTGGCCGGAACCAACCTCGCCGTAATGAGTTCACCGGACAGTATGCAACTGGTGCGGAAAATGATCACGCAACTCTCTTAACCCTACAGCGCAATTTAGATTTCGCCCGATTTGCTGCACCGGGGCATTAACTCCGGTCACTGTGTCCGCGCCAAGGAATGAACTCGCTCGCCTCAGGCGGCGCCGAAACTCGTCCGCTTCGCGGTCTCAAACAGTCGGTCGCCGCTATTCCTCGGCTTCG
>DBEH01000037.1 GCA_002294005.1 Firmicutes bacterium UBA911 | reverse complement strand
CAGAAACAGGACTACCTCAACCAGAAAGCGAATCGTCAACACGAGACCTCACCCCTTTTGCCGGGAGGGCTCCCCTCGTGGGAAGCCGCTTGAGGTCTCACTTCTACTCCCGACCCCCAGTCACCTACTTAAACCTTACACTCACCTTGCTCCTCAAGCCGCGCCGCGATTCGGCGCGCCCAGACCACCGGCAGTTCGGCCTCAATCTCCACCCCGTCCTCCCGGTGGTGCTCCGCCAGCACCAGGCCGTGTTCATGCGCCAGCGCCACCAACCGGGAGTGGCCGTAGGGAATCAGGAAACGCTCCCTCGTCCGCCGGGCGGACAGCGCGTCCGCAACGGCGGCCCTAAGGGCGTCCAAACCGGTTCGGGTCACGGCGGATACGGCCAGGTCGTCTCGCCCCAGAAGTTCTGGTTCCCCGGGGGCGACCAGGTCGGCTTTATTGAACACCATCAGCCGCGGCTTGCCGGCGGCGCCCAGTTCCTCGAGCACTCCGTCCACCGCTGTGATGTGGGACCGGTGGGCCGGGTGGCTCAGGTCGACCACGTGCAGCAAAAGGTCGGCCTCCACAACCTCTTCCAGAGTGGCCCGGAAGGCGGCCACCAAGTGGTGCGGCAGGTACCGGATAAACCCGACCGTGTCGGTGAGCACCACGACCTCGTTGGTCGGGAGGCGCAATTGCCGGCTGGTCGGGTCCAAAGTGGCGAACAGGCGGTCTTCAACGAATACCCCCGCGCCGGTGAGAGCGTTTAGAAGCGATGACTTTCCGGCGTTGGTGTATCCGACCAGGGCCACCAGCGGCACCGGGACCGTCTTGCGGGCACGACGGAGCAGATGCCGGTGCCGGCGGACCTCGGCGATCTCGCGCTGCAGGTCGGCGATCCGTTGGCGAATGCGGCGCCGGTCCGTTTCCAGTTTAGTTTCACCGGGACCCCGGGTGCCGATGCCGCCGCCCAGCCGTGAGAGTTCGGTGCCCCGGCCGGTCAGGCGCGGCAAAAGATAGTTCAACTGGGCGAGTTCCACCTGGAGCTTCCCTTCCCTGGTACGGGCCCGCCGTGCAAAGATGTCCAGAATGATCTGGGTGCGGTCGAGCACCCGCACACCGGTCGCGTTTTCCAGGTTCCGGGCCTGGGCGGGAGACAGGTTCTGGTCCAGGATCAAAAGCTCCGCACCCGTGGCGCGGCAAAGCGCCGCCAATTCCTCGGCCTTGCCGCGGCCGACAAAGTGGGCCGGGTCCGGGCGCGGCCTCCTCTGGACGACGGTGCCCGCCACTTCGGCCCCGGCCGTAGCCGCCAAACGCTGCAATTCTTCGAGGCTCTCCCGCACCTCTTCCCGCGTCGTGTCCCCGAGTTCCACCCCTACCAGCACCGCTTTTTCCGCACCGGCGTCCGGAATTCCCGTCAACAGCCCACCCCTCTCCTTGACAACCCAAGCACATTATAGCATCCGCCAGGAATCGGCTGCAAAAAGGTTGGGCGCCGGGTTAAAACGCCGGTGAATCACTTGCACCGTCGGGTTAGAGGGATTTGCCTCCGTTGTGTCGAAGACGGAATTATTAAGAAAAATGTCAAGGAGAGCGTCTGGTTTATCGTGCAGTACATCAACGGAGCTCAGTTGCAGGAAGTGCTGCTCGCGGGGGCGGCCCGCCTGGCCCGCATGCGCCGTGAAATCGACCGGTTGAACGTTTTCCCGGTACCCGACGGTGACACCGGCACCAACATGTACCTGACTTTCATGGGCGCGTTGCAGGAACTGGGTCAAATCAGCGACGAGTCAATCGGTGCCGTGACCGGGGCGGTGGCCCGGGGTGCGCTTCTGGGAGCCCGCGGCAATTCCGGCATGATCCTGTCGCAGATTCTGCAGGGTTTTTCCGCGGCCCTGGCTGGCAAGGACCGGGTCGGCGCCGCAGATATCGCCGAGGCTTTTGAGAAGGGGGTGGAATTCGCCTACCGGGCGCTAAGCGATCCGGTGGAGGGCACCATCCTTACCGTCGCGCGCAGCGCCGCGGAAGCGGCCCGCGAATCGGCGGGGCGCAGCCCGGACCTCCGCCGCTTAGGCCTCCAGGTTTACCGGCGGGGTGCCGAAATCCTGATCCTGACCCCGGAACTCTTGCCGGTGCTGAAACAGGCCGGGGTGGTCGATGCGGGAGGCAAGGGACTTCTGGTCATTCTCGAGGGAATGCTCCACGTCTTCCGGCGCTTCCGGGAAGAAGAGCTGCTGAATGCCCCGTTGGACTTCCTCACCGGTTCGGCGCAGAGTACCCCGCGCTTGGAAGAGTTGGGGGATATCCGTTTCCTCTATTGCACCGAGTTTTTGGTGCGGGGTCCGGACCTGAAGGGTGATGAACTGCGAGCCGGCCTGCGCCATTTGGGCGACTGCCTGATGGTGGCCGGCAACGGGAACATGCTCAAGGTCCACATCCATTCCAACAACCCCGGGCGCGTGCTTGAGGAGGGTCTGCGCCACGGCACCCTGCACGAGGTGCACATCAACAACATGGCCGACCAGACCGCCGAACTCAAACAGCCCAGGGAACCCCTGGCGCTGGTGGCGGTGGTATCCGGCGAGGGACTGGCCAAGATCTTTGAAAGTCTCGGAACCGACGCTGTTGTGTCCGGACAGCAGACGATGAACCCCAGCACCGAGGAGATTTTAAGCGCCGTGGAGCGCGTCCCCGCGGACCGGGTATTCATTCTGCCCAATAACTCGAACATCATCCTGGCCGCCCAGCAGGTCCAGGCGCTGTCCAAGAAGGACGTGCGCGTGGTGCCCAGCCGCACCGTGCCCCAAGGCCTGGCCGCCATGCTCTCCTTTGCGCCGGACGCGGACTTGGAGGCGAACATCTCCCGGATGGAAGCCGCTCTTGGAAATGTGCTGACCGGCGAGGTCACCCGGGCGGTGCGGGACGCCGCGATGGACGGGCAGGAAATCGCCGCGGGAGGTTGGCTCGGCATCGCCGAAGGGAACCTGGTCACCGGCGGCGGCCTGAGCGAGGTGACCGAGAAAGTGATCGGCGCACTGGTGGCCGCCGGCAGCCTGGTGACGCTATACCACGGCAAAGACGTGAGCACTGCCGAAGCCGAGGAAATAGTCGGCGGGCTCCAAGAGGTCTTCCCGGGCGCCGAGTTCGAGCTGTACTACGGTGGACAACCCCTGTACCATTTCATTATTTCAGTGGAGTGATGAGCCTTGACAAAAAGCGTTCAAATTGTTACCGACAGCACCGCCGACATCCCCGCCGAACTGGCCGGACGGCACGGGATTGTTGTGGTCCCCCCGAAGGTGATCTTCAGCGACGAGGAGTTCTACCGCGACGGAATCGACCTGGCGCCGGAACAGTTCTTTGCCCGCCTGGCGGAGCTTCCGGCCTCCACTTCCCAGCCGTCCCCGGCGGAGTTCCTGGACGTCTACCGGCCCCTGGCGGAAGAGGGCCGGGAGATCATTTCCATCCACATCTCGGCGGCCTTGAGCGGCACCGTGCATTCGGCCCAGGCCGCCCGGGCCCTGCTCCCGGATGCTTCGATCGACGTCATCGACTCGAAGCTGACCAGCATTCCTCTGGGCATGGCGACGCTCGCCGCGGCGCGGCCGGCCGGAAATACTCGCGCTGTTGAATTCCATTCTGGAGTCCAGCGGCATCTACTTCATGGTGGACACCCTGGAGTACCTGCAGCGGGGCGGTCGCATCGGCCGGGCGCAGGGCCTTCTGGGCACCCTGCTCAACATCAAGCCGCTGTTAACACTCAAGGACGGCCAGGTCACCCCCTTTGACAAAGTGCGGGGGCGGGCCAAAGGGCTTGAACGCCTGGCGGGCGTGCTGGAGGAGGCGGCGCGCCAGGGGCCGGTCAAGTACGGCGTCACCCACGGGGACACCCCTCAGCTTTTTGCCCAGCTCGGGGAAAAACTGGCCGCGCGCGGGGGGTCCGGCCCCGACCTGTCCTGCCGTGTCGGAGGGGTAATCGGCGCCCACGTCGGACCGAGTGTGATCGGCTTCTCATTTCACCGGGACGTGGGCTGGTAGAGGGGGACAGTCCCCTTAGGGAAAGGGGGACAGCCCCCTTCACGGCGCCGCCCCGCTTTGGTTATTCCATTCTGAATTCTGGCTTCTGAATTCTGAATTCTAATCTAGCGTACCCGTGATAAATACGGCGGGTGTTCGATCAGGCGCCGGTACAGGCTTTCCAGCTGGTCCGCCAGCACTCCGGCGGATAGTTCGCGGGCGTTTTGCCGGGCGGCAGCGGCCATTCTCCGGTGCAGCTCATCATCGCTGAGCAGCAGCAGGATTTTTTCAGCGAAGGCCTCCTCGGACAAGCCGGTCAGGAACCCGTCCTCGCCGTGGCTGACCATCTCGGCCACGCCGAACGCGTCCACCGCCACGGCCGGTACCCCGGCGGCCTTGGCCTCGCCGATCACCAGCCCCTGTGTTTCGGTCACGGACGCAAACACGAACAGGTCGGCCCCGGCATAACAGTTTATCACGTCCCGGCCGGCCAGAGGGCCGGTGAACACCGTGCGCTCACCGATACCAAGCGCCCGTGCCAGAAGTTTCAGGTTTCCGGTCTCCGGACCGCCGCCGACCAGCACCAGGCGGACCGGGGTTTTGCGGGGGCCGTCCAGGACCTGCCGGTAGGCGCGCAGGAGAAAGTCGATGTTCTTTTCCTGTCCCAGCCGACCGACAAACAGGAGCACTTTCTCTTCCGCCGCGATCCCGTACCGCTCCCTGAGCCAGCGCGGGTCACCCTGCCGAAAATCCTCGATCTTGATTCCGGTGGGAAGCTTGGTTACGGGCACCCGCACCCCAAGGCCGCGGATATATTCGCCGATCACCCAAGTGGGTACCAGGACCATGTCGCACCGGTTGGAAAACTGTGTCGACAGTTTCTGGGTCATCTTCCGCGTTAGGTTGCGGGCCACCGGGAAGTAGTGCGCGTACTGGTCGTACAGGGTGTGGTAGGTGAATACAAGGGGCAGCCCAAGGTCCCGCGCGCACCGGGCCCCCAGCCGGCCGAGCATGAATGGTGAATGCACGTGAATGATGTCCACCTTGAGCTGTTTCAGGGTGCCCTTGAGGCGCAGGGAGATCGGAATCGCGATGTTATAGCCGGGGTTGGTCGGAGATGGTACGGAGTAGAAGCGGAAAACGGACTCCTCCCGGGCGTGCACCTGTCCGTATCGAGGCGCGAAAATATAGACCTGATGGCCCAGGGCGAGCAATTCCTCGCTGAACGTTTCTATGGAGCGCACCACCCCGCTGGTGTAGGGGCGGTAGCTGTCGGTAAACACGGCCACTCTCATTTATGGATTCCCCGCTTCGCCCTGATCGTGTTCCAAGCCTTTCCGTTCTTCAATCCTTTCTCCACACGCCCCAAAATACACCCGCCAGGCGCAAACAGGGCGCCCCGCGCCCTGCTCCTTCCCGCGTTCGGTTCTTGCTGCGCTCCCAGGAGACCCCTCTTTAGTTTTGCAACACTCTCTTAGCCGACGGCAGCCGGGCTGAAGCTCCGGAGGAGGGCCAGCAGGAACCATAACCCCAGTAAGGGCACCGCCACCCGCGCGACCCTGACGTCCAGGAGCTTGGCGCCGCCGATGGAGGCCAGGGCCAACCCCCAGATCGTGAACGGGTTTAGTGCGTTAAGCAACGGGAACCATCTGGCGTCCACGCCTCCGGGCACGAGATAGGCCGCGCTGATGCTCAGCTGCAGATAGTTGGCGCGCTGGGGGTCGGCGAAAAACCGCACCACTGAATCCAGATAGAGTCCCAGCATGTACGGCACCATTCCGAAAACAACCAGGTTGAACAACAAGCCGAACGTAACCGCACGCCCCGCGCCGCTCGCTATAATCCGAAAAAGCAGGACGATCATGAACCAGGTGATGACAGGGCCGAGCAGGGCGTTCGTCGCCGCCACACCCGGTGCTAGGGCGGCGAAGCGGGCTAGTTCCTCCGCGGGTACCCCCGGCGGTGGGGCGTGTTCCACCAGCCAGTGGGAGTGCGCGTGTATCTTGTCCCAGATCAGCAGCACAAAAAGCACGTTGGTGGCTATAAGCAGTGACGCCGCCGTCAGCGCGCGCGGCCGGCGGATGATGTCCTCCAGGGTGCGGACCGGGCTGACGAGCATCCCCACAATCCGGGCTGCCGTGCCCATGGGAGGGATGCCCTCCTTGGCCCCCGGGGGGACAGTCCCCTTGACAGTCCCCTTCGCCTGATGGCCTTTCTGGTCTTTGCCGCCGCCCGCGGCTTCCCCCGCGCCGCTTCCGCGGCCGGGGCCGGCGGCTCTGCCGCCCTTCTTTTTGCGGCCTCCCCTCGCGGCCATCCCTTTCCCCCTCTATCCGGCGGCACAGGGCGGGCACAATACGCGCCCGCCTTGATCGGCCGTCCGGTCCTCGAAAACGTATTCCCCGCACCGGCCGCACATCGCCAGGCACTTCACCCGCTGCCGGACCGGGGTTTCCATCCTCACCCTGCGGACTTGAAAGAGTTCACTCTCCGGCATTTCCATCAGGCGGTCCGAGATCTCCTCGCGCTTCCGGGCGAAGGCCCGGCGGTTTTCCTCGCCGGGCTCGTTGAAAGCCTTTCCCTGCAGGGCGTGTAATTCCTCCAGCCCCGGGACGGGTGCAGTCAGGGACACCCGAACCGCCTCCCCTCCAGCCTCGCGCCGCCCAAAAGTGTACACGTGCTTCCCGTGGTCGGCGACCACCAGGTTGGCCTTGCCCAGGGTACAACCGGTCACGGCTTGGACGGCGTCCGCGGCGCAGGCCCGGTTCTCGACCACACAAACAAGGTCCGCACCCGGGGCGCCCGCCGGGTCAAGGCCCAACTCCCGCAAGCCGGCCTCGGCGGCCCGGAAGCCGATCACCAATCCTGGACAAACGTGCCCGTGAAACTCAAGGGCCTTTTCCCAGGGACTTTTTACGCACATGTCCTCGTCTCCTCCACTGCAGACCTGGTTCTTGCCTGAAAGGAGTATTCGGTCCCGTCAGGCCGAATTCCTGCCCGGCCGCCAACACGGGAAAAAGGGCCGCAACCGGCCCTTCTCGGCAGCCAGGTTACGCCACCTGGTCAAAAGCCGTTGTTCAGCAAAAATTCCTCGTCCACCGGCTCTCCCTCCCGCCCCAGCGTCAGCTTCCGATCGGCCGGCGCGGTGTGTTCCTCGAATATCTTTATGGACCCAAACTTGCATACCTCGGCGCAACGGGCGCAGTAGATGCAAGCGAAGGGTTTGTACAGCATCGTCACGTCGGGGTCCTTTTTGTCCCCGATCTTCTTGATGGCCTGCGCGGGACACACCCGCTCGCACAGGCCGCAAAAGGTGCAGGTGAGAAAATCAACCTCCAGTCTGCCCCGCGCGCCCGGGAAGTACGGCCGCTTTTCAAACGGGTACTTGCGGGTGGCCGGTGCACCGGTCAGGTTTTTCGCGATGTTGGGGATCATCCAGGGCATTTCCACACACCCCCGCTTTGCTATGGGGCGGCTCATCACCGCCGGCTGCTTACCTTTCGGTACAGGACATACACGGGTCGATCGAAAGCACAATCACCGGAACATCGGCGATCTCACAGCCCGGCAGCATGGTCAATAGCGCCGGGATATTGACGAACGTCGGCGTGCGCACCTTCAGCCGCTCCAGGTGGGAGGTCCCGTCGCCCAGAGCGTAGTAGAAAAGCTCCCCGCGTGGCTGTTCGACGCGGATCGCGGCCTCGCCGTTCGGAAAACCCTTCACTTTGACCTTGGTCTCGCCTTCCGGCAACCGGTCCAGCGCCTTCAACACCAGTTCATAAGCCTGATATGTCTCCCGAACCCGCACCAGGGTCCGGGCGTAGCTGTCGCCGTCCGTCTCCACCATCGGCTCGAACCCCAGTTCGTCGTACGCCGCGTAACCGGTCATGCGGGCGTCCCAGGCACCGCCGCTGCCGCGCAGGGTCGGTCCGACCGCGCCCAGCTTCCAAGCCTGGTCCTTGGGCAGCACGCCCCTGCCCACCGTGCGGGACTTGATGGTGTAGTCGTGCTTAAAGACCGGAATCACGGCGTCAATCTGGGGCTTTAGGGTTTTCAACATCTCCCGCATCCGGGCGGCCTGCTCGGCGTCGATGTCGCGCCTTACTCCCCCGATCACGCAGGTCGACTGGATCACCCGCTGTCCGGTGGTCATCTCCAGCACGTCGAGCACGATCTCGCGGACCCGCCAGCACTGCATAAACAGGCTCTCAAAGCCGAAGGAGTCGGCCAGGAGCCCGAGCCACAGCAGGTGGCTGTGCAGGCGTGAAAGCTCGCTCCAAATCACCCGCAGGTACTCGGCCCGGGGCGGCACCTCCACCTTCATAATCTCCTCGATCGTCTGGCAGTAGGCCATCCCGTGAATGAAGCTGCAAATCCCGCAGATCCGCTCGCACAAAAACACGTTGTTAAGGTATGGATTCTTTTCGGCCGCTTTTTCGATGCCCCGGTGCATATAGCCGATCGCCGGCAACACCTCGACGACCCTTTCATCCTCCACGGTCAGCTTCAGCTGAATCGCTTCCGGAAGTACGGGGTGCTGCGGGCCGAACGGAAACGTCATCCTCGGCATAGGTCAGTCTATCCCTCCGTCTGGGTCTCGGGTCGTTTCTTCAATAGCGGTGCCCGGGGGCTCTCCTCCGACAGGAGCAGCCGGCCTCCGAAATCCAGGGCGATGCCGGTGATATTGATCCCGAAGAACTCCTTCATCTCGTTCTCGATCAGCGCCGCGTTCAGGTGCAGTCCGGAAATGCCGGGGAGTTCCTCGTCCTTCCCGACCTTTACCGCGAGGCACACGAGCTCCGGTTCCTTATGAAAGAAATATTTTACGACAAAGTGCTCTTCCTGGTCCAGGCAGACCGCCGTGACCAGACGGCTGTTATTGTCGAGCAACCGTTGCACCGCGAGGCCGAGGTCGCCCTTGCCCACCGAGATCGTCTCCATAACCGACTTCACCACCGCCTACTTGATTTTACTAAGCTTATCCAGCGCCAGCACCACGCCGTCGATGATGGCCTCGGGCCGGGCCGCACACCCGGGAACGTAGACGTCCACCGGGATCGCCTGGTCGACGCCGCCCAGGATGTTGTAGCAGTTGTGGAACACGCCCCCGGTGGCCGCACACGCCCCGACGGCCATGACCAGTTTCGGGTCGGGCATCTGTTCGTAGAGATTCTTCAGCACCCTGGAGCCGCGCCGGTTCGCCGGGCCGGTCACCACCAAAAGGTCGGCGTGTTTGGGGTTGCCGATGTTTAATATGCCGAATCGCTCGACGTCGTAGTACGGCGTCAGGCAGGCCAGAATCTCGATGTCGCAGCCGTTGCAACTGCTGCAACAGTAGTGGACGATCCAGGGTGACTTCACGCGGGCCTTGCTGATTAATCCCACCGCTCCCTACTCCTCCTTGTGCTACACCCTTGCGCTGCTGAACACGAACTGGATGAGGACGATATTCAGCAGGACCAGCCCGACTCCCTTGCCCCAACTGATGGACAACATCCAGGTCCAGCGCAGGCGGGCGGTGACGTTGTCGACCACGAACTCCAGGAAATAGGCGCCCAGCGCCAGGAGCACCCCCGCCCAAAGCGGCTGGGCCCAGAAGAGGGCCACAAACGCCAGGATCAGGACCAGTTGGTACCAGTGGGCCAGTTCAATAAGGGCCAGGGTGCGGCCCGAATATTCGGTGTACACGCCGCGTACCAGTTCCTGGTGAGCGTGCTCCGAGGCCGAGATATCGAACGGCGACTTGCGGAGTTTGATGCCCAGGGCCACCAAAACGGCCACAAACGCCAGCGGCAGTGTCAACAGGAGCGGTTGGCCGTGCTCCAGCACCCCCGAAACCATGAAGGTGCCGGTCTGAAGAAAGATGGCCACGACCGTCAGCAGCAGGATCGGTTCGTAGGACAGTATCTGCAGCAGTTCCCGGTGCGCTCCGATGTGCGCGTACGGCGAACGGACGCTGTAGGCCCCGAAGGCCAAGCAGGCCGCCGCGAAGGCCAGCACGAAGAAGATGATCAACAAGTCCTGGCCGGCAAACAGCATGAAGACGGTCACCATGGTCAGCAGAAGATAGGCCCAGGCCCACACCAGCGACGCCTTGTTGGGCAAGGAGAGCGCCTTGGCCCAGAGCTTCAGGAAATCGTAAAACGGCTGCCGTACCGGTGGACCGATCCGGCCCTGCATTCGGGCGGTGACCCTCCGGTCGACCCCGCGCAGGAAACCCCCCACGAAGGGGGCCAGCACCAGGGCGGCTAGGCCGATCAACAGTTCGGTCAGGCTCACACGATCACCCCCACAAAGAGGGCGGCCAGGAGCGCGATTCCGGCTCCGTTCACCCATACGTTAAGGCTCCGCTCCCCGAACGCCCGGCTCCAGTAAAACCCTCCGGTCACGAGGGGCACCGCCTGGTCGCCCAGCGACGTGAATACCGGTCCGCCGGCGGTGGATGCCCGGTGCTCCCCGCACAGGTAGACCGGACGGATATCCTCGGTTCGCACCCGGACCAGCAGCGTCGGCAGAAGGAGCGCCGCTCCGATCACGACAAAGAGCACCCACGGGGTAAAGAAGCCGAAAGGCGTTTTCAGGTGCCACCCCGCCGTATCCAAGGCCGGATTATAACCCATCGCCGCTCCGGCCGGACTAATAAGGTAGGACACCAGAGGCGCCGCCAGGACGCTTAAGACTACGCCGCCCGCCAACAGAACGGCCACCACCAGGTAGGAAAGGGACCCCCGCGGTTCGGCCTCCGGCGGTGCGGCCTCCGGAGCCCCCGCCCCAGCGGCCGTGTGGCTCATCAGCCGGCCGATCCAGCGAACCCAGAAGACTATCCCGGCCGCGCTGCCGACGACCAGGAAGGTCACCACCAGTGAGAACCAAACGGTAGGTGCGGCGGCCGCGGCCTGGAGGCCGGCCCACTTGGCGAACAGCACCCCGAAGGGCACGAACAGCATCACGACCATTCCGATGATCGCCATCCCGGCCAAGGCCGGCAACCGGGTGACCAATCCCTCCATATCCTCGATATCCCGGCTGTGGATGCTCTGT
The DNA here is from genome assembly GCA_002294005.1 of Firmicutes bacterium UBA911. Taxonomy (GTDB): domain Bacteria; phylum Bacillota; class Desulfotomaculia; order Desulfotomaculales; family Desulforudaceae; genus Desulforudis. The sequence continues at coordinate 7,312 of DBEH01000037.1, read as the reverse complement.
TCCATAATCCCGACCGCCAGGAACAGGACGCCCTTGACGACGGCGTGGTAGATGATCAGGGCGATCGCCGCGGCGATGGCCAAGCCGGTATTGATTCCGGCGCAACAGATGATCAGCCCCAGGCTGGAGATGGTCGAATAGGCCAACACCCGCTTGGAGACGTTCTGGCTGATGGCCAGGACCGAAGTGATCATAAAGACAAACGCGCCGAACACGGCGATGCCGGCCGAGAGGTACGTTCCCTCGTAGCCCGGCGCCAAGCGGAGCACCAGGTAGACCCCGGCCTTGACCATAGTGCTGGAGTGCAGCAGCGCGGAGACCGGAGTAGGCGCCACCATCGCCCCCAGGAGCCAGCCCTGGAAGGGGACCTGGGCCGCCTTCGTGAAACCGGCGAAGCAAAACAGGGCGAGCGGCAGGAGCATGACCGGGGCCACGGTGCCGAACCCGGTCAAATCGAGCAGCGAGAGCGACCCAGACGCCTGGTACGCGAGGCTCATTCCGGTCACCAGGGCCAGACCGCCCACCAGGTTCATCCAGAGCGCGCGCAGGCCCGACTGTTCCGCCTCGTCGGTAAGATCGTGCCGGATCAAGTGGTAGCAGCAAAGCGTGGTCAGTCCCCAGAAAAGGAGGAACCACAAGAGGCTGTTGGCGAAGACCACCCCGTTCATCGCGCCCAAAAAACCGACCAGGTAGAAGAAGAAAACGTGCTGCCGTGTGGCCCCGAGCTTCAGGTGCCGCTCGTGGCTCTGCATGTAGTTGAGGGCGTACATTACGATCAGGCTGCCGATCACCGAGATCACCAGGCACATGATCACAGCCAGCAGGTCGATGTGGAAGGCCGGCTGAACCTTGAACCCCGACGGCAGCCAGGCGAACTTGAAAAGAGCGAACAGCACGAGCTGCGTCGCCCCCAGTCCCAACACCAGAAGGTGTCTGCGCGCCACGCCGACATAAACGAAGTACGCCAGCAACACAAGCTCTACGATCAGGATCAGTGAGTCCCAGGGTCCGGAGGGGGTGAAGGTCAGAGGTCCGTTTTCGAGGACCTGAGCCAGGAGCAGCAGGGAGGCGGCGATCAAGACGCCCGATGGCAGGATAATCAGAAGCCACCGCCACCGCTCATCCTTGATCGCCAGGCTGGCGGCGGCTGTTGCCACCGGCAGCAGGACCAGAACGGCGACCAAACTCTCGCCAGACAACATTTAGCTATTGCCCCCCGTCAAACTTTTCATAATAATCAATAAGTTAACTAAAAAATAAAAAATCTGGCGCCTTTCTTGCTGGGATTAAGCTTGTAAGCTGTTATGTTTATGGCCGTTTTCCCATAGTGAGAACATTCTATCTTTTTGCCCCAATCAAGTCAAGCGTTTTCCTGATAAAAAAATCTTGCTCACCGGTATTGGCGTCGGTCAGAAACGACCTGCCAGTATCTAGAAAGCACCCGTTGGCCAACCACTCCTTCGTTAGAGGATGTCACCCAGCATATAAGGAGAAGCTTTTCCCGTACACCGTTTGGACTGTGAATTGCTTATTAAGCCGGGTTGTACGGCAGTTAAACCGGGTTAGGTGCTCTGGCTCATGTTTTCTCCGGCCCGTTAAAAACCTTGCCCGGACAGAAAAAACCGGACCCCCAAGGGTCCGGCGCCCCAAAGGGTCCGGCAAACCCGGGTTTTAACTGGCTGTCTAGCGGGCGTAGGCGAAACGGAACGCACCGAGGTCGCGGGCCATCGGCAGGGTGTGCAGGAAGCGGTTGGTCACCCAGGGTTCGAAGAAGAAGAGCGACCCCCAGGAGGGGCCCTCCCCGTTCAGCGCCGCCTGGGCCGCCCGCACCGATTCGGGGGTGGCCGGCCGGTTGATGAAGCCGTTCAAGACCGGCTCGAACTGGTACTTGCCGTACGAGCGGTCATAGATCACGCTGGCGATGGTATTGGGGAAAAGATGGGATTTGACTCGGTTCAGCACCACGGCCCCGACGGCAACCTTGACTAGGAAAGGCTGGCAATCCGCCTCGGAAGTGATCAGCCGGGCCAACAGGTCAAAGTCCCGGGCCGATACCGACCAGCGGCTGGGGGCCGCGCCTGCTTGGGCTCCCCCGGCCGCCGGAACCCTTAAGACCTGTCCGGGATGGATTTCGGCTTTGGTGAGTCCGTTCAGGCGCATTAGTGCGCGGTAGTCGGTTCCGTTGCGCCGGGCAATCTTGAACAGGGAGTCTCCGGGACGCACGGTGTAGGTGTTCCGGCCCGGTATGGCCAGGGTCTGTCCCGGGCGGATCTCGGTCCGGTTGCCGAGACCGTTCGCGGCGATCAAGTCCGCCGTGGACACGCCGTAACGCTGGGCGATTTTGAACAAGGACTCACCCGCCTGGACCGTGTGCGTGGCCGCAAAAGCGGTGCCGGCGGAAAACAGGACCATAATAAAGGTGCACAGAGCCGCAAGAATCAGGCGTTTTTGCATCATTACATCCTCAGGATGCCAGCCGCCTCCGGTCGTAAAAGGCCGATAAAGCCGGTACCGCCTTGGGCCTGCCGGTCTTGGTTTCCATCACCTCCCGTTCTTGCCTGCCGGAACCCAAGCCTTCCCGTCCTAGCCTGTTTAACCAGTGATACGGCTGTTTTACGCCATTATACCTTGTTTTCTTCCGTTTTCCAGACCGTAAATATTGGAAAGTCTTAGAGGGCGCTGCCTATGGAGGTTGTCCTACCAATTCGATGAGCCTGGTCAGGGCCTGCCCGGCGTTTTCAACCAGCAGTTCGATATCGTCTTGGCCCGCCCGGTCGACGTGCAGCCCGGCGACGACCACCACGGTCCGGTTCAGTTCCCGGGCCGCCCGGGCGGCGGCCGGCCGGGCCACCTCGTCGTCCTTGTGCCCCAATACCGGCAGGACGGCCACGCTGCTGCTCACCCTTGCCGGATCCTTCAGGCTCGGGCGCGGCAGGCCAAGGGCCACCGCCCCGACGTGCGGGCGTTCACCGCCCAAAAGCGCCACGATCACCCCGTCCGGGGTGACGGTAGCCGTGGCCTGCACCACGTGCCGCCCCGTGCCGGCGACTACCTCAACCCGCCTGATCAGCCCGGCGTTCATTGACGACCAAAACCTCCCGGTTCATGTTGCCGCAAGGCGCGCATCGGCGCCGGCCCCGCTCATTTCTTCACCAAAACGCGCAAGTCCCCCACCCGCTTCGTGTACCGGGTCCGGTCAAAGTGCTCCAGGAGCGGCAGGGTGTACCGGCGCGATGTCCCCAAAAGGTTTCGCGCCTCCCCCACCGAGAGGCCCTCGTGGTCCGCCAGGTAGTTCGCGATCCGCTTTCTGGCCTCCTCCACCGCCTCGGCGTGAAAACACCACTCATTGTCGATCTTGACCAGCGTTCCGCCCCGGATCAGGTGATGCAAGCACTCCTGACCTTCCGGATCCGGGAGCGTGAGTTTCTCCAAAGCCTGAGCCGTGGCCGGCGGCTGCATCCCGCCGGCGCGGAACAGGCCTTCCAGCTCCGTCAGCGTTTTCCTGGCTTTCTCCGGCAGTTCCCGCTCGGCAAACTCCCGGAAGGCGATGCTCTGCGGGTAGAGGGTCACCACGCCGTCGGCTTCCAGGGCCGTCAGGAAGTCCTGGAACCTGGCCGTGCTGAACCCGGAGAACGCCCGGGAACGGAGTTCCTCCCGCGGGTGGCCCTCCCGCAGCGGGTAGCGCCCGTGGTAGTCCTTGAGTATCCCGATCACGGCCCGCTCCCAACGCCGGTAGTCCTCCGTGTGGGCCAAAAACCCGGCGCCCGGCAGCCGGCGCAAGACTGCCCCCGCCTCCAGTTCCCGGCATACGGCCCCGGCCGTCTCCGGCTCAAGTCCCGTGCCCTGGGCCACTTCGCTCTCGGTGAGGGGCGCGGGACCACCCTGCAAAAACTGGCTGATCAACTCGCCCGGATTCCCTTTTTCGAGAGTGGCCAACCGCTCCAGCACGGCCGGCTGGTTCCGTTTGTGCCGCGGCGGATTGGCGTCGATCACCCGCCCGCCGCCGGTGGTGCGCATCGGAGAGTAGGAGCGGATCACGAACCGGTCTCCCCGGTCGGCGACAGATTCCGCTTCCAGGATGACCTGCGCGTAGCTCTCCTCCCCCGGCGCCAATTCATCCCGGTCCAAGAGCAACACGCGGCCCATGATTTCGGCCGCGCCCAGGTGGAAACGCACCCGGGCCCTGTTCTTGAGCGGCCGGGGCGCTGCTCCCAGCAAAAACAGCCGCACGTCCACCCGCCGGGTCGGTTTGAAAAGGCCGGCCGCGGCCAGAACGTCCCCCCGGTTGATCTCCTGAGTCTCCAGGCCGACCAGGTTCACCGCCACCCGTTGCCCGGAGCCGGCCTTCTGCACCTTCTGGTTATGCACCTGGAGCGAACGCACCCGCGAAACCAGGCGCTGCGGCAATACTTCGACCGGGTCCCCGATCTTCAGCGCGCCGGACGCCAAGGTGCCCGTCACCACCGTGCCGAAACCGACGACCGAAAAGACCCGGTCGATCGGCAGGCGCGTCTGGCCCGCTCCGGTCCGGTCCCGCAACCCGGCCGTTTGCGCGACGATTGCCTCCCGGAGAGCGGGCAGCCCCTCCCCGGTCAGCGCCGACACCCGTATTACCGGCGCGTCCTCCAGCACGGTGCCGTCCAGAAAAGCGCGCACGTCTTCCTCCACCAGTTCCAGCCAGTCCGGATCCACCAGGTCCACCTTGTTCAGCACCACGATGCCGCGCTCGATATCCAAAAGTTGAATAATGTCCATGTGCTCACGGGTCTGGGGCATAACCCCCTCGTCAGCGGCGATCACCAGCAGTACCAGGTCGATGCCACCGATCCCCGCCAGCATGTGTTTCACAAAACGCTCGTGTCCAGGGACGTCCACAATGCCGGCCCGCCTTCCGTCCGGGAGGTCCATATAGGCGAACCCCAGTTCAATGGAGATCCCGCGCTCCTTTTCCTCCCGGAGGCGGTCGGTGTCGATGCCGGTGAGCGCCTTGATGAGCCGGGTTTTCCCGTGGTCGACGTGACCCGCCGTCCCGATGACCAGGTACTTCATTCCGTCACCCCCAGCGCCCGGTCCAATGCCGCCGTGAGCAGGGCGAATTCGTCTTCGGCGATGGTCCGCGGGTCAAGGCAGAACCGATCCTCCCGCACCCGGCCCACCACCGCCGGGTCCGCCGCGCGCAGCCGGGCCGCGAGCTCGGTCAATGACAGGGCTTCAGGCCGCACCGTCACCAGGACGGTCTTCGGCTGAGCGGTGGGCAGGGCGCCCCCGCCCACCTGGGAGAAGTCCTCCTCCACCCCGACTTCGGCCCGGCCCGCGAGGGCCGGACCCAGCAGCGCGGCCAGGCGCCCGGCCTTTTCCGCCAGCACCCCGGCCCCGGCGGCGAGCATCTTCAGCGTCGGGATCCTTTCCAGGGCCGCCTCGGGGTCCAGGTACTCCCGGAGCGTCGCCTCCAAGGCCGCGAGAGTCATCTTGTCCACCCGCACCGCGCGGGTGAGCGGGTTTTTCTTCATCCGGTCCACCGCCTCGCGACGGCCCGCGATGATCCCGGCCTGCGGCCCACCCAGAAGCTTATCCCCGCTGAAGGTCACGACGTCCACTCCGGTCCCCGCGGTCTCCTGCACCGTGGGCTCGTAGGGATAGCCGAACCGGCTCAAGTCGACCAGAAAACCACTTCCCAAGTCGGACATCACCGGCAGACCGTATTCCCGGCCCAGGGCCACCAATTCCGCGAGGCCGACCTCGTGGGTGAAGCCGACGATCCGGTAATTGGACGCGTGCACGTGCAAAAGAAGCGCGGTCTCGGACGTGATCGCGTCCCGGTAGTCGCGCAGGTGTGTCTTATTGGTGGCCCCGACTTCCACCAGCCGGGCACCGCTTTGTTTCATCACCTCGGGGATGCGGAAGGAGCCGCCAATCTCCACCAATTGGCCCCGGGAAACGATCACCTCGCGGTCCGCCGCCAGGGTGCCCAGGGCGAGCAGGACGGCTGCGGCGTTGTTGTTCACCACCAGGCACGATTCAGTCCCGGTCAGAAGCTTGAGCAGGTCCTCCACCAGCGCGTAGCGGGAACCCCGCCGGCCGGTGTCCAGGTTGAATTCCAGGTTGGAATAGTGGGCGGCCGCCTCGTGCACCGCCCGCAAGGCGCTGTCGGGCAAGACCGCCCGTCCAAGGTTGGTGTGCAATACCACCCCGGTCGCGTTGACCACCCGCCGCAGGGCCGGACGCGCCTTGGCGCGGACGGTCGCCGCCACGTCCCGGGCGGTTGCGGCCGCCAACTCCTCCCGGCTCCCGGGCACCCGCCCGGGCTCGGCACGCGCTGTCTCCCGCCAGTGCTGGAGCACCTCGCGGACCGCGGCCACCACGAGCGCGCGGGGGTGCTCCGCAAGGAGCCCATCCACCTCCGGCTCCCGCAAAAGCTCATCCACGGCAGGGAGCCTGCGCATTACATCTCCATTGTCAAACCCCAAAACCGCCGCACCTCCCGCCTTTTGTCTCTAAGCCGTCCTCCCTCAGGACCGGGTAAGGGCGAGAACCACGCCCGTCACGCGCAGGTCGGCACCGTCCGCGTCCGTGCCCGGCGATTCGTGCCGGGCGAACAAAAGCCACTCCCCGGCCGGGAGCCCGAACTCCAACTTGCCGTCCGGACCCGTTATTCCGTAACGCCCCCCGAGCCGCCCGCGGCCGATCGCGTGGACCTTGGCCCCGCTGAGGGGCTGGCCCCGGCGCTGGACTAAAATTTCCTGTTCCGTTCCCGCGGGTGGCAGGGGCACGATTTCCATTTCCCGCCCTAACGATCCGGGCCACGGCGTGTCCTGCTCGACAAACACCAGCCGCTTGGCAAAATGGCCGTAGCGGATGGTCCGGACCACTTCTTCCCCGGCCTGGCCTTCAGCCGGTCCCGAAAGGTAACGGCCGTCCACGGTTACCGACCACACCCCCGGGTCATACTCCGCGAGGAGAGCATAAACCCCGCGCACCGCGGGGGTGAATTCCGCCGACAAGGTATCGCCGTCCTCAACCAGGGCCAGCTCCACCGGTTCCCCACCCGGCGGGGCGGCCCACAGGCGGGCGCGGTCGGGCCGCGCCTTGCCCTGCACCTCCATGTGGTGCCCGTACTGAAACCGGCAGGCGGCCGGTTTGCCCAGCGGCACCCACAGGGCGCACTCAAGCCAGATGTTGTGCGGGGCCATTTGGTAAGACCTCCTAAAGAGCCAGAATGCAGAATCCAGAATTCAGAATGAAAACTATTAGATCCTTATCCAGAACATGAAACAAGATTACGGGTCGTGCCGAGTAGTGTCCATTATGATGG
>DBEH01000058.1 GCA_002294005.1 Firmicutes bacterium UBA911 | reverse complement strand
ACTAATTCTTGACACGGACGGACTCCCTCCAAAACTTGTCGCGAAACCCGGAAAAAAGTTATGATTAGCCGGGATGGTTTTGCGAAAACCCGGTTTGGTGTGCGCCGGTATTGGCGAAGACCGGGCTTGGTGCGCCCCGGGGCTTTTTCAAGGCCTCCCGGGGAGCTTCTTAATAGAATACCCCTACCGAAAGAGGATGAGTGAAAATGGTCGCTGAAGTCTCGGACTCCGATCTCCGCACCCTGTTGCAGGCGTGCCGCCGGGTGGCGGTGGTGGGCCTTTCGCCCAAACCGGACCGCGCCAGCCACCGGGTGGCGGCCTATCTCCAGGCCAAGGGTTTCCACATCATCCCGGTCCATCCCCAAGCCCGGGAAATTCTCGGCGAGCCGGTCTATGCCCGGCTGGAAGATGTGCCCCCACCGGTGGACCTGGTCTACGTCTTCCGCAGGAGTTCTGAAGTGCCGCCGGTTGTGGAGGCGGCCGCAGCACTTGGCCCCCTAGCGGTCTGGCTGCCCCTGGGGGTGATCAGCCGGGAGGCGGCTGAGCTGGCCCGGGCCCACGGCTTTGTCCTGGTCATGGACCGCTGCATGATGGTCGAGCACCTCCGGCTCTTGGGGGAGCCGTAAGTGGCGCACGTTGTTCTAGCGGAACCCGAAATCCCCAACGCTTATGAGCCGTACCGGTGTGCGAAGCGGGAGCACCGGCAGGGCTTCGCGGGGCTGCGCTCTAGCCGTGTGCAAACTCTTCCCCTACGTGGCAGGAAACCCCGCCGGCGTTCCCGAATCCGTATCCGGGGAGGCGAAGGTTTTAGTGACTGATTTCGTACATCTGCACGTGCACACCGAGTACAGCTTGTTGGACGGCGCGGCGCGCATCAAGGACTTGGCCCGGCGGGCGGCCGAGCTTTCGATGCCGGCGTGTGCGATTACCGACCACGGGACCATGTTCGGGGTGGTCGAGTTCTACAAGGCCTGCCGGAGCGTGGGCGTCAAGCCGGTCATCGGCTGCGAGGTCTACGTGGCGCCGCGCACCCGGCACGACCGCCGGACCGGCATCGACGACAAGCTGGCGCACCTGGTGCTCCTGGCCGAAAACGAGCGGGGTTACCGGAACCTGCTCCGGCTGGTTTCGCTCTCCTTCACGGAGGGCTTCTACTACAAGCCCCGGATCGACCGGGAGATCCTGGCGGCGCACCGTGACGGCCTGATCGCCCTGAGCGCGTGCCTGGCGGGGGAGATCCCGGAGCAGATCCTCGCGGGCGAGCGCTCACAAGCCGTCAAAACGGCTTCGGAATACCGGGACCTCTTTGGGGGGAATTTCTACCTGGAGCTTCAAGACCACGGCCTGCCGGGACAGGCCGACGTCAACCGGGCCCTGGTCGACATCGGCAAACAACTGGGGATCGGGCTGGTGGCGACCAACGACGTCCACTACGTGGAGCGCACACACCACGAGAATCAGGATATCCTCCTGTGCATCCAGACGGGGAAGACGGTGCATGACACCGGGCGGCTGCGGTTTGAGGGCCGCGAGTTTTACTTCAAGAGCGCCGACGAAATGGCCCGGCTGTTCGCAGAGTTGCCCGCGGCTCTTGAGAACACGCGGCTCATCGCCGAACGCTGCAACGTCGGTCTGGACTTTGAAACGCTCCACTTGCCGGAATACCGCGTGCCGCCCAACCACACCCCCGACACCTACCTGGGCGAGCTGTGCCACCAGGGCTTGGCGCGGCGTTATGCCGCGGTCGGCTCTGGCCACCGCCGCCGGCTCGATTACGAGCTGGGGGTGATCGCGGCCATGAATTACAGTTCCTACTTCCTGATCGTCTGGGATTTCATCCGGTTCGCCCGCGACAAGGGCATTCCGGTGGGGCCGGGCCGGGGCTCGGCGGCCGGCAGCCTGGTGGCCTATTCCCTGGGCATTACCGACATCGACCCCCTCGCCTACGGCCTGCTGTTCGAGAGGTTTTTGAACCCGGAGCGGATCTCCCTGCCGGACATCGACTCAGACTTCTGTTTCGAACGCCGGGGGGAAGTCATCGACTACGTATTCGAAAAGTACGGCCGCGAGTGTGTGGCCCAGATCATCACCTTCGGGACTCTTGCTCCCCGCGCCGCCGTCCGCGACGTGGGGCGGGCGCTAGGGTTGGCCTATGACAAGGTGGACCGGATCGCCAAACTCATTCCCGGCGAACCGGGCATGACTATTGAGAAAGCGCTCGCCACCCACGAATTAGCTGAACAGTACGCCCGGGACGAAGACGTGCGCAAGGTGGCCGAAATGGCCCGCGCCCTTGAAGGCACGCCCCGGCACGCCTCCATACACGCCGCCGGGGTGGTGATCGCCAAAGAAAAACTCACTGACTACGTACCCCTGTACCGCACTTCAGACGGAGTGGTGGCCACCCAGTTCCCCATGGAGGCCGTCGAGGAACTCGGTCTCCTGAAAATGGACCTTTTGGGCCTGCGCACCCTGACGGTGATCGGGGATACGGTGCAATCGGTCCGGCGTCACCGGGGCCGGAAGGTCGAGATAGCTGGAATCCCGCTGGACGACCTGCCGACCTACGATCTCTTGGGGCGCGGGGATACCGCCGGCGTCTTTCAGTTGGAGTCCACCGGGATGCGCAACATCCTGCGCGAACTTCGCCCCGAGGTTTTTGAGGACGTAATCGCTCTCGTGGCCCTGTACCGGCCCGGACCCCTGGGCAGCGGAATGGTTGAGGACTTCGTCAAACGCAAACATGGTGAGACCGAGGTGCGTTACCTCCATCCGAAGTTGAAACCGATTTTGAGGGATACATACGGAGTGATCTTGTACCAGGAACAGGTCATGCGCATCGCCAGCGACCTGGCCGGTTTCAGTCTCGGGGAGGCGGATCTTTTGCGCCGGGCCATGGGCAAGAAAAAGCCCGAGATCATCGCCGGGCTCTCGCACCAATTCCTGGACGGCGCCGTGAAGCACGGCGTCGACCCGGCGGTGGCCGGCCAAATCTTCGATCTCATGGCTTATTTCGCCGGTTACGGCTTCAATAAATCCCACAGCGCCGCCTACGCGCTGATCGCTTACCAGACCGCCTATTTGAAGGCGAACTACCCGCTCGAATACATGGCGGCGTTGTTGACGTCGGTCAAGGACAACGCGGAGAAAGTCTCCAATTACGTGGAGGAGTGCCGGCGCCTGGGGATCGAGGTGCTGCCACCGGACGTCAATGAGAGCGGCAAGGACTTCACGGTGGTGGGAAACAAGATCCGGTTCGGGCTGGCCGGCATCAGGAATGTGGGCGAGGCGGCGGTGAAAGCGGTGATCGAGGCCCGGGAACAGAACGGACCGTTTTCGAGCTTGCCCGATTTGTGCACCCGGTTGGACGGGAAAGTGGTCAACAAACGGGTGCTGGAAAGTCTGATCCGGGCGGGCGCCGCATCGAGCTTCGGTCTCCGGCGGACACAGCTTCTGGCCGTGCTGGACGAGGCCTTGAGCTTCTCGCACCGGCTGCAGAAGGAAAGGGAATCGGGCCAGTTAAGCCTCTTCGGGGACCTGCGCGGGGAGACGGCTCGTGCGCTCTCTCCCAAACTTAAGATGCCGCATCTCGTTGAGTTCGAGCGCCGCGAGCTTTTGGCCATGGAAAAGGAAATGCTCGGGCTGTACTTGACCGGTCACCCCCTGCAGGAGCTCAAGGACACCTTGCGCCGCCTGACGACCGGCGACACCGCGGAAATTCCGGAGTTAAACCCGGGGCAGCAGGTCATCCTCGGGGGCCTGGTGGTCGGGTTGAAGATGATCACCACCCGCAAGGGGGAGCCGATGTGTTTCTTCTACCTGGAAGACCTGACGTCACGGGCCGAGATCGTTGTTTTCCCCAAGGTATATGCCCGTTTCCGGCACCTGTTGCGGCCGGACGCGGTGATACTGGTAAACGGCACTGTGAACAATAACGGCGAAGGTAACAAGGTTGCGGCCGACAACATCGCGGACCTTGAGCCCGGCACCTCCGACCTTTTCGCCGGCCATCCGTTCGGAGGTTGATATCCGCGGGTAGCGGCCCATTACCGTCAGCGCGGCATTACCGTTGTGAGTGTAAGGTTTAAGTAGGGGACTGGGGGTCGGGAGTAGATGTGAGACCTCAAGCGGCTTCCCACGAGGGGAGCCCTCCCG
>DBEH01000033.1 GCA_002294005.1 Firmicutes bacterium UBA911 | reverse complement strand
GGTGGGGGCCGACCGGGTCGGGGTGGGGGCCGGGCTGGCCGCCGCCCTGGGGATCGGCCTGCACCTGACCGGCAAACTGCTTACCGGCCGGCTGCAGAAAGAGTGGGGAAAGGGTCTCCGAAAAGCCAAGAAGGTCTTTCGCTTAAAGCGGAATTAAGGGGCATGTCCATGGCGGCAGACGCGGAAAAGGGGCAAAAGATCGTGATCAACCCCACCACCCGCACCGTGGGCGCCAGCCAGATCGAGGTGCGGGTCGAGGCGGGGCGGGTGACCCACGCCCGCTGCGGCGCCACCGTCTTCCGGGGTTTCGAATTAATTCTTCGGGACCGGGACCCGCGGGACGCGGCCTACATCACCCAGCGCATCTGCGGCATCTGCCCGACGGCGCACGCCGTCGCCGCCTCCTTTGCGGTTGAGGACCTGGCGGGGGTACGGCCGCCGCACAACGGCAACCTCTTGCGAAACCTCATCTTCGCGGGCGACATGCTCCAGAACCACATCCGGCACTTCTATCTCTTTGCCGTCCCGGACTACGTCCGGCTGCCGGAGTTCCGGCCCCTGGTACCCCCGCCGACCACCGACTACCGCTTGCCGGAGGCGGAAAACGAACACTTGGCGCAAAGCTATCTTCAGGCCATCGACGTGAGCCGGAAAGCGTACGAGATAAACGCGCTGCTGGGCGGCAAGGCCCCCCACTCGCACGGGATCGTTCCGGGGGGTTCAAGCGTCCCGGTGACCGCCGTCACCGTTTTGAACCTGCTCTCCATCGTGAAGTCAATCCAGCAGTTCATCGAGGAGCGGATGCTGCCGGACGTGCACACCCTGGCCGAATACTATCCCGACTATTTTGAGATCGGCGTGCGGGGAGCCGATTTCTTAAGCTTCGGGCTGTTTCCCCTGGACCCGGAGGCCTCCGGCGACCATTTCCCGGGGGCGGCCGTGATCGACGGGCGGATGGAGGCGGTTGATTCAGGGGAGATCGCAGAACACCTGCGCTACACGCACTTCGAAGGTGAACCGAGCGCCCACCCAACCCGGGGTGAAACCCGGCCCAACCCCGACAAACCGGGAGGCTACTCCTGGTCCAAGACGCCCCGCTACCGCGGCCGGGCGCTGGAAGGCGGACCGCTGGCCCAGCTTTGGGTACGGGGCGACTACCGCCGGGGCGTTTCGGTGATGGACCGCAAAATCGCCCGGGTGCTGATCTCCCGCGAGGTGGCCGGGCTGATGCAAAAGTGGCTGACCGCGCTCCGCCCGGGAGAACCGGTGTTCAACCGCTACCAGGTTCCCGAATCCGGCTCGGGGGTGGGACTGACCGGGGCCATGCGCGGGGGGCTGGGACACTGGCTGGAGGTGAAGGGCGGCCGCATCAAACACTACCAGATCATCACCCCCACGGCCTGGAACTTCTCGCCCCGCGACGACCAAGGGGACCTGGGCCCGGTGGAGGAAGCCCTGGTGGGCACCCCGGTGGCCGACGCGGAAAAACCGGTCGAGATCGCCCGCGTGCTCCATTCCTTCGATCCCTGCATGTCGTGCGTGGCCCACGTGATCAGCCTGGACGAACCCGTCCCGAACCGCATCCTCGTCTTCTAGCCCGAAAAAGGTGTCAGACACCTTTTTGAGGAGGTGAAGAAAGAGTGGGCAAGCTGCGTCATCCACTGCCGGTGCGGCTCTTTCACTGGCTGCTGGTGCCCACCTTGGCCCTCGAGGTGGCCACCGGGTTTTACCTTACCAACCCGTCGCGGCGCTGGAGTTTCCTGAATATGCGCTCGGCGAAAAAGATCCATTTTATGGCCGGTTACCTGCTGACGGCGCTTTTCGGCGCCTACCTCTACGGGCGGGACAAAACCGAGATCGTGCCGGGGCCAGAGGACCTCGGGCCCCGGCTGAAGAAGTTCCTGGCCTACGAGTTCTTCCTGACCCCCAAGAAACCGAAGTTCCCCAAATACAATCCGGGCCAGAAGTTCCTGTACACCCTGTGGCTGGTGCTGATCCCCTACGCCCTGCTTCTGGGCTGGTTCCTGTACTTCCCCCGGTTCTTCGCCCGGTGGATCGGCCTTTTCGGGGGCTTAAACAACATTCGCCGGATGATTTACCTGTGCAGCGTCCTGCTCACCGCCTCCATCGCCGGGCACGTGTACTTCGGCCTAACCAGCAGCACGGCCTTCTTGAAGTCGATCTTCACCGGGCGCGCTTAAGGCGGCGCCGGGGGCCGCCGGCCCCACCTCACCCGTCCAAATTTCGGCCGAAGCTGGGTTGCGCCAGATGGCTTCCCCGGCCGACCTGCGTTGCCCGCTCCCCTTTTCCGGGCTCAAGCGCCGCGGGACATGGCGGGCCGTTATTGCCGGCCAGTCGGCTTTGAGTAATGCCGCACCCGCCCTCCGGAGTTATAATGATGAACATGGAACACAAATTGGCCGTCATTGTGCGCAGAATCGGGGGCAAGGCCGGGTACGACGTGAGCGTCCGCGACCCGGAAGCGACCGTTGAGGACTACCTGGCGGTGCTCGACCGGGCGATCCTGGAGCTGCCTCTTGACCGGGGCCGCGCGCCCGGGCGCGGGTCCTGCGCGGGCTGCGACCGCTGCTGCGCCGAGCGGCTGCCGCTGACCTGGATCGACTGCTTAAACCTCAAAACCGCCGTCGCCCCCGAAGCCGGGCTGGCGGACTTTTTGGCCGCCTACGCGCACGTGCTTGTGGACGGGCCGGCCGTGGACATCATTCTGGCCGCCGGCGCCGATGGAAGCTGCTGTCTCCTGGACCACCAAACCCGCACCTGCCGGACCTACCACGCCCGGCCCCTGGTGTGCCGGACCTTCATCTGCTGCCCATCCACCACCCGCGCCCGCCGCCTGCGGGCCGTCCTGACCAACCGCGGCGAGGACGAACTGGTGCGGCAGTGGCTGCTGGATGCCCGTCGCTCACGCCAACCCCCGCTCATCCACGAAGGCTCGAGCCCCCGGCCCCGGTTGGGGGACTGGCCCCCCACCCCTTTCGCCGGGTGCTCCGCCTACCGCGAGGTGGCCTTGAGGGCGGTCTGCCCCCCGGACCTCTGGCGCGCGCTTACGGCCGGTTCAACCTTCGCGCATTAAGTACAGTTGGATTCCGGCTTCCTCCAGGAGGTCGGCTGAAAACTGGTCGGGATACCCAAGCTGGCAGATGATCCGGCGGACCCCGAGCTGCACCAAGAGCTTGGCGCAGGTGAAGCACGGGAAGTGGGTGACGTACAGGACGGTGTCGCGCCCGTTCAGGCCGGTGATGGCCAACTGCAAGATCACGTTCTGCTCGGCGTGCAGGGCCCGGCAGATTTCCTGGCGGTGCCCGCTCGGCACCCCCAGTTGCTCCCGCAGGCAGCCGCCGCGTTCGTCGCAGTGCGGCAGACCGGAAGGCGGGCCGTTGTAGCCGCTGGCAATGGCCCGGTTGTCGCGGACCAGCACGGCGCCGACCTGCCGGCGCAGGCAGGTGGAGCGGCGGGCCATCAGGTGCGCCTGCTCCATGAAGATTTCGTCCCAGGTTGGTCGCACGGGCGGGATACTCCTCTCCATCGGGGTTGGCCCGGCCTGTCAAGGGTATCATAGCACAGAAAACGCCGGGGCAAAACGTGTTGCCACAAGCAGGAAATCTGGAGCACCAGGCAGAAGAACTCCAAAGGCATGACCCGAAGACATGGCTAGGGAGGTGATGTGCGTGAGCGGGAAAAGATCCCCATTCGGGCGGTTCCTGGTGCCGGTCGTGCTGATCGCGGCGGCCGTGGTCGTCTACCTGCTGTACACCGGCTCCTGAGGAACCCGCCCAGCCGGCGGGGGTGCGCCACGTGCCGAAGCAGTCCCCGGAGCAGATCATCCTGAAGTGAGGGTCGGCCGGCAGGTTGTCGACCCGACCAGGGCTGCGTCTTGGCCGGCCGGAAACCGACGGGCACATTACGCTGGTGATGGGCTCAATGCTCAGGAGCACCCCGCCGAACCAGGGGTGCTCCTGATTAATTGACACAAGCCGGTCGAAAGGTATACCTTGGTGGTGAAAAGACAGCATTTTCTCCCCATCACTTGGAGTATTCCGAGAGGAGGTCGTGCCCGTGTTCAAGAAGGTGCTCGTGGCCACCGACAGTTCGGAAAACGCCCAGACCGCGGTCGAGTACGCGAGCAGACTCGTGAAGCATCACCCCGAAGCCCGGGTGATTCTGCTGAGCGTGTACAAGATCCCCAACCTCCGGGAGTACGACGCGCACGTAAACATCGAAAACGCCCTTCGCCGGCGCTCCCAAGGCATTCTGGACGAAGCGGCCGGGGTTTTCGACACCCAGGGTGTTCCGGTGGAGAAGATCTCCCTGCCGGGAGATCCCGGGCAGGTGATTGCCGAGTACGCCCGCGAGAACGATTGCGATCACATCATTGTCGGGGCCACCGGCCAGAGCCGGCTGGGCGCCATGCTGTTCGGCAGCGTCGCCCGTAAAGTGATTCAGTTGGCCCGCTGCCCCGTGATCGTGATCCGTTAAAACCGAGCACGGCCTGTTCCTGTTCGCGCCTTAACCGTTCAAATTCAATGGGTGTCGGATTGCCTCGCGGTATCCGCCGGTCCCGGGCGGCCGGCGTCGTTGTCGAGCATCCGGGCGAATAGGGCCGCCAGGGCCCGCTTTTCGCCCTCGTTGCCCTGTTCCCAGAGTTCCTTGATCAGGCGCTGTTCCCGGTTTCCGGGGTCGAAGTGGTCGGCCAGCACCCCGCCGATCCGGTAGGCCACTTCTTCGATGTATCTATCGGGCACGCCCACCGCTTTGGCGGCGTGCACCGCCGTTCCCAAGAGCCGCTTCCAGTCGTGCCATTCGACATCCGTTTCCACTCGGAAATCACCCCCAGCGCAATTCGGGCCAAAAGCGTCCGCTTTCATTGTGCCCCGCGGGCCGATTATCATTCGGCGGCGGGCCGTCCGGCAAATCAATTTGCAGAATTTGATAAAAAGTATTCAGAAACCGTAACGCATGGTATACTGACTTCGGCCGGTTATCAAGTCTTGGGTATAAGCGAGGTGTCGTCCAACTGTGGAGAGAAGCCGTGATTGGATGGATCAGGCGGAGGGAGACTTGGTACATGCCAAAAGCGATCTAAACGGGGGCTTTTATGACTGGGCTTGCTTTTCATCCCAACAGGCCGCAGAAAAGGCGGTTAAAGCCGTCTTTCAGAAGATGGGCGCCGAGGCTTGGGGCCATTCGGTGGCCGATCTGCTTAAGGAGCTATCCAGAAGGCACCCGGTTTCAAAGGAACTTGAAAATAGCGCGTTGGAGCTGGATAAAGCGTATATCCCGACGAGGTATCCGAATGCCCATCCATCGGGTTCTCCCCGAACACGATATACCGAGGAGGAGGCAAAGAGGCTCATTGCGCATGCGGAAAGGATCGTCAGGTTCTGTGCGGGTCTTCTATCCAGAATTTGATCGGGAGGAAATCATCCAAGTCCTCTCCGAAAGGCTTGAGGAGCTTGGGAGACGGCTCTCACTGGTCCAGGTGGTTCTTTTTGGCTCTTATGCCAAGGGGAACTACACTGTGGGGAGCGATATTGACCTTCTTGTCGTTTATAAGGGGGAACGGCGAGATGATGCGTTTGCTACCGTCAAAAAAGTACTCGACATCCCCCGCCTTGAACCGCATCTTTATACGGAGGAAGAATACAAAAACATGGAAGGGACTTTGAGCAGGATGACCAAGGAGGGAGTGTTACTGATGGGGTCGGAGTCTGCCTTTTGACTTTTTGTAGGCCGGGATCCCGGCGATCATGCCCCAGGCCGCGAAACCATCCAACCCAGCGATAATTAAAATCAGTACCGGCTCAAAACACGCTTCAAACCGGCCAAATTCGCCCCGTTTTAGCGATACTCCCGACACAAAAGACAGAGGACCGGGCGTTATTGTTACGAATCCAGCGCCACCTGAATGAAGGTATCGCTAACCACTTTGGGACTTCAGGTTTTGGCTGATCACAAACCGCTCCGGCAACGCGGTCATTTTCTGCAGCGTCCGGATGCTCAGCACGTGCTGCAGGGGACTGCTTGACAGTCTTCAGCACCTAGAAGTAGATTGGGGATCAAGGCCACGCCCGTACTATTATAGAATCAACTTGATAAAGGGGTGTCCGGGATGGTTGACCAGCAAGTGCGGTATTACGCGCTCTCCGTCGAGGAGGCGCTGGCCGAATTGAAAACCACCGAAGAGGGGCTGACGCCGGGTGAGGTCTCCCGGCGCCTGCAAGCGTACGGGCCGAACGAGCTGGAACTCAGGGCCCGCGGCCCGCTGGCCCGCTTCCTGCTGCAGTTTCACAACCCGTTGCTCTATGTGCTCATGGTGGCCGCGGTGGTGGCGTTTGGGCTGGGCAAGCACCTGGATTGCTGGGTGATCCTGGCGGTGGTGCTGGCCACGGCGATCATCGGCTTCATCCAGGAGGGCAAGGCCGAGGGGGCGATCGGTGCCCTGCGGCAGATGATGGTCCCTCAGTGCCGGGTACTGCGTGACGGTGAGGCGCGGACGACGGCCACCCGTGACCTGGTGCCCGGCGACGTGGTGCTGCTGGAGGCCGGGGAGCGAGTGCCCGCCGATCTGCGCCTGATCGCCGGCAAGAATCTGGCGCTGGACGAGGCCCTGCTGACCGGGGAGTCGGTGCCCACCGGCAAGCGCTCCGAACCACACGACCACCACAGGCGCTTGCCGCTGGGCGATCAGCGGAACATGGCCTTCAGCGGCACTTTCGTGGCGCGGGGCGTGGGGCGCGGGGTGGTGACCGCCACCGGCCCGCGCACCGAGATGGGAAAGATTTCGGGCCTCATTACCGGCACGCAAAAACCCACCCCGCCTATTTTGAAAAAGATCGGCCAGTTTACTAGGGCGATCATGATCGGCATCTTCGCGCTCAGCGCCGTGAACTTCGCCCTGGGGCTGCATCTGGGTTACGAACTCGGGTACATCTTCATGGCCTCGGTGGGCATGGTGGTGGCCATGGTGCCCGAAGGCCTGCCGGCGGCCCTGATCGCCGCCTTCTCGCTGGGAGTGACGGCCATGGCGCGCCGCAACGCCTTGATTCGGCGCCTGCCCGCCGTGGAAACCCTGGGCTGCGCCACGGTCGTTTGTTCCGACAAGACCGGAACACTGACCAGGAACGAGATGACGGTGCGCGAGGTGTTCGCCGGCGGCCGGAGCTACGTGATCACCGGCGTGGGTTACGAACCGCGGGGCGAATTCAAGGACGAAGACGAAAACCTGATCGCGTGGCCCGAAAAACAAGCACCGGATCTGTTCGAGACCTTGCGCGCCGGCTACTTGTGCAACAACGCCGTCCTCAACCAACAAGGTGCCGGAGGCGGCGACGACAGCGGCGCGTACGGCATCACCGGCGACCCCACCGAAGGCGCCCTGGTGGTCGCCGCCCTCAAGGCGGGCATCAACGGCCGGGACGAGCGTCTGGACGAGATTCCGTTCGATTCGGAACTGCAGTACATGGCCGTGTTGGTGCGCGCAAGCTCCCGGGAGAACTTGATCTGCGTCAAGGGTTCACCCGAGCGGGTGGTGGCGATGTGCGCCAGCCAATTGGAGGACGGCATCACCACCGACCTCGCCGCACGGCGGATCGTCGCCGAGGTGGACAACATGGCCGCCGACGCGATGCGGGTCTTGGGCATGGCCCAAAAACACGTTCCGAGCCACGTGACGTCCATCACTACCGACGACCTCACCGGAATGGTTTTTCTGGGGCTGCAAGGAATGATCGACCCGCCCCGGGAGGAAGCGGCGGCGGCGGTGAGGGATTGTCTCCGGGCCGGGATCCGGGTGGTGATGATCACCGGCGACCACGCCCATACCGCCAGGGCCATCGCCACTCAGTTGCAGATCGGGTTGGGCGAGGAGCGCACGGTGACCGGATCGGAAATCGAGGCCATGAGCGACGACCAACTCTACGCGGTGGTCGAATCGGTCTCGGTGTATGCCCGGGCGGACCCGGAACACAAGTACCGGATCGTGCAGCAGCTCAAGCGGCACGGCCACGTGGTGGCGGTCACCGGAGACGGGGTGAACGATGCCCCGGCGCTGTCGGCCGCCGACATCGGCATCGCCATGGGTATCACCGGCACCCAGGTGTCCAAGGAGGCGTCGGACATGGTGTTGGCCGACGACAACTTCGCCAGCATCGTCCGGGCCGTGGAGGAGGGGCGGCACACCTTTAACAACATCTGGAAAGTAATTTTGTTCTTGCTCCCCACCAACGGCGGGCAGGGACTGGTGGTGCTGGGCGCGGTGCTGATAGCGCCGCTGGTGCCGGTATTTGCTCTGCGCCTCCCGGTGGAACCGATCCAGATCCTTTGGGTGAACCTGGTCATGGCCGTAGCCTGCGCCATTCCGCTGAGCCACGAACCGAAGGAGCGGGGCACTTTGGACCGCCCGCCGCGGGACCCGGCGGGCGCGCTGGTCAACCGGTTGTTCATCTTGAAGGTGGCCATCGTGTCGGTGGTTTCGGCGGGGGCCGCGCTCACCATGTTCCTGCTGTATGTGAACGGTGCCGGCGGCCACCCCTCCGGCACTGTGCTCGCCCAGGCCCAGACGGTAGCTTTCACCACCATCGTGATGGTGCAGTTGGCCTACCTGGGCACCGCAAGGTGGCTCACCGCCTCGGCCTTCACCATGAATCCGTTTTCGAATCGCTGGCTCCTGGCGGGGGCGTCATTTACACTGGGGCTGCAGTTGTTGATTGTCTACAGCGAACCGCTCCTCGGCTTCAGTCCGTTCCGAACATTGCCTTTCCCGGCCGAATGGTGGGCGTACATCGCCCTGGCGGCCACGCCTGGCTTCCTGGCCATTGAACTGGAAAAACTGGTGCGCCGCCGCCTGAAAAGCGCCGATTAGCCGAATAATTATGTGGCGGCAAAGCCCCGCCCGGGCCGAAAAGCGAGGAGACGGACCGAGTTCAATATCACCAGCACGGACCCGATGTTGTGGGCCACCGCCCCCATGATCGGGGT
>DBEH01000017.1 GCA_002294005.1 Firmicutes bacterium UBA911 | reverse complement strand
CGGAAAAGGTGCCTGTCCCCATTTTACCTGGTTGCCGATCTTCGGACCGGCCTTAAGGAGGTGGCAAGGATGAGCATCAACCGCATCGGCGGGCTGGCCACGGGCCTGGACACCCAAAAGATGATCCAGGATTTGGTGAAGACCCACCGCAAGCCCGTGGACCGGCTGCGCCAGGAGCGCCAGGTGCTGGAGTGGCGGCGGGAGGACTACCGCGGTATTAACTCCGCCCTGCTCGCCTTCCGCAACAAGACCGTCTTCCCCATGCAACTCGATTCCACCTTTCTGGCCAAGACGGTGGCCTCGTCAAACCCGGCGGCGGTGACCGCCACGGCCACGCCGGCGGCCGCAAATGCGGACTATGCCGTCACGGTGACCTTTCTGGCCACGACCGCCTATAAGACCAGCGTCGGCCCGGTGTCGGCGAGCAGCGCGGGCAAGGTGAATCCGGAGGCGACGCTCTGGTCCCAACGGGCTAAGTTTTTCGACACGAACTTCAGGTGGAACCCTGACGGCCACACCTTCGATTTTAGCCTCACCACCTTCAACCACGACGGCACGGCCAACAACAAGGTTTTCACCGTAGACGCGCACACCGAAACCCTAAACGGGGTGTTGGCCCGCATCTCGGCGGACAAGGCGCTCGGGTTGACGGTCTTCTACGAGCATTCCTCGGACCGGGTGTCCATCTCCACGACCCGTACCGGCGACAACAATGCCGCGGGTCATGAAATCGGGGTGGGGACCACCGGGTTCCTGGCCGAGGTGTTGCGACTCGGTACCGCCGCCGAGCAGGGTGGCACCAGCGCCCGGGCCACGCTCAACGGCCTGGAGGTCACCCGCCCCACCAATGATTTCACGCTGAACAACGTGCACTTCAGCTTGAAGGCGACGGGCAACGCCGCCCTGAGCGTCCGCGGCGACACCGCGTCCGTGTTGCAACAGATCAAGGGTTTCGTTAATGCGTACAACGGCGTTCTGGATTTGCTCAACGGGAAACTGCGGGAGGAGCGATTCCGCGATTACCCCCCCCTCCTGGATAACGACCCCGTCCGGGAACACATGACCGATAAGCAGGTCGACCAGTGGGAGCAGAAGGCCAGAAGCGGCCTGCTGCGCCACGACAGCATCTTAAGCGGCATCGTCAGCCGGCTGCGGGCGGACGTCTTCACCCCGGTGGCCGGCTTGAGCGCATCGCTGAACCACTTGACGCACATCGGGATCACCCCCGGCAGCTTCGCTGATCAGGGCAGGCTGGTGATCGACGAGGCCAGGCTCAGGCAAGCCATCGATCAAGACCCGGATGGCGTGGCCAGAATTTTCAACCAGAGCGGCGCCACCAACGAGGAGCGGGGCATCGGGCACCGGCTGTACGGTTATCTGGACGCCTCGGTTAAGCAGCTCACCACCCGGGCGGGATCGTCAACCCAAACTTCGTCTTACGATCCAAGCTGGATCGGGCGGAAGATCGGCGGTTTGGACGAGCGGATCCAACGGGCCGAAGAGCGCCTTCAACACCTGGAAGACCGCTACTGGAAACAATTCACCGCCCTGGAGCAGGCCATTTCCCGGATGAATACCCAGAGCGCGTGGCTTGCGCAGCAGTTCGGCGGGTGAATGTTCCGGGGGTAGAATTCAGGAGTCAGAATTCAGAATATTGGGAACCGGGAATTCATTTTTGTCCCTAAGGCCTGTGGAGGTACAAGTGCGGCCTGCCATAATTTTGATTCCGGTCCTTGTTAAGGAGGTGATCCCATGGCCGCTGTCAACCCCTTTGCGCAGTACCAGCAAAACGCCGTTTTGAACGCGAGGCCGGGACAACTGGTGCTGATGTTGTTCAACGGCATTCTGAAGTTTGCCAAACAGGCCGACCTGGCGCTGGAATACAAAGACCTGCCGCGGGCGCACAACGCCCTGGTAAGGGCCCAGGATATCGTTTCCTACTTACGAGAGACTTTGAACACCGATTTTAGAATCGGACAGGATCTGGATGCGCTTTACGACCACATCCACGACCGGCTCGTCCAAGCCAACCTGAAAAAGGACCGGGAAATGCTGGCCGAGGTGAACCGGATGGTCCGGGAACTGAAAGAAGCCTGGAGCCAGGCCCTCGAACCGAACCGCGCTCCGGAGCAGGAACCAATGGAACCGGAAAGATAGCCCATCAGTGGATACGAAACACCCGCCGGAGCGATCGGGAAAGCCGTAAACGCGCAACCACGCTGAAACAAGGGCGGTCGATGGAACGTGAAAGAAAGCCGGGAGGCAAAGAGCCCGAAGAACAGCCCGGCGACCCGGAGCCCGGTCGCGGAGGAGCAGCTGGAGCTTGCGCGGCGGATACTGGAGATCGTCGGGGAACAACGCGAAGCGCTCGCCGGGAAGGGGGCAGTCCCCCTGGGAAGGAGACAGTCCCCCTGGAACTGCCCCCCTGACACGGAGGGAACAGTCCTCCTGGGAAAGGGAACAGTCCCCCTGGAACCCGAAGGGGACTGTTCCCCTCGGGACCGCCCCCCTCGGGACAGTCCCTCCGAGGAGGCCCTGGACCGCTTCATGGCGTTGGCGGAGGAGCGGCAGCAGTGCATGGACCGCTTTGACCACCTCCGGGCGGTACGCGCGGGTGCACCGGCGGCGCAGCCGGCGGGCGGCGGGTCGGATGCGGAAGCCCGGCAGGTGTGGGCGGCGATCGAGGTCCTGTTCCGGGAGGCGGCGGAGATGGACGCCGCGAACCGGCAGCGCCTGGAGGAAAGCCGTGATCTGGTACGGGGAGAGATCCGGCGGGCGCGGCGAGGCCGGGATGTTCTTCGAAGCTACGGAGGCCGGGAGCAGGGGGGCGGGGGCCTGACCAGCGGGGCTTTTGTGGACCAGAAGGAGTAAGAAGCGGCGGCCGGTCCTGAAAAAGGGTCAGGCCCCTTTTTCTAGAAAACCATCCACTGTTAGGCCGCTCTTTCTTATCAGACCTCTTAATAAGCCTGGAGCCAACTCTCTATGATTTGAAATCGATAGCGTGGGTCTGGAATCGTGATAAAGAATCATATGGCCACCTGTTTGGTGATCCAACTGCTAGCCGAATTTCTGGAACACCCTCACTGCATCCTTGCCGGATATGTTAGCTAATTTCCCCAATTAGACGGTAACCTCCCCCAGGAAAACTTCCCTTACTTCGTAAACATCTTTCCGGCCATGTTTTTCTTCAACGTAGAGCCATCCCTTAATGGCATCCTTGATGTTGTTTAATGCCTCATCGATGGTTTTCCCCTGACTCATACATCCGACTAATTCCGGAACATCAACGACATATCCGGCGTATTCCGGGTCGTACATTATTACCACTCTGAACCGTCTACCAACCATCGTTAACCTCCTAAGATATTTGATGCTATGATTGTATCACAAATTATCGGCGCTGATTCCGCTCAGGTTTCGGTGTCGATAACCAGTCCCACCGCGTTGGAGAACTGCCGCGCCAGGGCGGGAAGTTCGTTGACGTCGACCTCCAGGATGGTTTCGCCGGTTTCCTTATTCATCATCCGGATCCGGTGGCGCTTGCCTCCGCGGTCACGGTTCAGGCGAAAGACGACCTGCTGGTTGTACATTTCGGCCATCCGGTTCAGCCGCTCCACGGCACGGACCATGTCCCGCAGGTCGCTCGGGGCCGGGTTTTGCGCAAGTTCACGGGCCGGGTTGACCCGGTCCGCGCTCTCGGTCCGGCGAGCCACGGCGTCGTACTGGATCAGGGACTGCAGTCCCCCGGCCCCGATTTTCATCCGGATCACCCCCGATCAAGGGTGGCTTAAGGGGAAAACCCCCTGAGGTGCTTGGGTGTGGTGCGATGGGGACAGTCCCCTTGCAGCCGTCCTCTCAAAGATAATTAGCGCAGGTAGTTGAGCAGGCTGACGTGCATCAGGCGGGCCGCGGTGGACAGGGTGGCCTGGAGCACCAGTTCGTGCCGGTTGATCCGGATCGCGGCCTCAGCCACGTCCGTGTCCCCGATCTTGGACAGCACCTCGGCCAACTGTTCGTTCTGCATTTGGATCTGTCCCTGAATCTTGTCCAACTGGTAGCCACGCCCGCCCAGGTCACCGCGGCCCTGCACCAGGGTGTCGATGTGCCCTTCAAGGGCGCCGGTTAGGCCATCCACCCCGCTCCGGTCACCCGCCCGCAACCGGTCGCGCAAGTCGAACAGGGTGTCGAACATGGTGGCGCGCTGCACGGGGTTCCCTTCCCCGTCGACACCGTCATCCACAGTACCAAACACGCGCCCGGGGTCGATAGTGCCCACCAACATGTTGAGGGTCAGCACGCGGCCCCAGCCTTCGCCGGTGACCTCCCCCTCCCAGGACGATGGCGGGTGGTAGATGACCCGGCTATTGACGTCATCCCGCTCGAAGAGACCTTCCGGTTTCACGCCCCCGCGGGAGGCATTCGCGAAACCGACCAGCGCGGTGATCATCTGATCCACCTGAGACGCCAGGTTCCGCATATCCGCGGCCGAGTAGGTGCCGGTGGCGCCCTGGACGGCTATCACCCGGGCGTCCTGCATCACCTGCGTCCCCTGGGCGAGCGCTTCTTCGGCGCGGTTTAAGCGCGATTTTTGTAAATCAATGCCCCGCACGTAGTCCCGGATTTCGCTGGTGGCGGTGCGCAACGACAGGACCTGGCTCAGGGCCGCCGGGTCCTCGCTCAGGCGGTTGATCCGCCGCCCGCTGGCAATCTGCTCCTGAACCCGGGCGGCTCCGAGGTGCTCCCGGTGAATACTGCTCAGTAGGTTCTTGTAAAACAAGTGGGTGCTGATCCGCATACCGTCAACCCCCAATAACTATTTAAAGCATCCGGTTGATCAGGGTGTCCAGCAGTTCATCCAGCACCGTAATCACGCGGGCGGCCGCCTGGTACCCGTACTGGTACTGAATCATCCGGCTCAGTTCCTCGTCCAGGTTCACCCCGGAAACGGACTCTCGCAACGCTTCGATCTGGCCCAGGATGGCGCTCACGTTGGCGATGCCCCCCTGGGCGGCATTCAAATCGGCACCGATCCCGGTGACCAATTGCTGGTAGTAGCCATCCAGGGTGGTGTCGCCCCCACCGTCCCCGTCGGCGTCGACCACCCGCTGCTCCCGAATCTGGGCGGCCGCCCAAGCCTGCTCGGCGGTGACGGCGGCAAGCAGTTCGCCGGCTCCGTTCCCCAGGGTCAGAACGCCGTTTTCGTACCTAAGAAACTCTTCGTTGTTGAACACACCGTTAACCGCACCGGCAAGGCTGGACATCAGTGTGTCCAGACCGTCCAGATAGTCCGCCACCCTTGCGCCCGCGGCGAAGGTGCCGGCCAACTCGCCCCGGCTGCTGCCGTCCAGCACGGTGATCAGCGTTTGCAGACCCGAATCGTCAGCGGCCAATTCCGTAAACCCGTGGCCTGTTTCCAGGTAGCGGCCGCCGTCAACCAGTTCCAGCCCGTAAACGCGGACGCTGATCAGGTTGAGTCCGGCGTCGGTCACGCCTACACTCACGTCCGCCAGTTTGGCCAGTTCCTCCAACAGGTGGTCCCGCCGGTTCAAAAGGTCGTTCGGGTTGGCGCCGGCGGTGCGCTGGTAGGCGATCTCCCAGTTCAGTTCGGCGATGTGCCCCCCGATGGAGTTGATCCGGCCCACCTGCTGCGCGAAGAGGTTGTTTTGCCTCGCCGGCACCGGACCGTCGCCGACGAGGTCGTTTCTGATGTTCGTCAACGAGTGATGGGCCAGCGACAGGCTGTTCGCCAGCGTTTCCGCCGCGCCCCGCACCGCCGCCCGGGAGCCCGGGTTGCCCGGGTCCTGGGCCAGGTAGTGCCAAGCACCGAAGAAATTCCCGAGAAGCGCCTGGATCCCGAAATCGGTGGGTTCGGGCAAAACGGCCTCCACGCGCTGCAGCGCGGTTTCCACCCCGGACCAGTAGCCGATAGCCGAATGAGCCTCCCGCACCTGACGGTCCAGGTAGGCGTCGCTGTAGCGCTTGATTTCCACCGCAGCCATTCCCGTACCCAACTGTCCGGGCCGCGGGGAGGAAACCGACGGGTAGGCGATGGCCGTCGTGGTCTGGAGCACGGCCTCCTGCCGCCTGTATCCCGGCGTGTTGATGTTGGCGATGTTGTGCGCTACTGTGTTCATCGCCTGCTGGTGACCGTGCAGGCTGCGCCGGGCGATTTCGATGCCGAGAAAGGACACGCGACGACCCCCCCTGGGTTTGGATATGGGCAGGAATCACGCTTCCTGGCTGAAGATCAGGGACCGGGCCTCCCCGGCCTCGCCGGGCGCCCCGTTACGCGCGTAGGTCGCGGCTGTCCCTGCGACGAACTGTAAGACAACCCGGTTGAAGCGGGCCGCGTTCAGCATCAGTGCATAGTTCGCGTGGTTTAAGCGGCAGATTTCTTCGATCAGCGCTCCCAGGCGCCGGCGCGCCTGTTCCAGTTCCCGGCGCTCCGCCGCGGGCAGAGCGGCCAACAGTTCCCGGAGCGGCGCGCCGGCATCGAACCCGTAGCCCGCGGCGATCACCCCGGCGGCCGCCTGGCGCCGCCCCTCGGCCCGGCGCAGTTCCTCTGTCAGTTCATCCAGGGCCGGCACGGACGCCTCAAGCCCCGCCAGGTCCAATCCGAGCAAGGCTTTTTGTTGCTCGTCCAGGGTGCTTACAATCCCGGCCGCCAACTCGATTTCCCGCCGGAGACAAGCGGCCAGGTCAACGGTGGTCATTCGGCCTCCCCGCCCCACTCCCGCAACAAACCTTCGGCGATCTTCCGGGCGTCGGCTTTGAAGGTGCCGGCCTCAATTTCAGCCTTCAACTGCTCCACCAATTCGGTTCGAACGGCAGGCAACTCAGCCAGCTTTTGCCGGAAAGACTGGAGTTCACGCGCCTGACTGGAGAGTTCCACACTGTCTCCCTCTCCGGTGCCCGGCCGCAACGGCTCCCCGGGCTTGCGTTCCGCCGTCTGGCGGCTGTAGATGCGCGCCAGGTCCACACCGCCGGTTTTGTCTATCTTCACGGCTGCCAACTCCTTGGTGTTCGAAACCCTTCTTTTTATTCACTTTATTTATCGCCCGAAACCGGAGCAACTTTAGAGCCGTTGCCTGATTTCGGCGGCAATCTGTAAAAGTGGCAGCACCCGGCGGGCGGAACCGTTCTCCACGGCGGCCCGGGGCATGCCGTACACCACGGAGCTGCTCTCGTCCTGGGCGATGGTATAGCCGTTCTTTTTGCGGATGGCCAACATTCCGTCGGCGCCGTCGCGCCCCATCCCGGTGAGGAGGACCCCCATCACCCGGTGGCCGTATACGGCCGCCGCCTTGCTCATGACTGCGTCCACGGAAGGGCGGAAGGTCCCCGGCGCCAGTGGGGCGTTGTCTTCAGTCACAACGGCGCGTACACCGTCCGCATCGGTCCGGAAACCGAAGACCCTGCCGGCCGGGGCGATGAGCACCCGGCCGGGCAACACCGGGTCGCCGTCCCGGGCGTGCCGGACCTCCATCAGGCAGACGGCGTTCAGGTGTTCGGCGAGTGAAGCCGTGAACCCGGCGGGCATGTGCTGCACGACAACCACCGCGGCCGGCAGTTCTGCCGGAAACCCGGACAGGAGAACGCGGAGAGCGTTGGGCCCTCCGGTCGAACAACCGACGACCACCAGGTCGGTCCTGCTCTTCGGCGTCCGGGACGCGACCGGCGCGTGAAATGCGTTGCCCCGCGCCGGCGTCACCTGGATCAGGGAGCTTTTGACCGAGGCACCCACGGCGGCGGCGATTTTTGCCGAAAGTTCGGATATAATTGCGGCCATTTCGGCCGTACCGGCTGGTTTAGGCACAAAGTCGACCGCCCCGAGAGCCAGGGCCTCAATAGTCGCCCTGCTGCCGGCCTGGGTGTGGGCACTCAGCATTATCACCGGCACCGGGTGTTTGGCCATGAGTTCGCGTAGGGTACCCAGGCCGTCCAGGACCGGCATTTCCACATCCATGACCACCACGTCGGGCCGGAGCGCGGGAATCTTCTGCAGGGCCTGTTGCCCGTTCATAGCGGTGCCCAAGACCTCGAATCCCGCTTCGCGCAGCCGCCTCCCGATCACGGTCCGGACGACCGCCGAGTCGTCGACCAGGAAAACCTTAACCGGCGGCATACACTCTGCCTTGGTGGGCTTGAAGACCTGAGATTTCCGCAAGGAGCGCCCGCACGTCCACGATGAGGGCCACCTTCCCGTCCCCGAGAATGGTCGCCCCGGAGATCCCGGATATCCGCCCCAGGAAATCCCCCAGGGACTTGATTACGATCTCCTGCTCCCCGACGAGGCGGTCCACCACAACGCCGACCCGGTCCGGCCCCGTGCCGATGACCACCATGTAGAGCTTCTCCGCCGTGCCGGTCTCCCGCTGCCGGAACAGACGGCCCAGGCGGACCAGGGACAACACCTCGCCGCGGACCACCACGACCTCGCTGTCTCTGATCATACGGATCGCCGCCGGGTCCAAATGGATGGTTTCGACCACGTTGCTCAGCGGGAAGGCGTACACGTGGGAGCCCAGGCCGACCATCAGTGCGCGGATGATCGCCAGGGTCAGCGGCAGCTTGATGCTTATGGCGGTACCCTGCCCCGGAGTGCTGCGCATCTCCACCACGCCGCTAATCTGCTCGATCTGGTTTTTTACCACGTCCATGCCCACACCCCGGCCGGAAATATCAGTGACATTGGCCGCGGTGGAAAAGCCGGCGTAAAAAATCAGGTTCATCGCCTCCTGGTCGCTGAGGCGCCCCAGGGTCCGGTCGTCAAAGAGCTGCATCTGCCGGGCCTTGGCACGCAGTTGGTCCGGATCAACGCCCCGGCCGTCGTCCTCAACAATGATCACAATGTGGCTCTCCTGGTGGAACGCCCGCAGGGTGAGGGTGCCCGTGCGCGGCTTGCCGGCCGCGAGCCGCTCCTCAGGCATCTCCAACCCGTGATCCACAGCGTTCCGGATCAGGTGCAGCAGCGGATCGCTGACGATTTCAATTACGTTCCGGTCCAGCTCGGTGTCCCGGCCCTCGATGACCAGGTCCACCTCTTTGCCCAACTTATGGGCCAGATCCCTGATCATGCGCGGAAAACGGTTGAACACCTGGGCGATCGGAAGCATCCGGGCCTTCATGATCTCTTCCTGGAGATCACTGGTAATCTGACCCAGGTGGTTGGAGATTTCGTTCAGGGTGTCGATCATTTCCTCGGAACGGTATTTCAACTCCATGAGGTCCGCGAAACGCTCCAGCCTGGTCCGCTCGATCACCAGTTCGCCGACCAGGTTCATTAAGCTGTCCAGTTTCCGGACGTCGATCCGGACGGTGCGGACGGCCTTCTTGTGGTCGTTCAATAAATCCGCTTGTTTTACGGGGAAATCCAGGACGGAGCCGGCCGGAGCGGGCGTCGCTCCCGGAGCCGACGCGGCTTTGACTGGGCCGGCACCCACCTCGTCCAAGGCGGTGACCGGTACCACGGTCACGGCGTTCACTTCGGCGATGAGCGACAGAATGCCCCGCAGCCGGTCCGCGTCTTCCTCGGAAACCGCCAGCAACTCAAATCCCGCACCAAAGCCGCCCTGCTCCAGTTCATCCACCGGCGGTTCGGACCAGATCACCTGCACCCCGGCCTTCTCCAGCGCCTGAAACACCAGAAAGGCGCGCACCGATTTCATCCGGCAGCCGGGATCAATGTCCACCTGGACGCGGTAGGCGCCGTATCCCTGGTCCACCGCTTCCCGGATCACGTCCAAAACGGCGTCCGAGAACGCCGTTTTGGCGGTCTCTTCCGGACCTGCCGCCGGCCCGTTGCCGACCATGCCGCCCCCGTCGTCCCCGGTCCCCGCCTGCTGCCGAAATCCCCGCAGCCTTTCCACCACGGGGCCGATGTCGACTGTCCGGCCTGTTTCCCCGGTGACTTCGTCGCGCAACATCTTCAGCGTGTCCAGGGACTCCAACAGCACGTCCACCATGTGGGGCGTACTGTGCACCCGGCCGTCCCGCAACAGGGAAAAGAGGTTTTCCATCTCGTGGGTGAGGGACGACATGTGGTTGTATCCCAGGATCCCGGAAGAACCCTTTACGGTATGCGCCGCCCGGAAAATCTCCTGAACGGTCTCAGGGTTGTCCCCGTCCCGCTCCAGCGTCAGAAAACCGTCGTTCAGTATCTCTATCTTCTCTTCCAGTTCGTCCAGAAAGACCTGGATTTCCTCGGACGAAAACATGCCGAACCTCCTCAGGCGGACTTCTCAGCCAGCTCCATCTTCGACTGCCGCAGCCGTGCTTGGTCTTTCTCGGCCAGAATCTTCTCCAGATCGAGCAGAATGATCAGGCGTTCCCGCCACAGGGCGATTCCACGCAGGTAGGCCGCGTCCACGGCGGCCACCATCGGCGGCGGTGGCTCAATGTCGGCTCGGGAGATACGCAGGACTTCGGAGACGGCATCCACCACCATACCGATGGTCATGCCTCCCATCTCTACGATGACGATGCGGCTGTTGGCGGTGGATTCGGCCGGAGGCATGCCGAAACGTTTGCGGAGATCGATCACCGGGATGATGCTCCCGCGCAGTTTGATCACACCCTCCACGAACGAGGGTGCCTTCGGTACCCGCGTGATCACTTCCATGCGGATGATCTCAAAAACCTGGGCGATATCCACACCGTAGGTTTGACCGGCCAGTTGGAAGACCACCAATTGTTCTTCTCCCTTTCTGGCAGACCGGGTGTCAATCATTGGTTTCCACCTCCTCGGACTGAAAGTGCACCGGTGCGCCTGTCGCGGGCCGGCAGCGCTAAGAGTTTAATCGGCCGCCCGGACATTAAACTTGAGTGCGCTTCTCAAACAGGCCGCGAATTCAGGCCGGGGAAAATTATTGCGGGGTGTCTTGGGTAAGCGTTCCGGAGTGCCGATAATTAGTAACGGGGGAGTTGCGGCGTGACGGCGGCATTCTCGGTTTGTACCTTCCCGGAGGAAGGATTCCGGGGTCTTTCGGAAGAAAGCAAGGTTTTGGCCTTTTCTTGGTAATATCGGCAAAATTGGGGGCGATTCGCATCGATCCGACCACCTTACTCGGCATTATCGCGGCTCTAGCCTTCGTAATCCTCAGTTTCATCCTGAAAGACGGGCACCTCTCCTCCTTGGTCGTTCCGGCGGCGATGGCCGTCGTTTTTGGATGCACGTTAAGCGCCTCCCTCGCCACCCTCAGGAAAGTGGACATCCCAGACGTGTTCCGGAGCCTGCGCATGCTGGTCCAGCAAAGGGCCAAGAGCCCGACGGAGATGATCGAGGAAATCGTGTCGCTGGCCGAGAAAGCACGGCGCGAGGGGCTCCTCTACCTGGAAAACCACCTGGAAAGCGTGGATGATCCTTTCCTGCGCAAGGGTCTTCAGCTGGTGATTGACGGCGCCGAACCGGAGGTGGTCAGGGCCGTCCTGGAAACGGAACTATACGCCCTGGAGGAGCGGCACCGGGTGGCGCACGAGTTCTTCGAAACCGCCGGGGCTTTCGCCCCAACCATGGGTATCGCCGGGGCGATTTTGGGCCTCATCGTCGCCCTCGGGAACATCCAGGAGCCGGACAAGCTCGGCCCGGCCATCGCCTCCGCCTTCGTAGCCACCCTGTACGGGGTGGTGTTCGCCTACCTGATTTGCTTCCCCATCGCCACCAAGCTCAAGACCCTCACGTCGAAGGAGGTAATGCTGCGCCTGCTGGTTCAGGAAGGGGTAATCGCGCTCCAGTCCGGAAACAACCCCATTATCATCCGGGAGCGCCTGAACGCTTTTCTGAACCCGAACACCCGGGCACCATCCAAGAAGGATGTGGAGGAGGAGACCCGTGAAGCGGCCGGGTAAACACGGGGGCGGCGGCGGACACGGAGGGGGGCGCGAACGGTGGGCGGTGCCGTACGCGGACTTCGTCACCGTGCTCCTTTGTTTTTTTATTGTCCTGTACAGCTTGAGCAGCGTGGACGCCGAGAAATTCGCGGCCCTGGCCCGCTCGCTCCATCACGCCCTGGGCGGGCGGGGCAGCGTGCTCATCGAGGCGCCGGACGCTTCACTCGGCCCTCAGGAGCAGTTCCCGATGGAATTGGACAAAGGTTTCGTCGAGGCCAGCGATACCACTTTTTTGGCGCAGATTGCCCCGGTCCAAAAGCAGGTGCAGGAACTTATGGATGAGGCCGGGTTGACTGCTAGTATTGAGATGAGAACTGAGGAAAGGGGCCTGGTGATCAGCGTGCAGGACGCTGTGCTGTTTGCCACCGGTTCCGCGGACCTTACTCCCACCGCCCGGGAAATCATGGGCAAGCTGGGCCTGATCCTGCTCCAGACCCCGAACTACATCCGGATCGAAGGCCACACGGACAACGTGTCGATCAACACGCTGCGTTTCCCCTCCAACTGGGAACTCTCGGTCGCCCGTTCCACCAGCGTGGTCCGATACCTCATCGCCCGGCACAACTTCCCCCCGGGGCGCCTGTCGGCCACCGGGTACGGCGAATACCGGCCAAAGGACACGAACAACACGCCTCACGGGCGGCAGAAAAACCGCCGGGTGGACTTCGTGGTGCTGAGCAGCACCTACGAAAAAATCGAGCCACAACGGGCACTGGAACGTTAGTCTCACTTACCGGCCGAAACGCTCTTCCCTTCCGCAAACGGCCCTGCCAGGCGGGCTGCCGGCAAAAAACCAATATTTTAATCGCAAAAAGGGACTCGCGGGCCGGGCCGATTCGTGTTACAATGGTTCTGCGTGGGCGCGTAGCTCAGGGGGAGAGCGCTTGACTCACATTCAAGAGGCCGCAGGTTCGACACCTGCCGCGCCCACCAGTAATACCAAGCCTTCCAGGGTTTTGCCGAATCCCGGCTTGTGGAGGATTTGCAACCATTTTGCAACCGCAGGCTGTGGATCCTTCCGTCTTACTTTTGCCTGATGGAATCATACTTCCGTAGTGCCTCCCTCGAAAATAGAATCTTGATGATATTTTCATTCCCGGTGGCGACGATGAATCGTCGTGAGCGACTCCTCCTGCATGCCGGGCAGCACATGCCCGTACACCCTTAAGGTTGATTTCAGTGACACTGCGTCGACGACCATAAATCCACCATCCTCCCTGCACTCCGGGTTGTATTTGGCCAGCCGCTGAATGCATAATAAAATAGTGGAGAGGTCTATGTTTATGCTATAATTTCCTGCAAGGGGCGAGGATTGTGTTTGAGCGTATTTCCCTCGATCCGAAGGTCTGTCATGGCCAAGCCTGTGTAAAAGGGACACGGATTCCTGTACACCAGATCGTACGTATGCTGGCCAGTGGTGACACTGTGGAAGACCTGCTGCGTGAATATCCTTCCCTGAACCGGGAAGACATATTGGCGTGCCTGGATTACGCAGCATCGCTTGCCGAAGAAGAGGTCACCCCGCTGGAGTGCCTGGGGGATCGCAATGCGTATCCTGGTCGATGAGAACATCCCCTGATGACCGTGCAAACGTTGGCCGCCCTGAGACACGACGTAAAAGACATCCGACGCACACCAAAAGAGGGTCTGCCTGATGACGATTTATGGGGAATGACCCGGCGGGAAAAACGGTTGTTGATCACTACCGACAAGGGCTTCACTCGGCGCCGTTACGAACCTCATTATGGTCTCCTAATCGTGCGATTGAGACAACCCACGGCCAGAAAGATTCACGACGCGATATTGCAGGTCTTGGCCGAGATCAATCCAGAACATTGGCCCGGAACAATAGTGGTAATTCGTGATCGGACCAAGAGCACTTGGCACACCAACTTGTCCCAATCATTCCACACTTAAGGGTTTGCAACCATCTGCAACCAAGACTGTTTCAGAACAGCCCCAAATACCCGGCTTGAGCTCGGACTGTTCTGGATTTCCAGTTATTAGATAATCCCCGTCCGGTCTTGTCTTTTCTGGTCTTGGAGTCACTCCCCCTGAATGCGGCGACCTAGCTCACATTCAAGAGGCCGCAGGTTTGACACCTGCCGCGCCCACCAGCAGTATCAAGGCTTTCAGGCTTTTATGGCTGTCCTGCATCGGGTTTTTGCTAGCATTTGCTGACGCGGGTGTGAGCAAAAGCCCTTTTGTTTCTATCGCCAGCGTTGTTTAAACTACGCCGGGTACGTCAAGGTACGTCCGGCACCGAATGGCTGGCCGAAGTGGAGCTGTACTTGGGTGCAGCTCAATTAACATAACCGACCGGCATCACAGACAACGGTTCGTGCTTTCGGGGAAGATTCAGCACCTCGGCCACCTCGTCGTCCCTAAAGGCACCGATCACAACCGTTCCCAGCCCCAGGACTTCGGCCTGCAGGTGCAGGTTTTGCCCCACGTGACCGGCCTCCATGTGCGCATACCTGATTCCCCGCTCCCCGTACCGGCCGGTTATCCGGCCGTATTCGGCCGTGATCACGATTGAGACCGGGGCCGGCGCAATGAACGCCTGTCCCAAGCAGGCCCCGGCCAATTGCCGGCGCAGATCTGCCGCCGTGCGCAAATTCACCGCATGCTCCCGGGGCCGGTAATGATAGACCCCCGCTTCCAATCCCTCGACCAGCCCGGCCACAACGTAGATGTCCAGGGGATACTGGGCGCCGGCACTCGGCGCCGCCCGGCGAAACCTTTGGGCTGGATCCGGATGGAGATCGGTGATGCCCTGGGCGGCCCAAAGCAGTTGGGACAATTGCTTCATCTCCAGGGGAGCCGGCCGAAAGTTCCTTTCGGATCTTCGGCCCTTTATCGCCGCCTCCACGGACACCGCCCCATCCAGCACAGGTGCCGGCAAGAAAAGCTGCGCGCCCGGATTCACCGGCGCCCGGTCCGGTTCAGCCTCTTCCCCGGCTTCGCAACCGGCCGCCGACAGGGCCGCCAAGCCCAGTCCGGTTCCGGCCGCCACATAGATAAACTCCCGTCTCGAAACCTTCTCTTGAAATTGGCCCATCCGTCGCAAGCCCCCAGTGAATTTTTGCAGCAGTCAATCCTCCAGACAGTGAAATCATACCATATCTGGGCGGCCAACGTCACGCGGCACGCCACCGCTGAAGGCTGGCTGTATTTCGCCCCGATCAAAGAAAACCCGAAAAATATGCTTTGCGAATGTATTGCCCCCATCCTTGTGACAAATGGCTTGGACGCCTTTGATCCGGTCTCTCGGCGTGTTACTATACCGGTAGTACCCGACCCTGCGAATTTAGGCCCGCGTGGAGGCCCTTATGAAAAAGCTTTCCCAAAAAATTGGTGATTTTTTGTCTCAGCATGCCGCTACTGGGGCGACGCTGGGGCAATTGTTGGACATGATGGGCAAACAAGGAGCCGGTTTTCTTCTGGCTTTGTTGGCTTTACCGTTGCTGGTGCCGTTACCGCCCGGCGTGGGTTCCCCCTTTGCCGTCCTGCTCTTTGTGTGGTCTTCACAACGCCTGTTTGGTGTGCGTACGCCTTGGTGTCCGAGATTTTTGCGGCGCAAGCGCCTGTCGCCGGAAGTTTTTGAGAAACTGGCACGCAGAGGCATACCCCTCATCCAAAAGCTTGAAAGATACGGCGGAAAGGGGACACAGATGAGCGAAACAGCGGAGAAAGCGGCCTGCATTGTCGCTATGGCCATGTCCGTGCTCATTATTTTACCAACACCGTTTTTAAACCCGTTATTTGCTTTTGTTATTCTGCTCCTTGGCGTCAGCATGGCTAGCGCTAACATTAGGTTTTTCATAGCCGGCAATATCATCGGAACAGCAATTGTCTTACTGCTGCTAACAATAATTGCAAAAATCATTCAGGATGACAACCTGGTGTTCGCATTTATGTTTCCGTGAGCTGACGGGCAGCTTCTTAAAGAAAAGAATAAGGAGAGGGTTAAATGCGCAGTGAAACGATCAAAAAAGGGGTGGAGCGCGCTCCGCACCGCAGCTTGTTGCGGGCCACCGGCATAATCTCCCATGAGGAAGACTTCCAGAAGCCTTTTGTGGCCATCGCTAATTCTTTTGCCGAAATCGTGCCGGGACATGCCCATCTGAACGCGTTTGTCGGGGAAATCAAGGAAGCGGTTCGGGAAGCTGGAGCGGTCCCTTTCGAGTTTAATACCCTGGCCTTGTGCGACGGTATTGCCATGAATCATCCTGGTATGCGCTATAGCTTGCCTTCCCGGGAACTTGTCGCCGACAGCGTGGAAACAATGGCGTTAGGCCACCGGTTTGACGGCCTGATCTGTGTCCCCAACTGCGACAAAATAGTGCCCGGCATGCTGATGGCGGCTGTGCG
The DNA here is from genome assembly GCA_002294005.1 of Firmicutes bacterium UBA911. Taxonomy (GTDB): domain Bacteria; phylum Bacillota; class Desulfotomaculia; order Desulfotomaculales; family Desulforudaceae; genus Desulforudis. The sequence continues at coordinate 22,133 of DBEH01000017.1, read as the reverse complement.
GCTCAATATCCCCACCATATTTGTTTCCGGCGGCCCGATGAAGGCGGGGCGGGCCCGGGACGGACGCCCCATCGACCTTATCTCTGTCTTTGAAGGAATTGGCGCTTACCGCGCCGGGAAAATTGACGACGCCGACCTGTCGGATCTGGAACAGGCGGCCTGTCCCGGATACGGCAGTTGCGCCGGCATGTTTACCGCCAACTCCATGAACTGCCTTTGTGAGGCTTTAGGTTTGGCCCTGCCTGGCAACGGGACCATTTTAGCGGTTGATCCGCGCCGGAGCGTGCTGAAAAAGTGGGCCGGACAGCAAATCGTGGAGTTGATTAAGCGGGATCTCCGGCCGCTGGATATTGTCACCACGCAGGCGATTGACAACGCCTTTGCCCTGGACGTGGCCATGGGCGGTTCCACCAATACCATTTTGCACCTCCTGGCTGTCGCTCAGGAGGCGGGCATTAATTATCCGTTAGCACGGATCAATTTAATAGCCGGCCGCACGCCCACGCTTTGCAAGGTCTCTCCCGCCTCCAGCCTGCACATCGAAGACGTGGACCGCGCCGGCGGTGTCAGCGCCGTCTTGGGCGAGCTAGCCCGCAGACCCGGCTTGCTCAACCTGGGTTGCTTGACGGTCACGGGAAAATCCTTAGGCAAGAACATTGGCCAAGCCCGAAGCCTCGATCCGTCAGTGATCCGCGGCCTGGAGGAGCCGCTCAGCCCCGTAGGCGGGCTGAAAATTCTTTTCGGCAGCCTGGCGCCGGAGGGAGCGGTGGTGAAGACCGCGGCTGTGGCGCCAGGGATGGTGCGCCATCAGGGGCCGGCGGTAGTTTTTGAAGGGGAGGCGGAAGCTTCCGCCGCCATCCTGGGTGGACGCATCAAGCCTGGCGATGTTGTGGTCATCCGCTACGAGGGGCCGAAGGGCGGTCCGGGGTTTATGGAGATGCTGGGACCCACAGCAGCGCTGATGGGGCTGGGCTTGGGCGAGTCAGTGGCGCTGGTCACCGACGGCCGCTTCTCCGGCGGCACCCGGGGGGCCTGCATCGGCCATGTCTGCCCCGAAGCCGCCAGCGGCGGCCCGATCGGCCTGGTTAAGGACGGTGATCCCATTGCCTATGACCTGCAAGCAGGCACGCTGGAGCTGCTGGTGCCGCAGCAAGAGCTCACGGCCAGAAAGCCAGCTTTTAAGCCGCCTTTGCGGCAAGACCTTGGCGGTTGGCTGGCCAGGTATGTTCAGATGGTCACTCCGGCCAGCAGTGGCGCAGTGCTGCGGCCCGCGAGCAACAGGCCGCCCGGGAATTAGGATTAGGAGGTGGAGGGGCTGTCAGAAAACAATCTGAGGACGGATTTATTCAATTACCATCTCCCGGTGGAATTGATCGCCCAGCAGCCGGCTTCGCCAAGGGATAGCTCGCGTCTGCTTGTTATCGACCGCTCAAGAAAAGACTTTTTCAAAACTGTTTTTGGCGCAATGCTAAACTGGCTTGAACCCGGCGATGTGCTGGTTATTAATGATACCAAGGTGATGAAGGCCCGGCTGTTTGCCCAAAAACCCACCGGCGGGAAAACAGAGATTTTTCTGCTCCACCCCCTTGAGGCTGGCCGGTGGGAAGGGCTGCTTAAGCCTCACCCCAAGGAGGGGGTTTTGCTCCTTGGCGACGGCATGAGGGTGCAAGTTAAAGAAAAGACTGAGCGCAACACTTTTGTCCTGCAGTTTCCAACACCTGAGGCAGCCTTGGCCGCCATGGAAAAATGGGGCCGGACTCCTCTGCCTCCTTACATTAAAGAACCTCTGGCTGACCAGGACCGCTATCAGACCGTCCTGGCCAGAACAGAAGGTTCCTCCGCAGCCCCGACGGCGGCACTTCACTTTACCGCGGAACTCTTGCAGAAGCTCCAGGAAAAAGGAGTAAAGGTGGTTAACTTTACGCTGCACATGGGGGTGGGCAGCTTTAGGCCAATTAAAACAACATACGTAGCCGACCATGATTTGCCGCCGGAATTTTACCATTTGCCGGAAGAAACAGTGACCACAGTCCGGCAGGCTAAACGGCAAGGCGGCAGGGTGGTGGCCTGCGGAACAGATGCTGTGCGGGCGCTGGAAAGTGCGGCCCTGCAAGATTTCAGGCCGGGTCCGGGGCGGACTGGCCTGTTTATTAAACCTGGTTACCGCTTCCAACTGGTAGACCGCTTGATCACTAACCTGCACCTCCCGTGCTCGTCACACTTGGTCCTGGTCTCGGCCTTTGCCTCCCGGGAACTTGTCTTGCAGGCCTATGCCTATGCAGTCAGAGAAAAATTTCATTTCCTTAGTTTTGGCGACGCGACCTTGGTCATCTGACGCAATGACGCTAATCCCTTCATTGAAATGTCAAGGCGTATAGGCATTATTTTCCTGGGCTTGAGTCAAGAAATGAAAAGATGCTAGTGCTGGCACCGTTTGAGCCGCTTCCCGTCCTTTGTTTCCCCGGCACTCCGGTTATCCTTTGGGCAGCTGCTGGATGCGTGTTTCCGTTTCGGAAGGTCAAAAGCGCACCGCAGGAGATCCCTCCAGGTGACAATGCCCCTGATTGCCCGATCGGGGCAAAGGACCGGAAGGCAGGAGATTTTGTTGGCCAACATCATCTCGGCGGCTTGCCTGACCGTCATATCCTCGGTGGCGGTAATCAGGTTTCGGGTCATAATGTGGTGCGCTTTCTTTTTCAGTGTGTTTTGGTCACGGGCCTGCTCGGACAGAGTCCCAATAAAACAACTGACATTGCGGTACACGTCGCGGTCCGAGACGATTCCAACAAATGCCCCGGTTTCAGGGCTTACGACCAACACATGGTAAAACCCGGCATGCTTGAAGATTTCCAAGATCACCCCGATTGGATCATCCATTGATACGGTGACCACTCTAGTGGTCATGATGTCTCTTATTTGAGTGTTTATCAATGGGCCGCACCCCGCAACTACGCTCTATCGCCGGGACTGGTACGGGCGGCGCGGCCGGGGCAAGCTAGGGGCGGAGGTGACTCGCGAGAAATGTCCATCCCCTACACTGAACCGCCCCTGAAGGTTGAGGTGACCATCGAGATCCCCAGGGGCAGCTCCAACAAGTACGAATATGACCGGCGGCGGGGGGTCATGCGCCTGGACCGGGTACTGTACTCGCCGGTGCACTACCCCACCGACTACGGGTTCATCCCCAGCACTCTGGCCGAGGACGGTGATGAACTCGACGTGATGGTTATGATTTCCACGGCCACCTTCCCGGGCTGCCTGGTGGAGGCCCGCGTGCTGGGCGCCCTGGAGATGGCCGACGAGAAGGGCCGGGACGTCAAAATCCTGGCGGCGGCGGCGCGGGACCCGCGCATGGACCGGTTCCGCACGCTCGCGGACGTGGACCGCCACCGCCTCCGGGAAATCGAGTACTTTTTTACCATCTACAAGGATTTGGAGCATAAGCAAACCCTCGTCCGCGGCTGGCGGGACCTGGACTTCGCCCGCAACGTCGTTTTCCACGCCCGCCGCCCGTATACGGCGCCCACGGTCAAACAGCCCGGCCCTTAGCCCGGCCTGCGGCGGCAAACGGCGAAAGCACGAGGGAATTTCAGGTGGCATTCTAAAGGATATTCCAACGCAACGTAGAAATAGTATGGCCAGACTTCAATAAGCACAAGATGCAGGGGGAGGAAAACATGGACAAGACGGTCACACTCTCCGTAATCAAAGCGGACGTTGGTGGATTTGTGGGACATTCCGGGGTCCACCCGGAGTTGCTGGAAAAGGCCAAAGGCAATCTGTCGGGCAGCCCGCTCTTAATAGACTTTCATGTGACCCACGTCGGTGACGATATCAACTTGGTGCTCACACACGAGCTGGGACGGAACAACGGTGAAATTCACCAGTTGGCGTGGGACACCTTCGTGGCCTGCACCGAGGTCGCCAAGAAACTCAAGCTCTACGCGGCCGGCCAGGACCTTCTGGGCGACGCTTTCTCCGGCAACATCAAGGGACTGGGCCCCGGGGTGGCGGAAATCGAGGTCGTGGAGCGCAAGAGCGAGCCGGTCGTGGTCCTCATGGCCGACAAGACCGAGCCCGGCGCTTGGAACCTGCCGCTTTACAAGATCTTCGCCGACCCGTTCAACACCATCGGCCTTGTGATCGACCCGAACATGCACGGCGGCTTCAACTTCGAAGTGCGCGACCTCATCGCCCACAAGAAAATCATTTTCTCCGCACCCGAGGACCTCTACGACATGCTGGTCTTCATCGGTGCGCCCGGGCGTTACGCGATCAAGCGGATTTTCCACAAGGCCAGCGGTCAGATTGCGGCGTCGTCAAGCACCCAGCGGCTGAACCTGATGGCCGGGCGTTACGTGGGCAAGGACGACCCGGTGTGCATCATCCGTTGCCAGAGCGGTTTCCCGGCGGTCGGCGAAGTGTTGGAGCCGTTCGCCCGCCCGCACCTCGTTTCAGGGTGGATGCGGGGTTCGCACAGCGGGCCGCTGATGCCCGTTCCGGTCGCCAAATCCTGCCCGACCCGGTTCGACGGCCCGCCGCGCGTGGTGGCGCTGGGCTTCCAGCTGGCGCACGGCAAGTTGATCGGCCCGCAGGACATGTTCGACGACCCGGCCTTCGACCGGGCGCGGGCCTTGTGCAACGAGATCGCCGATTATATGCGGAGCCTCGGTCCTTTCGAGCCGCACCGGCTGCCCCTGAACGAGATGGAGTACACGACAATGCCGCTGGTGATGGCGAAGCTGAAGGACCGGTTCGTGGACCTCAGGATGGCCAAGACCAAGAAGTGACCCGGGCAGGCAAACCCGAGAACGGCAAAGCCCGCCCGCTGCGGGGCGGGCTTTTTCCTGTCCGCCCCCCGTTTTGCTCGGGTTTCGCCGTCAGCTTTGTCGTATCTATTGGTTCTTGAGAAAGGAAGTCCTAGTGATGATCAAGATACCGTTGTTGGAGATCAACCGGATGGTGGAGGAGGCACTGGAGCGCGAGCAGGCCAGGCAACGAAACGGCGTGATCGCGCTGTCACGCCTGGAACTCTTTGTGTTTGACAATTTCGAGGTCGAGGTGATGTTCGACCTGGTCCCCGGATCACCGGTCATCAGCGCCCAGTTCACCCGGGAAATCGAGGACGGAATCTACCGCCTGATACACGGCACCAGCTACACGGGCAACTAGTCGAACGGACCGGTGGTCGGTGGTTGATGGTCGGTGATTGGTGATTGATGGGGACTCGGCCAGCCACTGACGGCCGATCAAGCGGGTCAGCGGGTCAGGCGCCGCATCAGCGGCCGCGGGGGGGGAAGAGCCCCCCGGGCCAGCGCGTCGGCGCGGTCATTCAACTCGTCACCGGCGTGCCCCTTGATCTTCCGGAAGCTGACCCGGTGCCGCCGGGCGAGACGCAGCAGTTCATCCCAAAGGTCCCGGTTCAGAACAGGCTGTTTCTTGGCGTTCACCCAGCCATTTTGTTCCCAGCGTTCGTACCACCGGTCCCGAAAGCAATTCACCAGGTAAGCCGAGTCACTAAAGAGGGTGACCCGGTGCGGGTTTTCCCCCAGCGCCTGCAACGCTCTGATCGCCGCCAGAAGCTCCATCCGCTGGTTGGTGGTCTTCGGGTCCGACCCGGTCAGTTCTCGGCGGGCGTCCCCCTCGAGAATCACGGCGGCCCAGCCTCCGGGTCCCGGGTTCCCGGAACAGGCCCCGTCGGTGTAAATCACCACTTCATTCATCATCGGTCACTCTCCCGTTCCGGCCTTTTGCCACCGGCACCGCCGGGCAGCGGCTGCTGGTCCTCAAGGTAATATACCCAGGCAATTACTTGCGCCACCACTTGGTACAACTCCGCTGGGATTTCACGGTCAAGGCCCAGACCGGCCAACGTCCAGGCCAACTGCGGATCCCGGTACACCGGCACACCGGACGACCGCGCCACTTCTTCAATCCGGGCCGCAAACAGGCCCTTGCCCACGGCCACCACCCGGGGAACGGCGTCGGGCCCGTCCTGGTAGTCAAGTGCCGCCGCCACCCGGGGCTTGGCCGGGCCCTGCGCATCGCCGGAGTTCCGTTCCCGCTCCACAATCTCACACCTTCGCTTTTTGGATCACACCCGGATGTCCAGGGGCACGTACACGGGGCTGACGAGGCCCGCCGACAGCTCCGCCACGGAACTCACCCGGCGGATCTCCACCGTTATCGACCGTACCGGATATCCCAGGCCGGCCAATCGTTCTTCCAGCAGCGGCACCGCCTCCTGAAACCGGCCGGCCCACCGGGCCTCAGGAGTGATCAACCGCCCGCCCAGTCCGGTATGGTCCGGCTCCAGGCTCACCCAGAACTCTCCGAAGAAGCTGGACCGCAGATGGAGTACGACCCTTGCGCCGGCATCCGGTTCCGGCCCGCCGCCGGGGAAGACCAGGTATACTTGGCCCTGCAGACGCTCCCCGCCGTTTAAGGCATAAGCCTGCACCGCATCCCGCCCGGTCTCCGAGCGGCCCCGGTTCAGCAGTTCCTGCCCGTCCGGGTCCGGATTCCAGTCCAAGACGTAAGCCAGGACTTTGGCCAGGGCTCCTTGGCTTAAAGGCAGCTCCAGCTTTTGCAGCCAGGCCAAAACCGGCCATAGCTCCTTGCCGCCGTATTGGGGCAGGTCACGCCCCGCCGCCAGGACGCGCAGGACCAGTTCCCGGTCCACGGGCAACCGCTGGCGCAATAACTCCCGGAGCAGCGCCTCTGTGTCCGGCCCGGGCCGAAGACCGAGCGCCCGCAGCAACTCCTTCCCGGACGGGCCGGAACTCCCGGCCTCCAGCGGGGCCAGGTGCCGGACCGTGACCTGCTCGGACTGCACCTTTTCCACCATCGCCCAGAAGTGCTCCCCAGGCCGGGCCGGAAGAACACCGGTCGCCCGGAAAAGCCGGCCGTCCAGGCTGACGATCGCCCCGTTCAATCCCGGCTCCACCAGTTGCAGCCGGACAACCTGTCCGGGGGCCAGTTCCCGGAACTGGTGCGGCCCGCCGCCACCGCCGTCCGCCGCGGGCCCAACAGGGTATAACATCCCGCGCCCACCCTCGCATACTGCTAACCGGTTTTTATTCGCGCCGGATCCAGGCTTTCCCTTTGACTGCTTTATTCAATCGTTTTGCCGGCATCAGATATCCGTTTGCCGGGCACGCTAACACAAACCTGAAGGGAGTGGGCGACGTTGAAGGGTGACATGACCAGCAAAGCGGTAATGGGACTCGGCGTCGGTGCTTCGGCCCTCGGACGCCTCATCGGCGGGCGTGTGGGGGCGATGATCCTGGGTTTTGGACTGGCACACATCTTCCTGGGCGCGCTTGACAGGTGGCACCCGAGTGTGCGGTTCTAGGCCGCGGCCCGGCCCGCTCGGGCCCGGCTTCTAGCTGTTCTCTTTGGCTGATTGGCTAGTTTAACCTTCTTATGGAGCTGGTGGTCGGATTTGAACCGACGGCCTGCTGATTACGAATCAGCTGCTCTGCCGCTGAGCTACACCAGCCCGGAGGTTTTCAAGAGGCAACGACTCTTATTTTAGCAAGAATCGCGCAATTGTCAAGGTGGCTTGGGTTGCTTGCGGCCCGGTTGCTTGGCCCGGCGGTACATTGCCGCCGGGCGGTTTTGGGGGTTATTCCGCTGCGGGCTGCTTGCGCTCCAGGGCTGCGAGCACTTCTCTTCCCCGGTTGGTCAACTCCCAGGTGATTCCGTCAGTGGCGGCCAGCCCCAGGCGGGACAGAGCTTCCAGTTCCCGGCGGGCTACGAACTCACCGGGGGTGTCCAGAAACCCGGCCGGCACGCGGGCCAATTCTTCAGGTGCCAGCCGGAGGCCGTAGGCGATGTCGCCCTCGTCCGCTTCGCCGACGAGGTTTAGGAACACCAGGATGTCCAACTGCCGCGGCGTGGGCGCGCCGGCAAGCCCGGCGCCGGGTTCCGGGTCACGGTCGGGGCCGTGGCTTTCCGCCGATTCTGTGCCCAGGGCTCGGCTGTCCCGATATTCCGTGTTGTCTTCTTCCATCTCGGCGACCTCCGAAAAAGGGGCCAGGCCCCTTTTTTTAACTGAAATTTGGTTTTGCGACAGAGAACCGTCCCCGTCGCGGTTTTAGCGGAGGACGATGTTGACGAGCTTGCCGGGCACGGGAACAACCTTGACGATCTCCTTGCCCGCCACCAGCGCCCGCACCCGGGACTGTTCCATTACGGTGTCCCGCATGGCTTCCGGCGTGATGTCCGCCGCGACCATCAACCGGTCGCGCACCTTCCCGTTGACCTGAACCACGATCTCCACCTGGTCCTCGACCAGAAGCTCCGGGTCGTACTCCGGCCAGGGCTCCCGGTGGATGCTCTCCGGGTGTCCGGTGCGCGCCCACAGCTCGTCGGCCAAAAACGGGGCGAACGGCGCCAGCAGGAGGAGCAACCGCTCCACCGCCTCCCGCATGACGGCCGGATCCCGGTTTACCGGCGCCACCCGGTCGCGGAAGTGGTGCATGCCGTTCACCAGTTCCATCGCCGCGCTGATGGCCGTGTTGAAGTTGAAGCGGGTTTCGATGTCCTCGGTGACTTTCTTGATGGTCTGGTGGGTCAGCCGGCGCATGCTCCGGTTCACCCCCACCAGGTTGGCCGGCGGCTCGGTCGCCGCCCCCCGGATCTCGCCGGCCACCGAATTCACCAGCCGCCAGACCCGCTGCAGAAAGCGGTAGCAGCCCTCCACGCCCTGGTCGGACCACTCCAGGTCCCGCTCGGGCGGGGCGGCGAACAGCACGAACAGCCTGGTGGTGTCCGCTCCGTAGCGGTTCAGGATATCTTCCGGGCTGACCACGTTCCCCTTGGACTTGGACATCTTGGCCCCGTCCTTTAAGACCATGCCCTGGGTCAGCAGGTTGGTGAACGGTTCCTGGACCTTGACCAGGCCCAGGTCGTACAGTACCTTGGTGAAAAAACGCGAATACATCAGGTGCAGGATGGCGTGCTCCACCCCGCCGATGTACTGGTCCACCGGCAGCCAGCGGTCGACCCGGTCCAGCCCCCACGGTCCGTTCTCCTCCCGGGGGCTGGTGAAGCGGAAGTAGTACCAGGATGAACACATGAAGGTGTCCATGGTGTCGGTCTCCCGCCGGGCCGGACCGCCGCACGTGGGACAGGTGGTGTTTACGAATTCCGGCGACTCGGTCAGGGGCGAACGCCGGGCACCGGCACCGCCGGTCAGCTTGAAAACCACGTCCTCGGGCAACAGCACCGGGAGCGCTTCCTCGGGCACCGGCACCGCGCCGCACCCCTCACAGTACACGATCGGAATCGGCGCCCCCCAGTACCGCTGGCGGGAGATCAGCCAGTCGCGCAGGCGGTACTGCACCTGGAACCGGGCCGCGCCCCGCGACTCCAAGTGCCGGGTGATGGCCGGGATCGCCTCCGCGTTCGCCATGCGGCCAAAACCCGGGGTGTTCACCAGGCGCCCCGGACCGGTGTGGGCTTCGGTCATAGTGTCCCCGTCCAAAGCATCCCCCTCCGGCTGGATGACCACCCGGACCGGGAGGCCGTATTTGCGGGCGAATTCAAAATCCCGCTGGTCGTGCGCCGGCACGCCCATCACGCAGCCGGTCCCGTATTCCATGAGCACGTAGTTGGCCACGAACACTGGCACCTGCTCCCCGGTGAGGGGGTTTGTGCAGTAAGCGCCGGTGAAAAGGCCCTCTTTTTCGTGTTCGCCGGCCGTGCGGTCCAGTTCGCTTAAACTCCGCGCCCGCTCGGTGAAGGCTTGCACCGCCGCCCGGTGCCCGGGGGCGGTCACCCGCGGCGCCAGCGGGTGCTCGGGAGCGATGGTCATGTAGGTGACCCCGCCCAGCGTATCCGGGCGGGTGGTGAAGACCCGGATCATCTCGTCCGTTCCGGCCAGCGGGAAGGCGATTTCGGCGCCGGTGCTGCGGCCGATCCAGTTCTCCTGCATGACCTTCACCTTCTCCGGCCAGCCCGGGAGTTTCGCCAGGTCTTTCAGCAGGCGGTCGGCGTAGGCGGTGATCCGGAAGAACCACTGCTCCAATTCGCGCCGCTCAACGGTGGTTTTGCAGCGCTCGCAACCCCCGGCCACCACTTGCTCGTTGGCCAGCACCGTGGCACACGAGGGGCACCAGTTGACCGGCGCCTTGGACTTGTAGGCCAGGCCCCGGCGGTAGAACTGCAGGAAGAGCCACTGCGTCCACCGGTAGTACCCCGGGTGGCAGGTGCCAAACTCCCGGCGCCAATCGTAACTCACACCCAGCAGCTTAAGCTGCGTGCGCATCGCGTTGATGTTGTCCCAGGTCCACCGGGCCGGGGGCACGCCGTGTTGAATGGCCGCGTTCTCCGCCGGCAGCCCGAAGGCATCCCAGCCCATGGGGTGCAAAACGCCATAGCCGCGCATGGTCTTGAACCGCGCCACCACGTCGCCGATGGCGTAGTTGCGCACGTGCCCCATGTGCAGGTTGCCCGAGGGGTAGGGGAACATCTCCAGGCAGTAATACTTGGGACGGCCTGAAAAGTCCGGCACGTGATGTAGGCCCTCGGTTTCCCACCTGTGGCGCAATTTCTCTTCAATATCGGCGAAAATGTACTTCTCTTCCACCCGGCGAACCTCCTGGATTAGAATATTCTCCCTGTATTCTATCTTCCGTATTCCGACTCCTGTATCTCGCTCTCTATATATTCCGGCCACTGTAAGCGGGTCGAAATCAAAAAGGTGTTCCCGTACGGAACGCGCCTTCAAATGAAAAAGCCCCCATCCCGGCCAGGACGAGAGGCTTTAAGTCTTTTTCGTAATGGTGGAGCTGGCGGGGATTGAACCCGCGGCCTCTACCATGCCAAGGTAGCGCGCTCCCACTGCGCCACAGCCCCATCACAGACACCAGTATAAGACAAAGCAAGGCAAAAGTCAACCGCGTTGGATTTCACGGAACGCCTCAACCCGGGCCATTCAGATGTATAAGACAAACAATGCAAAGGTCATCCGCGTTGGAGCCCAGCCGGCAAATGGACGACCGGTGCGTCTCCCCAGAGGCGTTCCAAGTTGTAAAAGTCCCGCTCGCTCTGCGTGAAGACATGTACCACAACGTCCCCGTAGTCCAGCAGGATCCAGAGACCTTCCCGGTATCCTTCCGACCGGGGTGCCTTTGCACCCAGCTCGCCAAGCTTCTCCCGGATGTGATCGGCGATGGCCCTGACATGGGTGGTGGAACGGCCGCTGACCAGCACAAAGTAGTCGCTCAATATCGTGAGACCACTGATATCAAGGGCTCGTATGTCATCGCCTCTTTTTTCCCCCGCCGCCCGCACCGCCGTTTCAACCAGGGTCCGGGGACTCAACGACATGCCATTCCTCCTCGGCAGGTGGTCTTGTAATGCCGCAGCGGGTTCTACGCCCTAGAAGCGTCTTTCATTGTTATCCTCTCTGGCACGGGCTTCGTTCACCGTGATGATCCGGCCACCGAACTCGGTTCCGTTCATGGCGTTGATCATCGTCTCGACATCCTCGTCCTTGACCTCCACAAAGCCGAAGCCGCGGGAGCGGCCCGTCTGCCGGTCAGTGATGATGCGACTGGAAACCACTTCGCCGTAAGCTCCGAAAGCCTCATCCAGGTCTTCGGCCTTCGTGCCCCAGGGCAGATTACCTACGTACAGGGTACGCACCAATATTCTCACCTCACTTTGCTCCATATTATCTGCAAAAGGATGTCTCCTGATGCAATCCTTATCGATAAAGGCCGCTGCTCAAAACGTACTCTTCGACGCTTTCCGGCAGCAGGTACTTGATCGGTCTCCCCTCGCTCACCCGGCGCCGGATGTCGGAAGACGAAATCGCCAGGGCCGGCACCTCAAACGCCACAATCCGCTCCACCAAGGCGGCGGGCAGCAGGCTGAGTCTCACGGTCAGGTTTTCCAGGTTGTACCCCGGCCGCGTGGCGGCGATGAAACGGCATCTCGCCAGCAATTCCGGAAAACGGCGCCAGGACAGAAGTTCCAGTACCGCGTCGGCTCCGGTGATAAAGTAGACGGCGTCCGGGTGGTACACGTCCTGCAATTCCCGGATCGTGTCGTACGTATACGAAAGACCCGGCCGCTTTATTTCCAGATCCGATACTTCGAAAAAGGGGTTTGAAGCAATGGCCAGGGCCATAACAGCCAGGCGGTGTTCGGAACCGGAGATCGGGCGGTCCCTTTTATGCGGGGGCCGCCCGGCAGGAACAAAGATCACTTTGTCCAACCGGTATTCGTAACGGACACCCTCGGCCACCACCAGATGCCCGTAATGAACGGGATCGAAGGTCCCGCCCATTACTCCCAATTTCATAATCAATACCTCGAACCGGATTGGGTTGAGACAATTATAATGGTTAATCCCGGAAAATGCAAGCGTTTTCGATAATTGGGGCGTCCGAGGTTATTATAGCACCTCTAGGGCCCTGTCGCGGATCTGCCTCAGCGCACCCCGCAACCGATCAACCTCGCTTATTGGTCCCTCTCCGCTTCTGTTTCCTCCAGGGCGGCGCGCAGTTTCCGGTAGGAGTCGTCGAGCGCCTCGGAGATCACCTTGACGTCCCCGAGCACCGGCATAAAATTCGTATCCCCGTTCCACCGCGGCACAATATGTATATGGAAGTGTCCCGGGATGCCAGCGCCGGCCACGCGGCCCACGTTAATCCCGATGTTGAACCCGTCCGGCTGGAAGGCCCGGCGCAAGATCTCCACCATCCACCGCGTCACTTCGAACAGTTCCAGCATCTCCTGGGCGGCCAGTTCCTCGATGTCCCCCGCGTGCCGCTTCGGAGCGACGAGCAAATGGCCGTTGTTGTAGGGGAAAAGATTAAGAATGACAAAGCAGTTCCCGGTCCGGGTGAGAAGGTAGTTCGAAGCGTCCCGCTCCGGATCGTCATGCAGTTTCTCGCAGAAGATGCATTCCGGGTCCGCGTCTTTCGCCGCCCCGGTCACGTACCGGCTCCGCCACGGCGCCCACAGTTTATCCAATAGCCTTACACCTCCGTCCAAAATCCCATCCATCAGGGCCGCCCGCGTTGATTGACAAGGCCGGGCCGAGCCTCCTAAAGCTCAATCACCATGTTGTTCCGGTGCACAACCTCGTCAAAGTGCCGGTAGCCGAGAATCTCGGGCACGGCGGTGGTCTTGCAGCCCTTGATGCGCTCGATCTCCGCGGCCGAGTAGTTGGCCAAGCCCCGGGCGATCTCCGTCCCGGCCGGATCGACAATGCTGACCATCTGGCCCATTCCAAACCGGCCTTCCACCGCCACCACCCCTGAAGGCAAGAGACTTTTGCCCTTTTCACGCAGGGCCTGCGCCGCGCCGGCGTCCACCGTGATCTTCCCGGCCACCGAAGCGCCATACGCGATCCACTGTTTGCGCATCTCCATGCGGCGCGGTACCGCCTGGAAAACGGTGCCGATTTCATCCCCTTCCAGGACGCGGCGAATCACGTTCTCCATCGAACACCGGGCGATGGCCGTGACCACTCCCGAGTGGGTGGCGATCCGGGCCGCCTGCAGCTTGGTGATCATCCCGCCGGTGCCGTGCCGGCTGCCGGCGGTTCCCGCCAGCTTCTCGATGTCCGGGGTGACCTCGTCCACCCGGTGAATCAGGCGGGCTTCCGGGTCGTTGCGGGGATCGCTGGTGTACAGGCCGTCGGTGTCGGTGAGCAGCAGCAAGAGGTCGGCATCCATGAGCCCGGCCACCAGGGCGGCCAGGTGGTCGTTGTCGCCAAGTTTGATTTCGTCCACGGCCACCGTGTCGTTTTCATTGATGATCGGCACCACCCCGAATTGCAGCAGGCTGACGAGGGTGTTCCGGGCGTTTAAGAAGCGCCGCCGGATCGAAAAGTCCTCCCTGGTGAGCAGAACTTGGCCGGCGGTGATGCCGTACTCGGCCAGGAACTTCTCGTACATGTGCAGCAATACTCCCTGTCCCACTGCGGCGCAAGCCTGTTTTTCGGGAATGGTACGGGGTCCCCGCCGGAGCCCGAGTTTGCCGGCCCCGGCCCCGATGGCACCCGAGGTGACCAGGATCACTTCCCGGCCCTGGTTGTGCAGGTCGGCCAGTTGCCGCACCAGCAGCTCAATGGCGGCGAGGTTCAACTTGCCGGTCTCATGCGTCAGCGAACTGGTGCCGACCTTGACCACCAGCCGCTTGAATTCTTTGAATTCCGCCCTCTCCACGCGCACGCTCACTTCTCTTTTGCAGATTCCGGAGTCCCCGGAATTCCGTTCTGGAATTTAGTATTGTGTCCCCCGAATTAAAGGGGGTGAAATTTAGTATTGCGTCCCCGAAATTCGTCCCCGAAATTCTGAATTCTGAATTCTAGATTCTGGATTCTATATTCTAAAATAACATATTCCGACTTCAACCGGTAGGGTTCTCGCCATACTCGAATTCGAACCGGCCGATGCGAACATTGTCGCCCGTTCTGATTCCTTCCGCCCGGAGGGCGTCCTCCACTCCGATCCGGACGAGCAGTTGCTGGAGGTGATGTACGGCCTCGGGGTTGTCCAGGTCGGCCATCGCCACCCGGCGCTCGATCCCTTCCCCTTCCACCACGTAGGTGTCCCCGTCCCTGACTACCAGAAAGAGACTCCCGTCCGCCTCCCGCTCTTCCGGCACGACGAAGGCGGGCGCCGTCTCCACCGGGATGGTGCCCAGCAGGCGGTATGCCCGGTAGACCAGCCGGTCTAAGCCCTCACCGGTGAGCGCCGAGATCTCGAACACCTCGTACCGCCCGCCGGCGGCTTCCACCAGGCGCCGGACGTTCTCACGCGCCTCCGGCAGGTCGATTTTGTTGGCCGCCACCAGTTGGGGACGGGCGGCCAGGCGGGGATCGTAGGCGGCCAGTTCCCGGTTGATGGTCTCAAAGTCGGCCACCGGGTCCCGTCCCTCGCGGCCGGAAACGTCGACCACGTGGATCAGGACCCGGGTGCGTTCCACGTGCCGCAAAAACCGGTGACCCAGCCCGGCACCCTGGTGGGCGCCCTCAATCAGCCCGGGGATGTCGGCCAGCACAAAGTGGGCGCCCTCGCCCACGCGCACCACGCCCAGGTGAGGTTCGAGGGTGGTGAAAGGGTAGTCCGCAATCTTGGGACGCGCCGCGGACACCTTGGAGATAAGGGTCGACTTGCCGGCGTTCGGAAATCCGACCAGCCCGACGTCAGCCAGGAGTTTCAGTTCCAGTTCCAGCCAGAACTCCTCGCCGGGCTCGCCCTTCTCGGCAAAACTCGGCGCCTTGCGGTTGGCGGTGGCAAAGCGGGCGTTGCCCCGGCCGCCCCGGCCGCCGCGCACCACCCGGTACTCCTGCCCGTCGGCCCTAAGGTCGGCCAGCAGGGTTCTGTCCCCGGCCCGACGGACTTCCGTGCCCACCGGCACCCGCAAGACCAGGTCATCCCCCTTGCGGCCGTGCATATTCTTACCCTGACCGTGGACTCCCCGGCCGGCCTTGTAGTGGGTGCGGTACCGGAAATCGACCAGCGTGCGCAGGCCGCCGTCGGCCCGCAGGGTGATGTGCCCGCCCCGGCCGCCGTCTCCTCCCGAAGGGCCGCCGTAGGGGACGTACTTTTCACGCCGGAAGGCGACACAGCCGTTGCCGCCGTCCCCGGCCCTAACGTTTATTTTGGCGTAGTCTTTGAACAACCGGCTTCAAACCTCCCGCCGGGGGAACTGGATCCTGATCCGGGGGCCGGCCGGGGTCTCGATGACGCCGGCCTGCGCTCCCAGCGGCGCAAGTAATCCGTTGGTCGGTGCCAGGTTTTCTTTCAGTTCCGCGGTGGATATGTTTCCGGTTGGGGGCAGGTCGACCTCGCAGACAAGACCGTCAAAGCTGTCCGCCGGTTTTGACAGGGTCAGTGCCACCGGTGCGGCAAAACCTTCCAGGAAACCCATCAAAGCCCCGAGTTCCCTGAAAGCCTGCCGCAAGAGCACCTCTGCTCCGGGCGCCGCCGGCCATTGTGCGGATGCTGCGGCCTGAACTTCAACCTGCTCTTCCCTCCCCTGCGCTTGAGCAGCCGGGAGCGGCCATTGTGCGGGCGCTGCGGCCTGAACTTCAACCAACACGGGAACCCCGTACCTGGTCACCTGTTGCTGGAAGGCCAGCAGGGCGGTCGCCAGTTCCGGGGGGTGAATAACCGCGATTTTGGTGATTTCCCGGAGCTGGTCCGATACCTGTCCGATGTATTCCCGGATGCGCTCGGTTCTATTCAGTTGCGCCAGCGCGGAAATAACCTGCAGGTGGTTTTGAAAATCGTGACTATAGTTGCGGATAAACCGCAACAACTCCTCCGACACGGCTCATCATCCCCCTTGAAGACTCTTCTCCTGCACATCCGGTGCAGCCGGCAAGTTTGACCGGGCCGGCTCATAGGGTTTAAGGCGGCTTTACCAGCGGCGGCGGCGGCGGCGGCGGTAGAGGCGGGCGCGGCTGCGCCGGATACTGAACCGCAGGCCCAAAATCAGCAAAAAGAGCCCTCCGAGCACCAGCCCCGCTCGGTACCACCAGGTCGTACTCGGCAGGCGGGGGACGGCGGCGCGACCAGAACCGGCACCTGTCCGATTTCTTCATCCCCGCAGTGCACGACCAGGGTGCCCACCCGTTCGCCGGCGCCAAGCGGCGCAATCAACTCCCGTTCCAGGCGGAGTTGCCACCGCACCGGTGCGGGATCGTCCACCGGCACCACGTGGGTCACGCCGGAACCGGCACGCAGGACAGCCTTGCCGCTCCCAAACACCACCGGCACCGAGCAGATTTCGTCCCCCTCACGCACGGGAACCAGTGAGCGGAAGCGGTTATGCCCATAGTCCAAAAGGGCGGCCGAATCGGTCCAAATGTTGGTGCCTTCGCTTTTCAGCACCACGGCGAGCACTGTCCGCCCATTGCGCTCGGCGGCCGAAACCAGACACTGGCCGGACGGGACGGTGTACCCGGTTTTGAGCCCGATCGCCCCTTCGTAACGCCAAAGGAGCTTGTTGTGGTTCACCAAAAAGCTCAAGGCGTCCGGGTCGGCCCGGGTGAGCTGGTACGTCTTTGTGGCGGCCATCTCCCGGATCAAGGGTTGGGCGAGAGCGGCCCGGGCGATCAGGGCCAGGTCCCGGGCGGTCGTGTATTGCCGCTCGTCGTGCAGACCGTGCGGATTCACAAAATGGCTGTTGTGCGCCCCCAACCGCCAGGCTTGGGCATTCATCGCCGCTGCGAACTCCTCGACCGACCCGTGCACGTGTTCGGCCACCGCCGTGGCCGCGTCGTTAGCCGAGACCAGAATGACGGACCAGAGCAACTCCCACAGGCTGAACTCCTCATCCGGGGTGGGCCAAATCGCCGAACCGCCGGCGGAGATCGCGCCTTCGCTCATCACGACCCGCTCGTCCAGCCGGTCACGACCGTTTTGCACCGCGACGAGGGCGGTCAGAATTTTAGTGGTGCTCGCCGGGAACATCGCCCGGTCCGCGTTCTTTTCATACAGGAAACGGCCGGTGTCCAGGTCCATCAGCACCGCCGCTTCGCCCACGATTTGGGGTTCCCCGGCCTGCGCGCCGCCGGCCGGCAGCAGGAAAAACAGTGAAATTAAGAATAAGAGACGAAAGAACTTGCTGCTCATTCTTCTCCCAGGCAGTTCGTTTTTTTTATTATAGCGGAGTTGTTCCGCCTTGTGAACAGGCAAGAAGTCGTCCGCGGTGAGTGTGCACCGCCGGCCGGGGAAAGGATAAGGGCAAATCCCGCGGACCGTCCGGGTTATTGGAACCTACCAAGAACCAGCGGGTAATATGAGTTCCAAGCGCTGAACAACAGGTTTTGGAAGTGAACCGGATACCACCAAGGCTTTGGGGCGTAGTTATCGGTTCTGGTTTTTTGTTTCTATAATAGTTTCATCAAAGGGGTGTCTGCCGATGCCGATCCGGTATGCCGGCTGGCTGAGTCTGGCGGTTCTAGTGGGGTTGGTGCTGGTCACGGTGCTCCGGGGCTCTTTTCGCCCTTTCGGTTTCCTGATGGACGCGCTCCTGATTTTGATCGTGGCGGGTGGAGCGTTCTACGTCTGGGTCTTGAGGTCGCGCACGGGGCGCGGCCCGGCCACGGAAAACAAAGGTGGCCTTTTGGAGGCGGCCGCGAAGAAACTGGAGCGGGGGGAACCGTCAAACGAGGAATTTATCCGGATCAGGCGAAACTTGAAGGATTAGAGTACAATCCGGACAGGAGGTGCAAGGGTTGAACGAGAAACCACGCCGCTTTGCCAGGCCTGGAGGGCGGGGGAATGGCGCGCCCCCCACCCGCAGGCTCGATCTCCGGGTGGAAGGTATCTCCTGCGCCGCTTGCGTGAGGCGGGTGGAACAGGCGCTGGCCGGAGTCCCGGGAGTCCTGGAGGCCACCGTCAACCTCGCCACGGGGAAGGCGGCTGTCACCTACGAGCCCGGCCGGGTCAAGGTCCCCGAGCTGTTGGCGGCCCTGTCCGCCGCCGGATACCAGGCCGCACCCGTCGGAAGCGCGCGGGTGACCCTGCCCGTCCGGGGCTTGACTTGCGCCTCGTGCGTCCGGCGGCTGGAGGAGGCGCTGGCCCGCACCGGCGGCGTGCGCCACGCCGCCGTCAACCTGGCCGCAGAGAGAGCGACGGTGGACTACGACCCGGGGGTCGTCTCAGTGCGCGCGCTGGAGCAGGCCGTTCGCGACGCCGGCTACCAGGTGGAGGCCCTCGAGGCGCAGGCCGGCGAGGACCGGGAGCATGCCGCCCGGGAACGGCACATGCGCCGGCTGACTTGGGACTTCGCCGTGGGAGCGTTTTTCACCACCGTAGTGTTGTTGGGCAGCCTGCCGCACATGTACCCTCCCTGGGCGGGGTTTGCGCCGCACTTCCTCACCGCGCCGCTGGTGCTGCTCCTCCTGACGGCACCCGTGCAGTTCGGTTCCGGCCGGCGCTTCTACGCGGGCGCCTACGCGGCGCTGCGCCGCGGCGCGGCGGACATGAACGTGCTGGTGGCCCTGGGCACGACCACGGCCTGGACGTACAGCGCGGCGATGACCCTTTTCCCGGACTTCCTGACCGGGCTGGGCTTTCCGTACCAGTTGTACTACGACGTCGCCGCCGTGATCACCACCCTGATCGTGCTCGGCCGCCTGCTGGAGGCGCGGGCCCGGGGCAAAGCCTCGGAGGCGATCCGGAACCTGATGGGCCTGCAAGCCAAGACGGCCCGGGTGATCCGGCCGGACGGGCGGGAAGTGGACATCGCCATCGCCGAGGTGGAGGTGGGCGACCTGATCTTGGTGCGCCCCGGTGAGCGGGTGCCGGTGGACGGCGTGGTGGTGTCCGGGCGGTCCGCCCTGGACGAATCGATGCTGACCGGGGAAAGCCTTCCCGTTGAAAAGGGCGCTGGAGACAAGGTGGTCGGGGTGACCATCAACAAGACCGGCTCCTTCACTTTTGAAGCGATCCGGGTGGGCCGCGACACGGTGTTGGCCCAAATCATCCGGCTGGTGGAGGAAGCCCAGGGGTCGAAAGCGCCCATCCAGCGCCTGGTAGACGTGGTCGCCGCCTATTTCGTCCCGGCGGTGGTGGGAACGGCCGTTTTTAGTTTCGCGCTCTGGTATCTGTTCGGCCCCCCGCCGGCCTTCATTTTCGCGCTGACCACCTCCATCGCCGTGTTGATCATCGCCTGCCCCTGCGCCCTGGGTCTGGCCACTCCGACCGCCATCCAGGTCGGCACCGGGGTGGGCGCGGAAAACGGGATTTTGTTCAAGGGCACCGAAAGCCTGGAGACCGCCCACCGCGTGCAGGCGGTGGTGTTTGACAAGACGGGCACCCTGACCGAGGGCAAACCTGCGCTGACCGACGTAATTCTGGGGAAGGGCTTCGGGGAAGCGGAACTCTTGCGGTGGGTAGCCTCGGTCGAGTCACGATCGGAGCACCCGCTGGGAGAGGCGGTCGTGGCAGGCGCGAAGGAAAGGGGGCTGGCTTTGGCCGAACCGGAGGCGTTCGAGGCCGTGCCGGGCCATGGCGTGCAGGCCCGGGTGGACGGCCGTGCGCTGCTGGTCGGAAACCGGCTTCTTATGAACGAGCGGGGGGTCTCCGTCGGGGACCTGGAAGAAGACGCCCGGCGCCTGTCAGACGAGGGGAAGACCCCCGTGTTCGTGGCCGTGGACGGCCGGGCGGCCGGGGTCCTGGCGGTGGCCGACACTTTGAAGGAGCACTCGGCCGGAGCGGTCCGGGAGTTGAGAAGGCTCGGCCTCGAAGTGATCATGATGACGGGGGACAACCGTCGGACGGCGGAGGCCATCGCTGGGAAGGCGGGCATCCAGCGGGTGCTGGCGGAGGTGCTGCCGGAACACAAGGCACGGGAGGTCAATCGGCTTCAGGAAGAAGGCAGGGTCGTGGCTATGGTCGGCGACGGCTTAAACGATGCGCCGGCCCTGGCCCAGGCCAACGTGGGCATCGCCATCGGAACCGGCACCGACGTGGCCATGGAAGCATCCGACGTGACGTTGATCACCGGGGATTTGCGCGGCGTGGTCAAGGCCATTGGGCTATCGAAGGCCACCATCGGGATGATCAAGCAAAACCTCTTCTGGGCCTTCGCCTACAACATCGTGCTCATCCCCGTGGCGGCGGGGGTGCTGTATCCTTTTTACGGCATCCTCTTAAACCCCATGCTCGCGGCCGCGGCGATGGCCTTCAGTTCGCTCTCCGTTGTGTTGAACTCCCTGCGCCTGCGCCGGTTCAAGCCCGCCCCCCTCTAAAAAAAGGGGTCAGCGGCGGGCCGGTTTCTCGCCCAGTTTCACTTCCAGCTCGCGTGCGCCGCCGTCCCGGAACACCTTCACCTTCAGGGTTTCGCCCGCCCTATGGGTCCGGATCGCCCGGATCACTTTTTCCGGGTTACTCACTTCAGCCCCGTTCAACTCCAGAATCACGTCACCCGGCCGGAAGCCGGCTCTGGCCGCCGGGCTGTCGACCACAATTCCGATCACCAGCGCCCCGGCGGTCGCTCGCAGCTCCAGGTAGCGAGCCAGTTCCGGGGAAACGGTGTCCAACTGCACCCCCAGCCAGGCGTGGCTGATACCGCCGGTTTCGATCAATTCGTCGAGTACGGGGCGGATGGTGCTGGTCGGGATGGCGAAGCCGATCCCCTGGGCCTGGGCGTTGACGGCCGTGTTGATCGCCACCACCTCGCCCCGGAGGTTCAACAGCGGGCCGCCGCTGTTCCCGGGATTGATGGAGGCGTCGGTCTGCAGAAGATTGTCGTAATACCGGTCCTCGATGGTCACCGGCCGACCCTTGGCGCTGATCACCCCGACGGTGACCGTATGGTCCAGACCGTAGGGGTTGCCGATGGCGATCACCCACTCACCGACCCGTACGTTGTCCGAATCACCCAGTTTCAGGCGGGGCAGCTTGCGCGGGGCTTCCACCTTGATGACCGCCAGGTCGAGGTCGTAATCCGAGCCCACCACCTTCGCGGCGAGCGGTGTTTCAAATCCGGTCAGGGTCACCCAGATTTCCTCGGCACCGCGGATCACATGTTCATTAGTCAGGATGTAGCCGTCCTCAGAAAACAGAAAACCGGACCCCATGCCCCGGCGGCTGGGGCTCGACTGCGGCGGCGTGATGTGCGGACCACCGAAGAACTCGCGGAAAAACGGGTCGTCAAAAAACGGGCTCCATTCCCTCCCGGACGTCGGCACCACCGTGTCGATCTTGGCTACCGCCGGCCCGGCCCGGTCCACGATGTCGATTATCGTGCCGGAATCTACACCGGGCAACTCGGGAGCGGCCACCGCCGTCCGGTTGTTAGTATTGGTAAGCGGTTCCTGAGGCCGGAAATCCCTGACCGCCATATTGCCGGCGGCGAACATTATCCCGGCTACCAGAGCCACAAGGGCCGTGAACGCCAGCTTCCTTCCCCAACTCACGTGCTTAACCCCCCGGACAAAATGTTCTTGCTCTTATTATCCTCATTTGAGCGCTCCAGGTCAACGCCGCCGCCGTTCCCGGGAGGGCTCCCCTCGTGGGGAAGCCGCTTTGTTAGGGGCCAGGGGCCCCTTTTTGGGTCTCGCCGCCTTCCGGGCAGGGCGTCGGAGTCCGCGTCCTAAAGAGGGGCCTGACCCCCTTTTTAGGACCGGGGGAAAGAAAAAAAGGGGC
>DBEH01000015.1 GCA_002294005.1 Firmicutes bacterium UBA911 | reverse complement strand
GTTTGTCTCCTCGATGTCGGCTCATCGCATCCTGAGCCTGAAGTAGGTCCGATGGGTTGGGCTGTTCGCCCATTAAAGCGGTACGTGAGCTGGGTTCAGAACGTCGTGAGACAGTTCGGTCCCTATCCGCTGTGGGCGCAGGAAACTTGAGAGGAGCTGTCCCTAGTACGAGAGGACCGGGATGGACGCACCGCTGGTGTACCAGTTGTCTCGCCAGAGGCACCGCTGGGTAGCCATGTGCGGACGGGATAAGCGCTGAAAGCATCTAAGCGCGAAGCCCCCCTCCAGATGAGGTTTCCCACCGGGTTAACCGGGTAAGACCCCTGGTAGAATACCAGGTAGATAGGCCGGGCGTGTAAGCTGGGCAACCAGTTCAGCGGACCGGTACTAATCGGTCGAGGGCTTGATCTTAAAATCTACGCTGTGCAGTTTTGAGGGAATATTAGGTTTCCGGTGGCAATGGCGGAGGGGCCACACCCGTTCCCATCCCGAACACGGAAGTTAAGCCCTCCAGCGCCGATGGTACTGGGGCCTGCCCCCGGGAGAGTAGGACGCCGCCGGAGCTAAATGTGAAAACCCCCTGAACTTTCAGGGGGTTTTCGTTATGGCTTCTTCACTCCACTGGTGGCACCTAATAAATTTCATCACCAAAAAGGCTACATTCCTGATCGATCCTCCGTTGCCACGTCCGGAAAGTCTTTCACGTTCCGCCTCATCACCGTTAATTAGGAGCGAACCTGGTAAATAACCGGGCGATACCTGGCTGGCGGAACACTGTCCTGTAGCAATTATTTACTTTGCTTGGTTTTATTATAACGTGCCAAGTGAACAGTGGCAACGGGTTTTGCGTGTACCCGCTCGATAACCAGCGACAAAACCACTGGTCGATCTCAACCGGAATCCGCGGGCCTGGAGAACGGGGCTGCTAAGCGCCCAACACGGTGACACAGGCGTCCACCACGTCCGGATCATAGAGCGTGCCGCGGCCGCGTTTGATTTCCTCCAATGCGGTCTCCAGGGTCAAGGCCGGACGGTAGGGCCGGTGAGAAGTAATGGCGTCCACCACGTCAGCCACCGCCAGGATGCGGGCCTCCGGCAGGATCCGGTCGCCACTCAGCCCGTCCGGGTAGCCGGAGCCGTCCAGTCGCTCGTGGTGTTGGCGGATGATTGTGGCCACTTCTCCGCCGAAGTCGATATCCCGGACTATCTCGTAGGCCGTTACCGGGTGCAGTCTGACCAGCTCCATTTCCACCGGATTCAGGCGCCCGGGCCTGTTCAGAATGGCCGCCGGGATGGTCGCCTTGCCGATGTCGTGCAGGTAGCCGGCGAAGCGGAGCGCGTTGATCGCAGGGGCGGGGAGGCCCATCCGCCGCGCTACGGCGCAAGCCGTATCCGCCACCCGCTGTTGGTGCCCCGCCGTGTACGGGTCACGCTGCTCCACGAGCCGCGCGATGGCCCGGATGCTGCTCTCCAGCATTGCTTCCAGCCTTTGCTTTGTTTCGGCGATTTCCCGTTTTGTGCGCCGGTCCTCGGTTTCGTCCCGGAAGACCAGCACCACGCCGAGGATGTTCCCTTCCCGGTCGCGGATCGGCGCGCCGCTGTCGGCGATGGGAATGCGCCGGCCGTCACGCGCCAGGAGGATGGTGTGGTTGCCGAGCCCGATCACCACCCCCTCGCGCAGCACCCTTTCCACGGGGCTGGCCGCAGCGCGGCCGGTAAGCTCACTCTCGATACGGAAAATGGCCGGCAGGGGACGGCCGTGTGCTGCGCCGGCCGGCCAACCGGTAAGTTCTTCGGCCATCGGGTTGATAAAGGTGACCTGTCCGGCCCGGTCGGTACAGATCACCGCATCGCCGATGCTGGTCAGGGTGACGCGAAAGCGTTCCCGCTCCTCGGCAATCCGGGCCTCGGCCTCCTTGCGGGCGGTGACGTCGCGCACGATGGCCAGGAGGCGCTCTTCCCCACCGATGTGGGCGCACTTCAGATTGACCTCGGTCCAGAAGAGGCGTCCTTGGCGGGTGCGGCTCAACCACTCGAACAGCTGCGCTTGGCCGGCCCTCGCCTTTCGGATCAGCGTCAGGGCCTCCTGCTGGGTATACGGCGGCGTGCCTGCGCTTAAGTCTCCCACCGTGAGGCGGCGTGCCTCTTCGGCGGTACACTCGAACATTTCGGTCATCTTGGGATTTACGTCCAGGATCTCTCCGGTTTCCGGCTGGTGCACGAAGACAGCGTCGTTGGCCGCCTTGAAGATGGCGCGGTAGTTTTCCTCGGCCAGGCGCAGCGCTTGATCTTTCCGTTTGAGTTCGGTGATGTCGATGAGGGAGGTCACGCTCTGCTTCGTTCCCGGAATTACGGCCACGGTGAGCCAGATGTTCTTGCGTTCGCCGTGGCGGTCTACAAAAGTGAACGCGTAGTTGCGGGGCGCCGCGCCGGATTCCCGGCGCCGGCGGTGGTGATATTCGCGCATGCGTGGCAGGTCGCTGGGCGCTACAAACTCGGCCCAACTTTTTTTGCCCTCGATGTCCTCCCGCGGGAGGCCGGCCAGGGCCGCGAACTGCCTGTTGCAGAGGGCGATTGTGGTGTCCTCGTCGATGAGGCACATTGCGGTACCGGTGTTTTCGAAGATGGTGCGGTGGACCTCATCGGGAGTCGGCGGGTTGTCCGGACCGTTTGCGCTCACAAGCCGTACCTCCCATTATTATTGCAGACCCAGTAAGGCCCAAAAGGGCCGCTTCGACAATCCCCGGCCGACTCCGTGAAAATGGGTCGGTATTTCGACAAAGATACGGGCGTTTCCTGCCAACAAATTGTTGAAGTCTTTTAGGTTCGGGAATACCAGGTTAGAGGTCGCGCTCACTGCGGTCTTGGCGGTCACCGCATCGTGGAAGAGGCGCTTTGAAACGGTGATGGTGATCGATGAGAAACGTTGCGGGGAAAA
This sequence comes from Firmicutes bacterium UBA911, assembly GCA_002294005.1. Classification (GTDB taxonomy): domain Bacteria; phylum Bacillota; class Desulfotomaculia; order Desulfotomaculales; family Desulforudaceae; genus Desulforudis. Next base: position 6,650 of record DBEH01000015.1, on the reverse strand, counting down.
CCACCCTGTCCGAGCACTTGTTTTCCGGTCAAACCAGTGGCATACTGGTGCGGGCTATGGTTTTTGCCAGGGATTTGCCGGTTTCCCGGCCCTCGGCCAGGGCGGCGCTGGTGACGACAAATACCTCCACCGGTACCGGTGCCTGGAGAAATATGGTTTCGGCCAGGTCTCTCACGCGTGTGAACGGCAGCGGAAAGCCGTCAGGAATCACCACGGCAATATCGGCATCGCTGCGAGGGGTCGGCGTACCCCCGGCGTAGGAGCCGAAGAGCCGCACCTCCACGCCCGGAATCTCTTCTGTGAGCCGCCGGGCGCATTCTTTGAGCGTTTTCAGTACCGCTTCCCGGTTAACGAATCGTGTCACGGCAAAATTGGTAAACGGTTTCGGCATCGTTGATCGCCTGCCTTGCCTCTTCCTCGGTGTAATAGTCTCGTGGGGTACCGTGGTCAAACCCGTTGGGGTAGCGTGCCGGAATATAGTGTTTATCCAAGCGCTTGGCGGCCAGCAGGACGGCGCCGGGTATGCGGAGCAAGGTGGCGAGATCAATAAGCAGCCGGGTGACCGAATGGCCCCAGCCTTCGCCGCCGCGATGCTGCACCAGTGCCTTCACCGCTTTTTCGGCCGCCTGGTGGGCGGCGAAACAGGCCCACTCGTAATCACCCATCGGAAGGGAATTGCGCGCATGCTGCAGGTCGTACCCCCCTTGGGACAGCCAATCCATCGCTCTGTTGGCCATGGTTCCAATGCTCCTTTCCTGCCGCACGTCTTCGTTATCTTAAAAAGCGGTCTGTCGGGTCAACCGGGCATGAACGGATTACGAGCTTCAATGCCGTCATATAATTGGTTTGCATCGAGATCTTCCGTCCAGATGGTTTTGCAGCCCATTTCCTTGGCACTGCAAATAATCATGGCGTCCCAAAAAGACATTCTAGTACGCTCTTGAATGTAAATAGCTTCGATTACACTATTAAGCCCTGGTTCATGAAGGCGCCACCGACCAAGGTCGTCAATAATACGAACTGTTTCCAGCGGCGTTAAGGGGTGGGGAATTTTTTGCGTTAGATTAACATAAAACTCCTGCAGTACCTGAATACTCAAGCATCCCCTGCTCGAATCCCAAAGTTCTGAAACCAACGCCGAGGCACGCCGGTATTTTTCGGTACTGCTTACATCGTATGCATAAATTAGAATGCTAGTGTCCACGAACTGGAGTTCAGCATCACCTGGCATGTAAATCGTTTCTTTTCCAGGTTATTTTCCCCTTTACCCCCAGGTCGAGCCCTTTTTTCATGGCCGCAAGCTGTTTGGCCTTTGCTTTACTATAGGCGTCATCTTTTTCAACAATGTCTTCCAGCGTTTCTGCCAGAAGGCGGGAAAGGGATGTTTGCCGGTTTACAGCAATATGCTTTGCTTTTTTTAAAACGTCCTTGGGCACTGATATGGTAACATTCTGTTTTTCCATTCCCTTCACCCCCCACGCAACTAAGTGTAGCACATTTTTACGTGAAGACGCAAGCCTCGTTATTCCGCAGCCCCAGACAGCGACGCGCCGGGGTTGCCCATAACGGCCGACATGCAGGGTGACGCCGTGTTTCTTCAGCCGGTTACGAAAGGCCTGGCCAACGCGCGGTCCGGCCTCCGGAAGCAGGTTTGTCTCCGGGACGTGAAGGGAGATGCCCACCTTTTCCGCCAGCCCTTTCTTGGCGAACCACTCCCGCAAGAGGGAGGCGGCCTCGAAAACGGCGGGCGGGCACTTGATGGGCCGGGAGGTGACCACGATCACCACCCGGCCGCCGCGGAATCCCTGGATGGCCTCGTAAATGCCGAGCGCTCCCTGCGGAGTGTAGAGGTTGTAGCCCGCCGCGGCCAACTCTTCGGTGTCGGCACGGGTCGCGTCCGAGCCCGGGGCGAGGATCAACTGGCCGTAGCAAAGAGTCCGCCCGTCCTCCAACAAGACGGTCTTACCGGCGGTGTCCACGGCGTGAGCCGTGCCGCACAGCACTTCGGCGCCCGCGGCCCGCATGCGGCCGGTCCGCCGGGTGATGTCCTTCAGCCGCCGCCGGCCGACCATCAGCCAGAGCAGCGAGGGTTGGTGGAAAAGCGCGGGGCTTTGTTCCACTAGGATCACCCGGTGGCCGCAGGGAAGGCGGCCCCGCAAGGCTCGGGCGGCGGCCGCGCCGGCAGTTCCGCCGCCGATTACCACGATCGAGGACATTCCTAGTCCACCTCGGGTCTAGCTTGCCCTGGAACAACGGAAGACTTGCATAAATACCAAGACTGCGGGTAATCGTCAACTCCAGAGCGAAGCCCGGCCGCCATTTTATCACTGCATCACCTTCACCTTCAGACCGCCGACCCGTCGCCGCCGGCAGTTTTTCCGGTTTGACCAGGGGCCGGGGCTAGCCGTATAATCAATAATTAGTGAAAACCGGGACGAGCGTTTTCGCCCCAGATAGTCTTGTTTCCCTGTTTCCCGATTATTGATTGTGATTACTTACGGATGAAAGTGGGGAAAGAAATGGCCAAGGAGCGAATCTTGATCGTCGGCGGCGTAGCCGCCGGACCCAAGGTGGCCGCCCGGGCCCGGCGCCTTATGCCCGATGCTGAAATCACGGTGGTGGACAAGGGGCGGTACATTTCCTACGCGGGTTGCGGCATGCCCTTTTACGTGGACGACCAAGTCGGCCACTTCCGGGAACTGTTCAACACCGGCTACGGGCTGCCGCGGGATGCCGAATACTTTCGCAGCGAACGGGGCCTGAACTTCCTGACGCGCACCGAAGCCGTGGCCGTCGATCGGGCTGGCAAGCAGGTGCTGATCAGGGACCTGGAGACCAGCCGGGAAAAGACGCTGGGGTACGACCGGCTGGTCTTGGCCACCGGGGCGGAATCGGTTATGCCTCCGCTCGAAGGGAGAGAACTCGCGGGCGTATTCAAGTTCCGGGACCCGGGGGACGCCCAGGCCGTCAAGGAGTACCTGGAAAGAAGGAACGTTCAGGAAGCCGTGGTGGTGGGCGCCGGCTTCATCGGCATCGAACTGGCCGGGGCCTTGGCCAACCTGAAGCTGTTGACCACCGTGATTGAATTTCAGGAAAGGATCCTGCCCCTGACCCTCGATGCCGATATGGCACGTTTGCTTGAAGAAAGGCTGGCCGCGGCCCACGGTATCGAGTTCCGGACCGGGGAGCGGGTCGTCCGTCTGGAAGGCGATGAACAGGGCCGGGTTCGCCGGGTGCATACCGACCGGGGAGCATGCGACGCCGAAGTGGTCATCGTGGCCGTGGGGGTGCGTCCCAACGTCCAACTGGCCAGGGAGGCCGGCTTGGTCCTCGGCGAAACCGGTGCGGTCGCCATCGACGAGCACTGCCGGACCAGCGATCCCGACATCTACGCCTGCGGTGACTGTGTCGAAACCACCCACCGGCTGACGGGCGAAAAGGTGTATTCTCCCTTTGCCTCCGCAGCGAACCGCCAGGGGCGCGTGGTGGCCGACAATCTGGCCGGACGCCCCAGTGTCTACCGGGGTGTGCTGGGCACCGCCGTTTTGCAGGCGGGCACCTTTAACGCCGGGCGCACCGGGTTGACCGAGGAACACGCCCGCAGACTGGGACATCAAGTTGTGACCAGCATCGCCCCGCAGCGGGACCGGACCCACTACCATCCGGGCAGCGGCATGGTCATCCTGAAAGTGGTGGCCGACGGCCGGTCCGGGCGTCTGCTGGGTGTGCAGGGCATCGGCCCCGGTGAGGTGGTGAAGCGGATTGACGTGGCCGCGGCCGTGCTGCACTTCGGCGGTACGGTGAACGATCTGCTCGAACTGGACCTGGGCTACGCGCCGCCGTTCAATACTCCGGTTGATCCTCTGCAGCATACCGCGAATGCGCTGGTCAACAAGCTTGACAGCATCGTTGAGACCATCAGTGCCGATGAACTGAAGGCTAAACTGGACGATGACGAGGACTTTGTGCTTCTGGACGTGCGCGTGGAGAAGGAGGCCAAACACCGCAAAATCGACGATCCGCGCCGGGTGCTGGTTACGCTGAGCGAACTGCGCCGGCGGTTGGCCGAAATCCCCCGTGACAAGGAAATCATCACCATCTGCGATATCGGTGTGCGCAGCTACGAGGCCTACCGTCTGCTCCGCGGCGCTGGTTTTGACCGGGTCAAGTCGGTGGAGGGCGGGATGCGCACCTGGCCCTACGGCCCGGCGAGCATGTTCTAAAAAAGGGGACAGGTATGTTTTTGCCTTCCCTTGCCTTACACCGGAGAAGCGACAAAATGGTAACCGGTACAGCCCCGAGGGGAGGCGTGTTTTTGTGGCCCGGGTACTGACCGTAAAACACATGAACCGCTGCATCGCCTGCTATTCGTGCATGCTGGCCTGCACGCGCACCGTTTCCGGGCGGTTTTCCCTGGCCGCGAGCGCGATCCAGATCCGCACGCGCGGCGGACTGCAGAGCAAGCTGGCCGCCGACGTGTGCCTGGGGTGCGCCGAACCGGCCTGTGCCGCCGCCTGCCCGCCGGAGGCCCTGCGGCCGCGCCCCGGGGGCGGCGTCCGCTTCACCCGGGCGCGGTGCGACGGCTGCGGGGCCTGCGTGGCGGCCTGTATCGCGCGCGTCATCCGGATGGACCCCGAAGACGACCGGCCCATCGTCTGCGTGCAGTGCGGGGCTTGCGCGAAATATTGCCCGCACGACGTCCTGGAGATGGCTGCGGTGCGCGAGGGGGGTGCGTGATGGTGCCGGAAGAGCGCGTCTTGAATATTCTGCACCTTGACCTGGACCGTCTGAGCTGGAAAAAAGAAACCCGCACCGACCTGGGCGATTACCTGGGAGGGGTCGGCCTGGCGAGCAAGCTTTTCGCCGAACGGTGGCGGCTCACGATGCGGCCGTTGGACCCGGAGCAACCGGTGGTGCTGGCCATCGGGCCGCTTTCCACCGTGTTTCCGCTGGTCACCAAGACGGCGGCCGTATTCCACTCCCCCCTGACCGGGGAGTGGGGCGAGAGCTACGCCGGGATGCGGCTGGCCCCGGCGCTCCGGTTTGCGGGCTTTGACGCCCTGGTGATTACCGGACGGGCCGCCCAACCGGTCTACGCGTCCGTCACGCCGGACCGGGTGTCCTTCCGTGACGCCCGGGGCCTCTGGGGCCTTTCCACCGAGGAAACCGGGCGCATTCTGCGGGAGTGGGAAGCGGGGCGGGGGCACCGCAGCATCATCCGGATCGGGCCGGCCGGGGAGCGGGGCGTGGCCTTCGCCGGGGTGAACGTGGACACCTTCCGCCATTTCGGGCGCCTGGGCCTGGGGGCCGTGTTCGGGGCCAAGAACCTCAAGGCGCTGGTGGTTTACGGGGACAAGAGCTTTCCGATTCCGGACCGCAAGGCCTACCGGGCGGTATACGATGAGGTCTTCCGGCGGTCGGTGGAGACCGACTTGTTGGAGAAGTACCACGGGTTGGGCACGGCGGGAAACATCATGGTGCTTGACGGGCTGGGCGCCCTGCCCACCAGGAACCTGCGGCAGAACCGGTTCGAGCATGCGGCGCGGATCAGCGGCGAGGCGTTCGCCGAGCAAACGCTGCTCCGCAAGCTGGCCTGCCCCGGCTGCCCGGTGGGCTGCATCCATATCGGGCTGTACCGGCGACCGTTCGGCGCCGGTTACGAATACGAGAGCACCGCGCTGGCCTACGACCACGAATTGATCTACGCCCTGGGGTCGCTGCTGGGCATTGGTGAGACGGACGGCGTATATGCCCTCATCGAGAAGGTTGAACTCCTGGGTCTGGACGTGATCACCAGCGGGGTGCTGTTGGCCTGGGCGACTGAGGCCCTGGAGAAAGGAATTCTCAGCACGGAAGAACTGGGGGTCCGGCTCGCCTTCGGGGAGCCGGACGGCTACCTGGCCGCCCTGGACCGGGTGGTCGGCCAGCCGAACGACCTGTACCGGACCTTGTCCCGCGGGCTGGAAGCCGCGGCGCGCACTTACGGCGGCCACGATTTTGCCTTGACCTTGGGCGGCCACGAGATGGCCGGCTACCACACCGGTTATGGGTTTCTGCTCGGGCAGGCCGTGGGCGCCCGCCATTCGCACCTGTGCAACGCCGGGTACGCGGTGGACCAGGACCTCGGTCCGGATTTCGACCCCGACGTCCTGGTGGACCGGCTGATCGCCGAGGAGAAGTGGCGCCAGGTTTTGAACAGCCTTTGCCTCTGTCTTTTTGGACGCGGGGTGTGGGACCGGGAGACGGTGCGGGCGGCCTTGGAGTGCCTGGGGATCGAGGCCGGGGGCGGCTTCCTGCCGGACCTGGGTGACCGGATCTTCCGGCTGAAGAACAAAGTGAAGCGGGAGATGGGTTTCGACTTCGGCACCCTGCGGTTTCCGCGCCGCTGCCTGGAGACGCCGACCCTGCAGGGGCGGCTGGACGAGGCGGTGCTTAAGGATCTTCTGAAACGCTACATCGCCAAAGCCGGCGTTTAACCCCCAGGCCGCGGTAGTAGTCGCTTGCCTCGAGCGGGCGCCGGAACGCGGTCATTTTCGAATTCAGGACCAGCGGGCCGATTGCCCGAATCGGCACACCTCCGGTGCCGTAATTCCCCGGTACGGACAGAGCTTTTGTATGGGCGTCTAAAGCCGGGGTTCGACAGTTGCGGG
>DBEH01000026.1:1135-20992 GCA_002294005.1 Firmicutes bacterium UBA911 | reverse complement strand
GTTCCCCCCGCAGCACCTGCACCCCCAGCAACACCGCCCCGGCCGTGATCGCTATGTCGGCCGGGTTGAACACCGGCCAAAAGCCGAAGTCGATGAAATCCAGCACCCGGCCGTAGCGCAGGCGGTCGGCCAGGTTGCCCAGGGCGCCGCCGAACAGCAGGGCGGCCGGCAAAGCGTACCCGGCCCGGATGATCCACGGCAGGAAAACCAGGACGGACGTCGCCACCAAAAGGGTGACCGCGAGCACCAACAACGGTTGGCCGCCGAAGATCCCGAAGGCGCCCCCGGGGTTGTAGACGTGAGTCAGCCGCAGCCAGGCGCCGATCAGTTCCACGTCCCCTCCCGGCTCGATCGACCTTTGCACCAGCGCCTTGGCGCCCTGGTCCAGCGCGAACACAACCGCCGCCACGATCCAGAATGTGCGCACCGCCATCCCCCTTGTGAATTTAGGCTGGCCTTATGGCCGGGCTGCCTGCGGCACGGTTGTCCAATTCCAATTGCCCGCCCGTCCCCACCCATGCTATAATGTTGCATGTTTACGGTCTCCGCACCGTACCGCGGGAGTGGATGGGTCCTGGTGGGCCTCCTGGTCTTCAAAACCAGTCGCGGGGTGAGAAATCCCGGGTGGGTTCGATTCCCACGCACTCCCGCCAAAGAAATTCTAAGACCCGCTGTGGATAACGCCGGCGGGTTCATTATGCCAGAGGGTCCCGGCCCGCCCCTCAGGTTTCCATTATGATCGGCAGGATCATGGGCCGCCGCCCGGTCCGCTCGTACAGGAACTTACCCAGGGCGTCGCGCACTTCCGACTTGATGGCCGACCACTCCCCGACGCCGCGCCCCGTGCAGCCGTAAAGCGTGCTGCGCACCCGCTCCCGGGCGTCCTCCATCAGTTCCTCGGACTCGCGCACGTACACGAAGCCGCGGGACACGATGTCCGGCCCCGCGACCACCTGTTTGGATTCCGCGTCGATGGTCACCACCACGATCAGGATCCCGTCCTGGCCGAGCTGCTTGCGGTCGCGCAGCACGATGTTCCCCACGTCGCCGATGCCCAGGCCGTCCACCAGTATCCGGCCCGAGGACACCTTCCCGGCGATCCGGCCTTTTTTGCGGGTGAACTCCAGGATGTTGCCGTTTTCCGCCACGAAGACGTTCTCCGGCCGCACGCCCATTTCCCGGGCCAGTTCGGCATGCTTGACCAGCATCCGGTACTCCCCGTGCACCGGCACGAAGAACTTGGGCTGCGCCAGTTTCAGCATCAGCTTCAGTTCCTCGGCGCTGGCGTGCCCCGAAACGTGGGTGCCCGACACGCGCTCGTGAATCACGGTCGCCCCGTGCTTGTACAGGTGGTTGATGATCCGGGACACCAGTTTCTCGTTCCCGGGGATCGGAGTGGCCGAGATGATGATCGTGTCCCCGGGCAGGATCTCGACCTGCCGGTGGTCGCCCAGCGCCATCCGGGTCAGCGCCGACATCGGCTCCCCCTGGCTGCCGGTGGTCAGGAGCACCACCTCGCCGCGGGGCAGGCGGTTGGCCTCGTCCAGGTTGACGAGCGTCCCCGCGGGAATGTCCAGGTGGCCCAACTCGCAGGCGATGCTGACCACGTTCACCATGCTTCTGCCGACCACGGCCACCTTGCGCCGGTGCCTGTGCGCCGCGTAGACGGCCTGTTGCAGCCGGTGCACATTGGAGGCGAACGTGGCGACGATGATACGCTCCTTGGAGACCCCGAAAACTTCGTCGAAGGTCGCCCCGACCACCCGTTCCGACAGGGTGTAGCCCGGACGCTCGACGTTGGTGCTGTCCGACAGCATGACCAGGACGCCTTGTTCGCCCAGACGCGCGAACCGGCGCAGGTCGATGACTTCCCCGTCCACCGGGGTGTAGTCGATTTTGAAATCGCCCGTGTGGAGCACGATGCCGACGGGCGTGTGCAGGGCGATGCCCACTGCGTCCGGCACGCTGTGCGAAACCCGGATGAACTCCGCAGAAAAACAGCCGATGTGCACGGTCTCCCGCGGGTTGATCGCCACCATTTTTATCTCTTCGCCAAAAACGTGTTCCCTAAACTTTGCCTCCAGGAGGCCCAGGGTGAGCTTCGTGCCAAACACAGGAACATTGATCTGCTTCAATACGTACGGCAGCGCGCCGATATGGTCTTCGTGCCCGTGGGTGAGCAGAATCCCCCGTACCTGTTCCCTGTTGTCCAAAAGGTACTGGATGTCGGGAATGACGATGTCGATTCCCAACATCTCCTCCTCCGGAAACATCAGGCCGCAGTCGATGACCAGGATGTCTTCGCCGTAGCGGACGGCCATGATGTTCTTGCCGATTTCCCCCAGGCCTCCGAGAGGTATGATTTGCAGCTTGGTCTCTTGCGGCAAACGTACACCTCCCTGTTACTGAGACCACTGGTATGAGTAAGGTTCAACCTACAGTAGTTGCGCCTCCCTGAGCAGGCCGCGCAGCTTCTCCTTTTCCTGCTCCGTCGCTTCGACCAAGGGCAGCCGCGGCGGGCCGGCGTTCAGTCCCACCATCGCCAGCGCCGCCTTTACCGGCACCGGGTTGGTGGTCATGAAAAGCCCCTTGATCAACGGGAACAAGCCGGCGTGCAGTTTGGCGGCCAGCGTAATGTTCCCGGACGTAAAGGCGTTGATCATCTCCTGAATCTTTTTCCCCACCAGGTGCGCCGCCACGCTCACCACGCCCTTGCCCCCGACGGCCAGCAGCGGCAGCGTCATGGAATCGTCCCCGCTGTAGAGGTGGAAATAGTCCGGCAGCACCCGGCGCAGTTCGGTGGCCTGGTCCGTGCTGCCGCCGGCCTCCTTGACCGCCACCACGTTTTTGACCGCCGCCAGCCGGGCGCAAGTCTCGGGCAGCAGGTTGACCGCCGTCCGGCCGGGGATGTTGTAGACCATGACCGGCAGGTTGGTGCTTTCGGCCACCGCTTTGAAGTGCTGGTACAACCCCTCCTGCGACGGTTTGTTGTAGTAGGGGCAGACCAGCATCACCCCGTCCATGCCCAGTTTCTCGGCCGCCTGGGTCAGCGCGACGGCCTCCGCCGTGGAATAGCTCCCGGTGCCGGCCACCACGGTGGCGCGGCCCCCCACTTCGTCGACCACCGTCCGGAAGAGTTCCAGCTTTTCCGCTTTGGACAGGGTCGGCGCTTCCCCGGTGGTGCCGCACACCACCAGCCCGTCCGAACCCGTGTCCACCAGGTGCCGGGCAAGTTTTTTGGCCATCGGCAGGTTCAGCTCCCGGTTCTTGTCAAACGGCGACACCATCGCCGTGAGCACCCGCCCGAAGTCCGTCACGTTTTCACCTTCCTAATCAGTTTTACAGCAGGCCGTATTCGACCAGCAGTTCGGCGATCTGGACCGCGTTCGTCGCCGCGCCCTTGCGCAGTTGGTCGGCGGCGACAAACATGTTGATGCCGTTGTCCACGGTGGGGTCCTGCCGAATGCGGCCGACAAACACCTCGTCCTTTTCGGTCACGTCAAGAGGCATCGGGTAGCGTTTCTGCTCCGGCTCGTCCACCACCACCACCCCGGGGGCGCGGGACAAGAGTTCCCTGACCTCCCGGGCGCTCACGAAACGCTCGGTCTCGACGTTGATCGACTCCGAGTGGCTGCGGTACACCGGCACCCGGACGGTGGTCGCGGTGATCCGCATGTCCGGGGCGTGCAGGATCTTCCTGGTCTCCCGGACCAGCTTCCACTCTTCTTTAGTATAGTCCAGGTCCTGAAAGACGTCGATGTGCGGGATCAGGTTGAACGCGATCTGGTGCGCGAAAACCCGGGGCGGGTAGGTTTGTCCGTCCAGCACCGCCCGGGTCTGGGCGACCAGTTCGTCAACGGCGGCTGATCCGGCGCCGGATACCGCCTGGTAGGTGGAGACCACCACCCGCCGGATCCCGGCGGCGTCGTGCAGCGGCTTCAAAGGCACGACCATGATGATGGTCGAGCAGTTCGGATTGGCGATAATCCCGTTGTGCCGGCGGACGTCCTCGGGGTTGACCTCCGGGACCACCAGGGGCACCTCGGGGTCGAGCCTGAAGGCGCTCGAATTGTCGATGACCACCGCGCCCGCCTTGCGGGCCGCTGCGGCGTATTCGGCGCCGGCCGCCCCCCCGGCAAAAAGCGCGATGTCCACCCCTTTAAAGGACGTTTCGCGGGTCTCCTCAACCGTGAGTTCCGCACCGCCGAAAGCGACCTTTTTCCCGGCGGAGCGCGCCGTGGCGCAAAGCCGCAGCTTATGCAACGGAAACTCCCGCCGCGCCAGCGCTTTCAGGATTTCCTGTCCCACCGCACCGGTGGCCCCAACCACACAAACGTTATACCCCGCCAAACAAACAAACCCCCCTGTTCTTTTCTGGCCGAAGGTGACGATGATCGGCGGCAACTTTGGCCCTAGAGTACCTGGAACGCACCCCGTCAATCTTTTCTAGCCGAAGGTGACGATGATCGGCTGCAACTGGCGCCCTTGAAGCGCCTCAATGATGGTCGCCCCTAGCAGGTCCATTTTCGCGATCAACGAGTTCGGCTTGTGCTGCGGGCTGTCCTGCCCGAAGGGCACCATATACACATTCCGCGTGTTCAACAGCGTGCCGATGTTCCGCGCGTTCAAGCCCAGCCCGTCATTGGTGGAAATGGCGACGACCACCGGACGCATGTTGCGCAACTGGGCTTTGGCCGCCATCAACACCGGCCCGTCCGTAATCCCGTTGGCGAGTTTCGCCACCGTGTTGCCCGTGCACGGAGCAAGCACGACCACGTCAAACAGCTTCTGGGGACCGATCGGTTCAACCTCGACGATATTGGTGAACACCTTCTTCCCGGTGACCAGGCTCAGCCGGTCCAGCCACTGTTCGGCGGTCCCGTACCGCGTATCAATGGTGGCGGCCTCCCGGGACATAATCGGGTAGATCTCGACCCCTTCCTTAACGAACTGTTCGATTTGCTGCGCCACCGGTTCCAGGGTGCAGAACGACGCGGTAAGCGCGAAGCCGATCTTAACTCCCCTGAGCTGCATCGGCCAGCACCCCCCCATGTACAGAAGTCCCTTCGAGGATGGTGCCGTGCAGCAACCGCTGGATAGTCCGGGCGATAATCCGGCCGGCTGAGGCGGGCGCGACTTTGCCGGGCAGGTTCGGCGCCAGGCAGGCGTTCAAACCCAACGCGCGGGCCGCGGTGAAGTCGGTTCCGCCCGGCGCCGAAGCCAGGTCGATGATGCAGGCCTCCGGGTTGACGGCCCTTAAAAGCTTCTTGTCAAGGATCGGAGCCGGAATCGTATTGAAAATGAGGTCCGCCAGGGCGAGTTGGCCGGCCAGCCGTTCCGGGACCACCGTGGCCAAACCCATTTCGCAGGCCCTGGCCAAGGCCGCCGGATTGCGGGCCATCACCGTGGTCTTCGCGCCGAGGGCGTCCACCATTCTGGCCAGCGTCATTCCCAGGTTGCCAAAGCCCAAAACCGCCACCTGAGAACCGTGAATCGTGAACGGCGTCTTCTCCATGGCCAGTTGGACGGCTCCCTCGGCGGAGGGGATCGAGTTCAGAATGGCGAATTCCTGGAACTCGGCCAACTCGACCATCCGGAGCCCCAACTCCGCCGCCAACCGGGTCAGGTACTCCTTGGCCAAAACCGCAAAGACCGGTACTTGGGCACCGACGTTCTCAAGCATCTCCCTGGTTATGACCGGCGCTTCCCCCGTTATGGTGTGCAAGCGACCATCCCGGTCCAGACCGGGCAAGGGCACGACAAGCGCGTCGATGTCCACCAGGGTCTCGGCCGGATCGCTGCAGGCCAAAACCTCCGGCGCGTTTTCCAGGACGGGGATGCCATAAGCCTTCACCCGGGCGCCCACGGCCGCGAATTCCTGAACAATGTAAACTCCCCGGCCGTCGCCGCCCAGCACACCAATTCTTAAACCTACCAGCGGCTGCATCTTTGCACCTCCCCTTGGTTTGCTAGCCAATATATGACCAGCAGCCGGGAGAGGTGCCTGTCACGGGCCGGGGTGGTGGCGCTTACTCAAAGATCAGGTTTTCCAGCCCGACCACCATTTCGCGGAGTCCAACCACCCGGCGCACCGCCAACAGCACCCCCGGCATAAACGACTCTCGGGAAATCGAATCATGCCTGATCGACAGGGTTTGACCCAGGCCGCCGAAAATCACTTCCTGGTGCGCCACCAGCCCCGGCAAGCGGACACTGTGAATGCGGATGCCGCCGTCGTAGTTCCCGCCCCGGACACCGTCAATCTTCAAGACCTTGGTTGCCGAAGGCTGCCGGTACCCGCCGCGGGCGCTGCTGATCATTTCGGCCGTCTTGATGGCGGTGCCGGACGGAGCGTCCGCCTTCTGGTCGTGGTGCAGTTCGATAATCTCCACCGCCGGCATGAACTTCGCCGTCATTTCCGCAAACTTCATCATCAGGACGGCCCCAACGGCGAAATTGGGGGCTACGAATCCGCCTACACCAGTCTCGGCGCAAAGTCGGCGCAACTCCGCCAGGTCTTCGCTGTTCATTCCCGTGGTGCCGATCACCGGATGCACCCCGGCCCGGATCGCGGTCCGGGCGTTCGCGGCCACGGCCGCGGGAGCGGTGAAGTCGACCATTACCCGGGGGTTGGCCTCCTCGAGCATCTCCTCCAGGTCGCCGCTCACGGTGACCCCCAGCGGGTCGAGTCCGGCCAGGACCCCCGCGTCGGCACCGGGGCTGTGCGGATCGACGGCGCCGACCAGTTTCAACCCGTCCTCCCTCGCCAGAGCCCGCACAACCTCCCGTCCCATTCTCCCGGCGGCACCGCAAACGGCTACTCGAACGATGGTACTCACACCTTTCCGGAAGTGTTTTCTGCATATTTGGAATTAAACAAGTATTATAACACGGCTTGTCCGGGTGTCAAGCCGCTCCAGGGCGTGAAAACGGCAGCCGGGCCCGGCAGAGCGCGAAACGTGCGCCTCAGAACGTGGCGGAAGCTGTTTTGCACCGCGCAGGCGCGGGTACCGAAGCAAGGCCTTTATTCCTGGACTTCACGCCGGACCACGATCCGCTCCCGTTCCCGGCTGAGGTTGGGCAGCCGGTAGTCGGCCGACGGGTAGCCGCTGGAGTCGGAGAGGTGGTAGTAGCGGCTTGGGCCGGGGTACTTGAAGCGCACCCGGTAGACCCGGACGTCCCGGGGGTCTCCCTCTTTCAATTTACACACCCTCTTTTGCGTGCCGCCAGCCCTGGCGCAGTATGCTCACGTTGATGCGGCCGTCCGGACAGTCCTGCCGCTCGGCGACGCCGTGGAAAACGAAGGCGTCTTGTCCACCCACGGACTCCACCAGTCCGCCCACCACCTCAAAATCGCTGCGCGCGCCCCGGATGATGTCCGCCGGATTAAACGGCTGATTCAGGAGCAGTTCCTGTTCGTAGTGTTCGTACAGAGACCAGAGCAGGTTTTCCAGGTCGGGGTCGGGGTACGTGATCGCCAGGCCGATTTCGGTGGACGCTTCCCGGCGGGGGATCATGTGGTTATGAGCGTACAACTTTTCGGTCAAGCTGTCGACGATGTGCCGGACCTGGTCCGCCGGCGGGGGGGGCCGGCGCAGAGCGAGCAGTTTTTGGGCCAGGGACCGGACCAGCAGATAGTTGCGGTGCACATTCCCGAGGGCCAAAGGGTGGATCTTTTCGGCCAGCAAAAGGAAAGTCCGGCGGCGGTCTTCGTCGTTGGACATCCCCGCCATTTCGCGGGCCAGGGCCAAGAAGGAATAGACATCCTCGACGTTGACCGGGATCCTGGCGTTGGGGTTGACCGGGTCCTTGGGGTTGAAGGCGCTGACCACGCTGGGGTCGATGGGTCCCAACTCACCCATGGTGCCCATGACCACTTCGTCCGCCCCCAGGCAGATCAAGGTGCCCGCACTGTAAGCCCGGTAAGGGACCAGAACCGAGAAGTCCGGCGCCCACTCCCGGATCAGGTGCGCCAGGCGCCACGGGGTAAGTACGTCGCCGCCGCGGCTGTACAGGAAGAGGTCCAGCCGTTTGCACGCCGGCAAAAGCCGCAGGTGACGGTGAAACACCGGCAAAACGTCCGGGGCGATCCGGGTACTCACGTTTTCCCGGTCACCGGTGATGTAGGCGATGACTTGGGACCCGCGCTTGCAAGCGATCTCCGCCATCAGGGAGCGCCTGGCGGCATAATTCATGCCTTAAAAACCCTGCCCGTCCTAAAAAATTCCCCGAAAAAGGTGTCAGACACCTTTTTCGGTTTTTCGCTCTGGGAAGGAGCCGGTCCCCGGTCCTCTAAGTCTCTAGTATGGTCCGTGCGGGGGGATTTAATAGCGCCGCAAAAAGGAACCCCCGCGGAAACGGTGGCAGGGGTTCGGGCATCCAGGTACGAAAAAGGTGTCTGACACCTTTTTCGTCGGCGGTCAAACGGAAGAACGGCCGAAGCGGGACACGGACTGGTTGTTCGCCAGCTCGACGATCACCACCTGGGTCCCGATTTTGCGGACCGCCTCCCAAGGTATGGTCAATTGCTGCCGTTCCGACCACATACTGACGATATTGCTGCGCCGCGGCAGAATAATGGCGTGCACGTGCCCGGAATCAGCATCAATGGTCAGATCGGACTCCCCGATCACCCCCAGGCGGGCGCCGTTGAAGATATTCACTACCTCTTTGCCCATCAGTTCGGTCAGGCGCATGCCTAAACCTCCTTCCCCCGACTCCGAAACATTCTCAGAAACACCGCCCACAGCCGTACCGCAAACGGCTGCGCGATGGCCAGTCCAATGGCGAACGCAGCTAACGGTTCGACCTCAATCCCGCCCAGCTCGATCTTGTTCGGCAGGCTCACCTCGAGAAAAGTGAACAGCATGATCAAAGAGAGATATATCCCGCCGGCGATGCCCACAAGTTGAAACACGGCTTCCGACAGCGGGGTGGCCCGGGGTTCCAACTCCCAGGACTTGTGGCTCCGGAACCGGGAGGCCCGCAACTTGATTCGCTCCCGCACCGAAAAAAAAACCAGTGCCAACATCAGCAGGAATAACAGGGTCGCCGTGATCATCCGTCCCACCCCTAACATTCTTATGGGACGGGTCCGGCCGATATGACCCGGCATGGTGGACAACGAAAGCTATTTCCCGGTTGAGCCGAAACCGCCGGCCCCCCTCATCGTCTCCGCCAATTCAAGGACATACTCCACCTCCGCCACGGCGATCGGCACGCACACCAACTGCGCGATCCGGTCCCCGGGGTTCAGCGTGAAGGGTTTGGTGCCGTGATTGACAATGGGGCAGATGATCTCACCCGTGTAGTCAGCGTCGATGACCCCGACGCTGTTGGCCAGGGTGATGCCATGCTTCGCCGCCAGGCCGCTGCGCCCGAATACCAGCCCGACCAGGTTGCGGGACGGAAGCTGGACCGCGATGCCCGTCGGAATCCGGGCCCGCTCTCCGGGGGCGACGGTCAGGGGGGCGTCGAGGGCGGCACAGAGGTCGAGTCCGGCCGAACCGGATGTGGCGTAGGCCGGTTGGGGCCAGGACCGTCCGATGAGAGGGTTCAGCTTCTTGACGCGCAATACGATCCGGGCGTCTTCGTCCATGGTCGCCCTCAACCCAGCCGCGAGAGCGCCAACGGCCAGGCGCCGTCTTCCTGCCACGGGCCGATGGAAGCCAGGGAGAGTTTGTCCCGGCGGAAAATCTGGTCACACACGGCGGCGACCTGCTCGGTTTTTACCCGGGCCAACTCGGCCACGATTTCCTCCGGTGTCTGCACGCGGCCAAGATAGAGCTGCGACTTCCCGAGCCGGCTCATCCGGGCGTTGACGCTCTCCAGACTCAAGAGAAAACTGCCCTTGAGCTGTTCCTTGGTTCTGGCCATCTCTTCTTCGGTCACCCCGCCGTTGCGGAGGTCGTTCACCTCATCCAGGATGATATCCAGGACGGTGCCGATGTTATCCCGGCTCAGTCCCGCGTAAATCCCAAAAAGCCCGGTGTCCCGGTAGGAACTGTGGTAGGAATAAACATTGTAGGCCAGGCCAAGCTGCTCGCGCACCTTCTGGAACAGGCGGGAACTCATCCCCCCGCCGAGCAAGGTGTTCAACACCTGCAACACGTAGATGTGCTCGTCGTCCAGGCGCAGGCCCTGGGAGCCGATGCACAGGTGCACCTGTTCGGTGTCTTTGTCCCGGCATTCCACCCTCTGGCTGGGATGCGGCGCGGTCAGCGCCCGCGGCGGACCCCCGGGCGGCAGGTCACGGAATATGAGGGCCAATAGTTCGGCCACTCGTTCGTGCTTTACGTTTCCGGCCACCGCGATGACATACCGCCCTTGGCGGTAGTGACGGTCATAATAGTCCAGCAGATCAGCCCGCGAAAGGTTTTGAATCACCGCGGCACTGCCGACGACCGGGCGGCCGAGCGCATGCGCGTTCCAGAGCGCCTTGGCGAGGATGTCGTGGACCAGTTCGTCGGGGGTGTCCTCGTACATCTTGATCTCTTCCACTATGACGTTGCGTTCCCGCTCCACGTCTTCCGGCGCGAATCGCGCTTGAAAGAGCATGTCCGTCAACACGTCGACCGCCAGGTCGAGGTGCTCGTCCAGCACCTTGGCGTAGTAGCAGGTGTACTCCTTCGTGGTGAAGGCGTTCAACTGGCCGCCGACGCAGTCCAGGGCTTCGGCGATGTCCTTCGCCGAGCGCTTCTCGGTGCCCTTGAACAGCATGTGCTCAATGAAGTGGCAAACTCCGGTCGCCGAGTCCGCCTCGTCGCGGGACCCGGCGTCCACCCAGAACCCGACCGCCGCCGACCGGACGTGCGGGATCTCCTCGGTGAGGATGCACACGCCGTTGTCAAGCATCACCTTGTTGATCATCTGCTCATTAAACCTCCGAAATTGATGCATCGTCGGCATTATTCGCCCCGATGCTGGAAACTCCTTCCGGTTGGACCATGTCCCGATACTCCCGAAAAAGAAGGACTGTTCCCCTTTTTACCTTCGATGCTCCCGAAAAAGGAGGACTGTCCCCCCCCAGCAACCGGCCAACGGTTACGAGCCGGTAACCGTCCTTCTCCAATTCGGTGATGATCACCGGCAGCGCCTTCGTGGTGGATTCCAGCGGGTGCATCAGCACAATCGCCCCCGGGTGCACCCGGTTCACCACCCGGCCGATGATCGTATCAGCGTTGCGGAACTTCCAGTCCACGGTGTCCACGCTCCAAAGGACCGTCCGGTAGCCGGCCCGCTCGGCCGCCTGGAGCACCGCCGGGCCGTGTTCCCCATAGGGCGGCGCGAACAATGTGGTGCGCTGCGCGATGATGCCCCGGATCACCGCCTCGGCCTTCCGGATGTCCTGCAAGTTCTGTTCCACCGACAGCATGTCGGGATGGGGATACCCGAACCCGTGGTTGCCGATCTCGTGGCCCTCCGCCGCCATCCGGCGCACCAAGTCGGGAAATTTGCCGGCCCACCGCCCGGTGACAAAAAAGGTGAGCTTTGTATCGTGCCGCCGGCAAATGTCCAAGATCACGGGGAGGCATTCCTCTCCCCAATCCACGTTTACCACCAGCGCCACCACCTTGGAGTCATCCGGGCCATGCCTAAAGGGCTCCGGCCCGGCGACCGGAACGCCGGGCGTCCATCGCCACCAGAACCCGCCCACGGCCAGACAGAGAATTGACGTTAAGATTATCAGTCTTAAACGCAACACCCCCACCCCCATTCAACAGTATGCGCGAGGGTGGGGATACTGACCCGGAAAACAAGCAGGCTCCTTTGGGCCCATAGCGCAAACACCGGTAAAAGAAGATCCGGTTCGAGGATCGGCAGATTGAGGTATCATTCCGATCCCGGCTCCTGGTCCCTCATTCCGAATTCTGAATTCTGGATTCTGAATTCGGAATTCTGGTTCCCCCTGGCTTATCTCCGGGAAAACCGCGAGCGCAGACTCCGGTCCGCCGCCCGGTCGCCACCCGCAAAGGCCGGCCGGTCGCCTTCCCCGCCGCCACCGGCGGGGGGCTCCATGGCTTCTCTCTTTGACAGCTTCAGGCGGCCCTGGTTGTCGAAACCGATGGCCTTCACCAGAATTTGGTCCCCTTCCCGGACGACGTCTTCCACCTTGCCCACCCGGTTATGGGCCAACTGCGAGATGTGGACCAGCCCGTCTTTGCCGGGCAGCCCGAGCACCCCGGGAATGACCTCCACAAAGCACCCGAATTCCATTATTTTTACCACGCGGCCAAGGTACACCTCGCCCACCTTGACTTCGGCGGTGATCGTTTTGATGATCTCCAGGGCCTTTTTGCCGCCCTCCGGCTCCGGTGCGGTGATGAACACCCGCCCGTCGTCTTCCACGTCGATATCCACCCCGGTTGTCTCCGAAATCTTCCTGATGATCTTGCCGCCCGGACCGATGATGTCCCGGATCTTCTCCGGATCAATGGTGGTTTGGATGATCCGCGGCGCCCGCGGGGAGATCTCCGGCCTGGGTCCGGGGAGCACCTCCTTGTACCGGTCCAGGATGTACAGCCGCGCGTCCCGCGCCTGCGCCATAGCCTGGGCGAGTATTTGCGGGGTGATCCCGGCGATCTTGATGTCCATCTGAAGGGCGGTGATCCCGCCTTCGGTGCCGGCCACCTTGAAGTCCATGTCCCCCAGGTGGTCCTCCGTGCCCTGAATATCGGTCAGGACGGCAACCTCGTCGCCCTCCTTGACCAAGCCCATCGCGATGCCCGCCACCGGAGCCTTGATCGGCACCCCCGCGTCCATCAGGGCCAGGCAACTGCCGCAGACACTGGCCATGGACGTCGACCCGTTGGAACTAAGCACCTCGGACACGATCCGTATGGTGTACGGGAAAGCCCCCTCTCCCGGCAGAACCGCCTCCAGGGCCCGCCCCGCCAGGGCGCCGTGGCCGATCTCCCGGCGGCCCGCCGAGCGGATGGGGCGCGCCTCCCCGGTTGAGAAATGCGGGAAGTTGTAGTGATGCATAAACCGCTTGGTTTCCTGGGTGTCCACCCCGTCGAGGATCTGCTCGTCCCGCACGGCGCCAAGGGTGATCGCCGAAAGCACCTGGGTCTGCCCGCGCTGGAAAAGGCCGGAACCGTGGGCGCGCGGCAGGACGTCCACCTCCACGCTGATGTTCCTGATTTCGTCGAAGGCGCGGCCGTCGAGCCGCACCTTGTCTTTTAGCACCAACTCCCGCACGGCTTCTTTCTCCAGCTTGTCGACCAGGCTCTTCAGGCGCTGTTCCGCCTCCGGAAAGTCAGCCAGAACGGCATTGACGATTTCGGTCTTGGCCGCTTCCAGGCGCCGGTCGGCGGATTTCTTGTCCAGCCGTTCATCCTTGCAGAGGTGCACGGCGGCCCGCATCTTTCCGTATCCAACGGCCCGCACCGCCGCCGCCGGTTCCGGCTCCGGTTCGTCGGCCGGCACCTCAATCTTCGGGTGGGCCCAACCCAGGGGTTCAACCTGGGCCCGGACCTCGCCGACCCATTCCGCAATCCGCCTGATTTCGAGGTGGGCTTCGGTGAGCGCCTCCACCATTGCTTCCTCGGAAACCTCATTCGCGCCGGCCTCCACCATGTTGATCGCTTCCCGGGTTCCGGCGACGGTCAGGTGCAGATCGGACTTTTGGTCCTCCTCGAGCGTGGGGTTGACCACCAGCCGCCCGTCAACCATCCCCATGATCACCGCCCCCACCGGGCCGGCGAACGGGATGTCCGAAAGAGTCAGCGCCACCGACGCGCCCAGGATCGCGGTGATCGCCGGCGAGCAATCCTGGTCCACCGACATTACCAGCGCCACCACGTGGACGTCCTGGATGAAGTTCTGCGGGAAGAGCGGCCTGATGGACCGGTCGACCAGCCGCGCCGCAAGAATGGCCTTTTCGCCGGGGCGCCCTTCACGCTTCATGAAGCTCCCGGGAATCCGCCCCACGGCATAGTGACGCTCTTCGTAGTCCACGGTCAGCGGGAAAAAGTCCAGGCCTTCCCGGAGCGCCTCCCGGGTGGCCGCCACCAGTACGACCGTCTCCCCGTAGCGGGCCAGAACGGCGGCGGAAGCCTGCCCGGCCACACGCCCGATGTCCACGCTGAATGTCCGGCCGCCGATTTCGATTGCTTTGGTAATATAGCCTTGCTCAGCCATGAATCTGTCTTATCCTCCTACAATCATAATATTGCAGCCGGCTGACACCCGGAAACGACAAGAAGCAGGGGATGGTTCCCCTACTTCCGCAGTCCAAGTTCCTGGATGAGCTTCCGGTAGCGGTCCGGATCGCGATCCCGCAGGTAATTCAGCAGCGCCCGGCGTTGTCCGACCATCTTCAGGAGCCCCCGCCGGGAATGGAAGTCCTTGCGGTGCGTCTTCAGGTGTTCCGTGAGCAGATTGATCCGCTCGGTGAGAACCGCGACCTGTACTTCGGGAGAACCGGTGTCGTTCTCGTGCAGCTTGAACTTGTCGATTATGGGTTGCTTCCTGTCCACACTCAGGGTCATTGCGACAACTACCTCCATATTGTAATTAAGTAATCGCCGCCGGCCAAGCCCGACGCCGGAGTCTCGCCGGGCCTAGCCGACAGTTCATCCTACTTGCCGATCACCGTGACCACCACGCGCCTGCCGGGGAGGTCTTTGGCCACGATGTCAAAGACGCGTCCCGATTTGGCCATAAAACCCCGGAAGCGCGTAGCCGCAGGAACGTAACCGGGAATTCCGGATGCCGCCTCAATGATGTCGTTGATGGAGATGCCCTCCTGGCGCCTCTGGTTCAGCCTTTTCCGGGCGTGTTCCGTAATTACTACCGGCATGCCTGCTTCCCTTAACCTTAGGTTTCCTTTTCCGCCAGGAACGCATACAGCGCATCCGAAAAAGCACACATCTTGGCTTCCTCGGCACTCTCGCCGACCCCCGAGGCCCGGTAGAGAGCTTCGAGTTCGTCCTTAAGGTGCAGAAAATCATCACTAAGACAGATGACGGCGATCTGGTCAAGCCACTTCTTTATTTCGTCTTCGGACACGTCGTACTTCGGAAACCCCACTCTTCCCCCCACCCTTTGCGCTCCGCCTTATTCTAGCATAACCACCGGCAGGATGTAAACGTGCATAATTGTGGAGGCCAAAAAGGGGGCGTCCCCGGTCACTCACCAGCCCGGGCCTCCCGGACGTCGGCCTCGATTTGGCGGATGAGTTCCGCCGGGGAACCGAACTGCTGTTCCCCACGCAGATACCGTTCGAAAAAGACCCGCATCGACTTGCCGTACAGATTGTCGGCCACGTCAAAAAGGTGGACCTCCAGGTTCCGGCGGGACTCGGCCCCGGTGAACGTCGGCCGGCAACCGATGTTCGCCACCCCGGAGTGCCTTTGCCCGCCTATCTGCGCCTTGACGGCGTAGACCCCGTTGGCCGGGATCAGGATGTCCGGGCTGGTCTCCAGGTTGGCCGTCGGGAATCCCAGCTTGCGGCCGCGACCGTCTCCGGAAACCACCGTGCCGTCGACGAAAGGAGCAAAGCCAAGAAACCGCCGCGCTTCCTGCACCCGCCCCCGGGACAACAGTTCGCGGATCTTGGTGCTGCTCACCACTTCCCCGGCAACCTCAACCGGTTCGACCACGTTGGTTTCGAAACCGTAGGCTGGCGACCACTCCTTCAGCGTCTCCGGGGTGCCCCGCCCGCGGTGCCCGAACGTGTAGTTGTAGCCGGCAAACACACTGATGACTCTCAACTCGCCGCAGAGCACATCCCGGATGAACTCCTCCGGCGGCAACCGGGCGAATTCCAGGGTGAACGGGATTCGCAGGAGCAGCCGGACCCCAAGTCCGGCGATGATTTCTTCCTTGGTTTCCTGGGTCAGCAGCAGGGGAGGAGCGTGCTCGGGGCGCAGCACCGACACCGGATGGGGATGGAAAGTGAAAATGCCGGGTACGCCGCCCAACCGGCGCCCCCTTTCCACCAGCCTCAAAATGAGTTCCTGGTGCCCGAGATGCACCCCGTCAAAGTTGCCCAGGCCGATCACCAGACGAGGGTAATGGTAGCGCAGGTTCTTGAAATTAGTCCTTAAGTCCAACTCCCCGATCCCCTTCCGCTCCCAAGTCCGCCCGTATTCCCTAGCTAGACTGTGCCCCGCACCCAAACCGGCTGAAAGGCCGCCGTCTCCCGCGCGCCTCCCGCCGCGACCGGCTTGGCCACGGCCAGAAGCCCGGTTTCGTCCCGCAGGCGCACATACCCGTTTGCCTCTTGCGGGCCGGGGCCCGCGGCGATTCCGGGAGGATAGAGGGCTCTCCCGGAGAGAACGGCCCGTGACGCTTGCGCCCGAACGAGCACCGCCGGCAGATGGCTCAGGGCGGTGTCCACCTCGACCAACTCTCCGAAGGGGGATTCCCGGATTTCCTCCAGCGTCCGTGCCGCCGTAATGGAAAACGGACCTACCGCCGACCGCACCAGGAAAGACATGTAGGCCCCGCACCCCAACCGGGCCCCGATGTCCGCGCACAGGGTGCGGATATAGGTACCCTTGCTGCAGGATACATCAATGAGCACCCGCGGGTGCCGACTGCGCTCAAACCGGGTCCGCACCAGCCGGAGGCGGTGGATCACGACCGGGCGCGCTTCGCGCGGCACTTCCACCCCGCGGCGCGCCAATTCGTACAACTTCTGGCCCTTTATCTTGCGCGCCGAGGTCATCGGGGGCACCTGCAGCCCCGGGCCGGCAAACCCGGCGAGCACTTCTTCCAAGCGATTCTGGTCCAGACCGTTTGGAAGGGGCTCGACCCGTTGAACCTCCCCCTGAGCATCCCCGGTCCCGGTGGTGATCCCCAGGACGAGTTCGGCGCGGTAGACTTTGTCATCCGCCATATACTGCGCGATCCGGGTCGCCCGGCCCACGCAGGCCACCAGCACCCCGGCGGCCAGCGGGTCCAGCGTGCCGGTATGGCCGACCTTCCCAAGCCCCAGTCTCTTCCTCAAGAAGGCGACCACGTCGTGGGAGGTCATCCCGGGAGGTTTGAGAACATTAAGGACTCCTTCCATCCAACGCCTCCGCGACCACCTTTTCCGTAGCGTCCAACACCAGCCGCTCCGCCTCCGGTAGTTCTTTGGCCAACCGGCAGCCGGCGGCCCGGGGATGCCCGCCGCCGCCGAAGACCGCGGCCAGCGCCGCCACGTCCACGGCCCGCTTGGACCGAAAACCGACTTTGATCTGGCCGTCGGGCAGTTCCCGGAACAAAATCCCGACTTCCACCCCGCTGATTCTGCGGGCGTAGTTGATCAGGTCCTCGACGTCCGCTTCTTCTCCGGATTGGGCCTCCATGGCTCTGGTCAGCTTCAGCCAGGCGATCCGCCCGCCGGCGCCCAAAGCCAGCGTGTCCAGTACCCGGTGCAAAAGCCTGATGGCGGCCAAAGGTTTTTCGTCGAAAATGCGCGTGTTGACGGCCGCCGCATCCAGTCCGGTCTCGATCAAGCGGGCGATGCGCCGGTGCGTTCCCGCCGTGGTGTTCTCGTACCGGAAAGAACCGGTGTCCGTGGCGATCGCCACATACAAGCAGACCGAAACCTCCGGGCTTATTTCCACCCCGAGGGGTTCGGCCAGGTCAAACACGATCTCGCCGACGGCCGCCGCCGCCGGGTCGATATGGTTTAAGTCTCCATACCGGCCGGTCGATATGTGGTGGTCGATATTGACCACCCGGAGTCCGGGGCGGGACAAAAGGGGCTTGATATCCGCTCCGAGACGCTCGGGACTCGAACAATCCAGCGTCACCAGGCAGTCGTAGTCAGCGTCCGGGACGGTGCCGGTGTGGATTTGCGCCACACCGGGCAAGAAGCGGTACATAAGTGGAATCGGGTCCTGACTGACCATCCGCACCTTTTTCCCCATTTGTTCCAACATCAGCCCCAGCGCCAAGGTCGAACCAACGCTGTCACCGTCCGGCAGGACGTGACCAGCCAGAACCAGCCTTGCCGCCCGCTTGAGTTCCGCGGCGACGGCCGCCAGGCTTTCGTTACCCATCTTGCTGACCAGGCTGCCCCTTTCCGATGTCCTTGATCATTTGGAGGATCCGGGTCCCCTCCTGAATCGACGGGTCATGAACGAAACTCACCTCGGGTGTGTACCTGAGCCGGATCCGCTTCCCAAGTTCGGTCCGGATGAACCCCTGGGCCCGGCGGAGAACCTTCAGGGAAGCCTCCTGGTCTTCGTTGCTCCCCAGCACGCTCACGAACACTTTGGCGTAGCGCAGGTCCCCAGAGACTTCCACCACGGTGACGGTCACGAAACCGAGGCGCGGATCCTTCATCTCTCGCAACAAGTCCGAAATTTCCTTCTTGATCTCCTCAGCCAGCCGTTCCGGCCTGAAAGCCATCAGTTCACCTCCCGCGCCGCGACAAGGCTACAGCTCGCGCTGGATCTCTTCCGTCGTGTGGAACTCCAGTTGGTCACCATCCTGGACGTCGTTAAACTTCTCCAGGGTCAGACCGCATTCGTAGCCCTGCACTACCTCGCGCACATCGTCTTTGAACCGCTTCAGGGAAGAGAGCCGCCCGTCGTGCACGACCCTGCCGTCGCGGGTCACCCGAACGCCCGCGTCCCGCGTGATTTTGCCTTCCAGAACGTAGCAGCCGGCGATCGTCCCCACCCGGGAGACTTTGAAGATCTGGCGCACCTCCGCATGTCCCAGAATCACTTCCCGGTAGGTCGGCTCCAGGAGCCCGCTCAAAGCGGCCTTCACATCGTCCAGTGCCTCGTAGATCACCTGGTACAGGCGGATGTCCACCTGTTCTTTCTCGGCCGCCTTCCGGGCGTTCACATCGGGCCGCACGTTGAAACCGATGATGATCGCGCTGGCCAGCGCAGCCAGGTTCACGTCGCTTTCGGTGACGGCGCCGACACCCTGGTGAATCAATTGGACCTTGACCTCTTCGGTGCTCAATCGTTGCAGGGACTGGACCATCGCCTCCGCCGAACCTTGCACGTCCGCCTTGACGATCAGCGGCAGTTCCTTTACGGTTCCTTCTTGAATGCGCCTGAATACGTCCTCCAGGGAGATCCGTCCCGAGACTTTGTGTTCTTGCTGCCGCTTCCGCTCCTGACGCTTCATGGCGATCTGCCGCGCGATCTTCTCCTCGGGCACCTCGTAAAAACGCTCCCCGGCCTGCGGCACCTCGGAAAAGCCCAGAACCTCCACCGGCGCGGACGGACCCGCTTTTTTCACCCGCCGGCCCTTGTGGTCAATCATGGCGCGTACGCGGCAGAAGGCACTGCCGGCCACCAGAGAATCGCCGACCTCCACCGTTCCGTTCTCTACCAGTACGGTGACCACCGGTCCGCGCCCCTTGTCAAGCTGGGACTCGATCACCGTACCCCTGGCGCTTCTGAACGGGTTGGCTTTGAGTTCATGCACCTCGGCCACCAGGAGGATCATCTCCAGCAGTTCTTCAAGACCGGTTTTCTGCAGGGCCGATACCGGAACGCAAATGGTGTCGCCGCCCCATTCCTCGGCGACCAGGCCGTATTCGGTAAGCTGCTGCTTGACTTTCTCCGGATTGGCGTCCGGCTTGTCGACCTTGTTGATCGCCACAATGATCGGCACCCCGGCCGCTTTGGCGTGGTTTATGGCCTCCACCGTCTGGGGCTTCACCCCGTCGTCGGCCGCCACCACCAGAATAGCCACGTCCGTAATCCGGGCTCCGCGGGCCCGCATCGCCGTGAAGGCTTCGTGACCCGGGGTGTCCAGAAAGGTGATCCGTTTTTGCTGGTGCTTGACCTGGTAAGCTCCGATGTGCTGGGTGATGCCGCCGGCTTCGGTCGCCGTCACGTTGGCGTCCCGGATGGCGTCCAGAAGCGAGGTCTTGCCGTGGTCGACGTGACC
>DBEH01000026.1:0-810 GCA_002294005.1 Firmicutes bacterium UBA911 | reverse complement strand
CTTGCCGTGGTCGACGTGACCCAGTATGGTGACCACCGGCGGCCGGGATTGCAGCTTCTCCGGCTCGTCCTCTTCCGGTTCCAGTTCCAGCAGTTCCTCCGGGTCGAGTGCACGTTCCTTGATCTCCACCCGGAAGCCCATTTCTTCGGCCACCACTACCGCAGTCTCCACATCGATCTCCTGATTGATCGTGGCCATGCTCCCCAGAAACATAAGTTGCTTAATAATCTCCGCCGATTTAACGCCCATTCTCTCGGCCAGGTCTTTCACCGTCAGGCCGCCGGTAAGCACGACCGGCTTCCGTTCCGACGGCGGAACGTGACGCGGCCCGCGCTGCCTTTCCTTTGGGCGGGCGCGGAACCGGCTTTCCTTGTCGGCCACATTCTTGCCCCAGTGCGTCCGGCGGTCTTTCTCCTTCTTGTCGGCAAACCGCTGTTGGCCCACGCTCTTGTCGGGCTTCGCCGCTTCCAGTTCCGCGGGCGGCTTGGGGATCGCCTTGCTTGGAATCCCCCGGGCCAGGGGCCTTGCGGCGCCGGGGCCGGGATGTGGTGCTCCCGCCCCCGCCTGCCCGGGACGACCCCGGTGCTGCGGCGGCCTTCCGGGAACGGGCGGCCTGGCACCCTGAGCCGGGCGGGGCGCCGGTCCTGGATAACGTCCGGCCGGCGCCTGCGGCCGGGACGCTCCGCCTCCCGCGTATCCCGCCTGCGGAGGCCGCGGGGCGCCGGGCTGAGGCCGTCCCGCATACGGCGGACGAGCACCGGACCCGGGAGGCGGCGGACGCCGCTCCGGCGCCGGCCGGGCCGGGTGGGG
>DBEH01000001.1:42256-86194 GCA_002294005.1 Firmicutes bacterium UBA911 | reverse complement strand
CTTACGGCTGTTCTCCAGCGGTTCGGGACCGGCCTGGTACAGGGGATTCTCTATGACCTGGGTGTTTCCTCGCACCAGTTGGACACGGCGTCCCGTGGGTTCGGTTACCGGCAGGACGCGCCCTTGGACATGCGGATGGACTCCGGCGGAGGCGTCACCGCCGCCGACCTGGTGAACCGGCTGCCGGAAAATGAGTTGTCCGGCTTGATAAGAGCATACGGCGAAGAACGCTGGTCCCGGCGCATTGCGTCCTTCATCGCCCGGGAGCGGGAAAGGGAGCCGATTATGACCACCGGAAGGTTGGCGGAACTGATCAAGGAGGCCGTCCCGGCGCGGGCGCGGCGTACCGGCCCGCACCCCGCCCGGCGCACCTTCCAGGCCCTGCGCATTGCCGTGAACGATGAGTTGGGGGCCCTGAAGACCTCGTTGCACCAAGCGGTGGATTTGCTGGCCGCGGGAGGCAGGGTCGTGGTCTTAAGTTATCACTCGCTGGAGGACCGATTGGTGAAGGACGTTTTTCGGGAGTCCGCGGTACACTGCAAGTGCCCTCCGGGACTGCCGGAGTGCCGTTGCGGGGTGGTGCCCCGGCTGGAGATCCTGACTCCCCGGCCACGGGTGCCGGAGGAGGATGAGGTTTATGCCAACCCCCGGGCCCGAAGCGCCAAATTGCGGGCGGCCCGGAAGCTGGCCGGCGTTCTAAAGGACTGAGAGGTGAATAGGCTTGATAGTAGCGCGGGAGGTGGCTGATTACGGTCTGGAGGCTCACCGGCGGAGTGTGCCGGTCCAAGTCCGGTCCGGTGCCGGGAAAAAGGCGCGTTTTTCCCTGATGGTCATGGTGGTGTTTGCGTTCGTGCTCGCCGCCGCGTTCAGTTATGCAAACACTTATACCATGAATGTAAGTTACCAGGCCCAAAAAATTGAGACGAACATCGGGATGCTGGAGGCGGAAAACATGAACCTGAGAATGGCGATCGACCGGCTGGATTCCCTGCCCCGGGTCGAAATGCTGGCCGTGACTCAACTGGGGATGGTCCGTCCCACCCCGAACGACATGCTTTTTGTGGCCGTCGGCGACTCCGGCCCGGCCGCTGTGTCCGGTGCCGCCGCTCCGGAACCGGCCAAACCCGCCTACGCCGTTACCGGTTCAAATCCGGAGGAGCGTGGGCTGCCGGGAGGGAAGCCGAGCGATCCGGGAATACTCCACGCCTTCCTGAACCTGGTCGTCCGCTAGCCGCAAAGGCACAAACCGGTCACAACCCAAAGGCCGCAGAGCTTATATAGACAGGAGGGGCGGTATGCAGCCCACCAGAATCATCATGCGCAAGCGCATAATTATTCTCCTCCTGGCGATTGCGGCCGTACTTTTTCTTTTGTCCCTGCGCCTGGCACACATCCAGTTCTTCCTGGGAGAGGGGCTGCGGAAGGAAGCCTTGGAGAACAGGATGCGTGATGTTCCGGTGGAAGCCAATCGGGGAACGATCTACGACCGTAACGGGAAAGAACTCGTAACCAGCATCAGTGTCGATTCGGTGTTCGCCATTCCCTCTCAGATCCAGAACGCGGGCGAAACCGCCCAGAAGGTGGCCGCGGTGCTGGGCATGGACGTTGACCGTGTCCACCGGCTGATCACCAAGCCGGAGTCGTTCGTCTGGATCAAACGCAAGGTCGATTTTCGGACCGCCCAGGAACTAAAATCCCTGAAACTGCCCGGCATTGAGTTCCTCGAGGAGAGCCGGCGCGGCTACCTGAAAGACGGTCTGGCCGCGCATGTTTTGGGTTTCGTGGGCATTGACAACCAGGGCCTGACCGGCATCGAGAACACGCATGACGCCGACCTGCGCGGGATTCCGGGCCGAATCGTAGTGGAGCACGACGCCGTCGGGCGCCAGATTCCTGCCGCCGTGCACAAGTATTACCCGCCGGTGCAAGGGCACGCCTTGTTTTTGACGCTGGATGAGACAATTCAGTACTTCGTGGAGCGTGAACTGGACCGGCTGGTGGACACCTACCAGCCCAGGTACGCGGTCATCATCGTCATGGACCCGCAGACCGGGGAGATCCTGGGAATGGGAAACCGTCCCACCTTCGACCCCAACCGCTGGGCCGATCTACCCCAGTCCGTCTGGGACCGGAACCCGGCGATCTGGTACAACTACGAACCCGGGTCGACCTTCAAGATCATCACTCTCGCGGCGGCCCTGGAAGAGGGTAGGGGCAACAAAAACCGCCGTTTTTACGACCCAGGCTTCATCAAGGTCGCCGACCGGAACATCAGGTGCTGGAAAGCCGGCGGCCACGGCAGCCAGACCTTCCAAGAAGTGATTCAAAACTCCTGCAATCCGGGCTTTATCGAAATCGGCCTGGGTATCGGTATCGATCCTTTCTACAAGTATCTGCACGGTTTCGGTTTCGGTGCGCCTGCGGGAATCGGCCTGCCCGGCGAGGCGCACGGCATCATGATCCCGCAGAAGCAGGCCACCAACCTGAACCTGGCCACCATGTCCATCGGCCAGTCCATTGCCGTGACCCCGATCCAGTTGACCGCGGCGGTGGCGGCGGTGGCTAACGGGGGCGAACTTCTGCAGCCGCAATTGGTGAAAAAAGTGGTCGATCACGACGGCAAGGCGGTCCGCGAATCAAAGCCAAAAGTGGTGCGCCGGGTCATTTCCAACGAAACGGCGCGGGAGATGCAGGCGCTCCTGGAGAGCGTGGTGCTGCGGGGAACCGGAATGAACGCCTACGTGGACGGCTACCGGGTGGCCGGCAAGACCGGCACGGCCCAGGTCGTGGGGCCGGGCGGGGGCTACGTGTCCGGCAAGTACGTATCTTCATTCGCCGGTTTCGGGCCGGTTGACGACCCGCGGGCGGTCACCCTGATCATGGTCGTGGAACCGCAGGGCCCGATCTACTACGGCAGCCAGGTGGCGGCGCCGGCCTTCCGGAACGTGATGCAGGACGTGCTGCGGTATATGGGCCTTCAAGCCCGGGATGATCTGCCGCGCCCCGAGAGACAGTGGATCTGGGTGGAACCGCAGGAACCCAAGGACGTCAAAGTGCCGCAAGTGGTTAACCTGCCGCTGGACGAGGCGGTGCTGGAACTGCGCGCCGCCAATCTGAATTTCATCACCCGCGGGGAGGGGAGTATGGTACACGAGCAGGTGCCCGAAACCGGGGCGGTCGTCAAAGAGGGCACCACCGTGATTTTGAGCCTTAAGCCCGAACCGGTGGATAAGCACCGTCCGGTGACCGTACCTGATCTCGCCGGGCTGACCATCAAGCAGGCCGGCACCCTGCTGGAAAGCCTGGGCCTCCTGCTGGAACCGTCCGGAAGCGGGGTGGCCGTACGGCAGTCCGCGGCGCCGGGGCAGAAGGTTGACAAGGGCGCCGTGATAAAGGTAAAGTTTGATCGTCCGGCGGCGGGAGGTCCGCCCGGCCAGGAGACCAACGGTACCGGTGTTCCCGACCAATCCCCCCGGAGGGATGGCACTTGAGCCTTAGAGATTTGATCAGCCAACTGGACGTGTTGGATCACGGCCCGCTTTTGGACGTTCCGGTAGCCGGAATCGCGTACGATTCGCGGCAGGTCCAGCCGGGTTTCCTGTTTGTGGCTATCGGCGGGCTGGTCACCGACGGCCACCGTTTTGTGCCCGACGCCGTGGCGCGGGGTGCGGCGGCCGTATTGCTCCAGCGAAGGGTGCCGGTGCCTGAGGGAGTGGCTTGGGCGGTGGTGTCCGACACCCGCAAAGGGCTGGCTTTGGCGGCCGGCCGTTTTTACGGGGACCCGGGCCGGGCGTTGCGCCTGATCGGGGTGACGGGGACGAACGGAAAAACCACCACCACCCACCTGATCACGGCTCTTTTCCGGGCGGTCCGGCCGGGTGTGGGGTTGATCGGCACCATTCACAACCGCATTGGAGACGAAGTGCTGCCGGTGCGGCATACCACCCCCGAATCACTGGACCTGCACCGTCTTTTGCGCCGGATGGCCGATGCCGGGGTGACCGACGTGGTGATGGAGGTTTCCTCGCACGCGTTGAGCTTGTCCCGGGTGCACGGGCTTTCTTTTGAGGCGGGCGTGTTCACCAACCTGACCCAGGACCACCTCGACTTCCATACCGGTTTTGAGGACTATTTCGCCGCCAAAGCTCAACTGTTCACGGGGCTCGGCGAAGCGGCGGCCGCCGTGATCAACCGGGACGACCCCTATGGGGCACGCCTGTTGGATCTGACCCGGGGACGCCCCATTACGTACGCCGTGCACGAGGCCGCCGACGTACGCGCCTCCGGGGTTCGTCCGGTTGCCGGCGGGGTGGAGTTTTTGCTGGAGAGCGCCTGGGGTTCCGCACCGGTGGCGCTCCGGCTGTCCGGGCTGTTCAACGTGTACAACGCCCTGGCCGCGGCCTGCGTTGGGCTGGACCGCGGTTTCGCACCGGAGGAGATCGCCGGCGTCCTGGGAAGGGTCCAAGGCGTTCCCGGCCGGTTTGAGCGTGTGGATCAGGGGCAAGAATATACTGTAATCGTGGACTACGCCCATACCCCGGACGGCTTGGAAAACGCGCTCCGGGCGGCGCGGGAAATTGCTCCGGGGCGGCTCATTTCGGTATTCGGCTGCGGCGGTCACCGGGACCGCACCAAACGCCCGCTCACGGGGGCGATCAGCGCCCGCGGCGCCGACTACTCAGTGCTGACCTCGGACAATCCGCGCACGGAGGATCCATTGACCATTATCGCCGATGTTGAGGAAGGCTACCGGCGGGTGCGGCCGGATGGATACGCGGTGGTGCCCGACCGCCGCGAGGCCATGCGGCACGCTTTTGAGAAGGCCCGGGCCGGAGACGTTGTGGTTATTGCGGGCAAGGGCCACGAGGACTACCAGATCATCGGCACCAAGCGCCTGGAGTTCGACGACCGCCGGGAGGCCGCCGGGATTCTGGCCGCTATGGGCTACGGAGGCACAGATGAAGCCGACGACGATCGCTGAGATCGGCACTGTAACCGGGGCCGAGTTGATTCAGGGCGAACCGTTCGCCCGGGTGGCGCGCGTAACGACCGATACCAGGGTCATTAACGGCGGTGAGCTGTTTGTCGCCCTGCGGGGTTCCCGTTTTGACGGGCACGATTTTGTGGCGCAGGCCGTGGACCGCGGGGCTGGCGGATTGCTGGTCGGCCGGGAGGTATCTCCCCTCCCCCCCGGTGTCCCCGTCTTGAAAGTCACCGATACCCTGGCGGCGCTCCAGGCGCTGGCGCTGGACAACCGGCGGCGCTGCGGCCTGCCCGTTATTGCGGTTACGGGCAGCACCGGGAAGACCACCACCAAGGACCTGCTGACGGCCGTGCTCGCGGCCCGTTTCCGGGTTTCGGCCACCCGTGAGAACTTAAACAACGAAATCGGCCTCCCCCTAACGCTCCTGGATATTGACCCCGACCACGAGGTGGCGGTGGTCGAGCTGGGGATGCGTGCTCGGGGCGAGATCGACACCCTGGCCCGGGTTTGTGAGCCGACGGGAGGCGTGATCACCAACATCGGTGAAGCCCACCTGGAGTTTCTGGGTTCAGTGGCGAATATCGCCCGCGCCAAGGGGGAGCTTCTGGAACACATCCCCGCTTCCGGGTTTGCCGTGCTGCATGCCGATAGTCCCGGGATGGACGAGCAGGCGGGGCGCTGCCGCGGGAAAGTGATCCGCTTCGGAGAATCTGAAGCCGCCGACTTCCGGCTCCTCGGCTATCAGGCCGTGCCGGGCGGTTGTGTTTTCCGGGCGCGGTCCCCCGGAGGGGACGAGGACTACCGCCTGCCGCTTTTCGGCCGGCACACGGCGCAAAACGCCCTGGCGGCGATCGCGGTCGGGTCGGAACTGGGCCTGGCGGTGAGTGAGATCCGCGCCGGCCTGGAGCAGGTCCGGACTTCATCTTGGCGCCAAGCCCTGGTGCAGGCCGGCGGTCTGACCATCATCAACGATACGTACAACGCCAGCCCTGCTTCAGTCAAGGCGGCGCTTGCGGTTTTGGCGGACATTGCGGCCGGGGGGCCTACAGTGGTGGTCTTGGGCGGCATGTTGGAGTTGGGTCCGCGTTCAGATGCCGCCCACCGGGAGGTAGGGGTGGCTTTAGCCCACGCCGGTATCGGTCAACTGGTGACCATGGGGGAGATGGCCGCGGGGATTGCCCGCGGCGCCCGTGAAGCCGGGTTGCCCGCCTCCCGCATCCAGACCTGCCGCACACTCGAGGAAACCGTGGGCGCTGTCCGCCGGTTGGCGGGAGCCGGTGTTTTTGTTTTGGTCAAGGGCTCACGCGCGTTCCAGATGGAGCAGATCGTGAAAGCCCTTGCCGAAGCGGCCGCGCCAGCCGCAGGCGAAACCGGGAGGGGCAGACGTTGACCCCGGTATTGGTGGCCGCCGGGGTAGCCTTCCTGGTGACACTGATCCTGGGCCCCGTCGTAATTCCGCTTTTGCGCCGTCTCCGGTTCGGCCAGCGGGTGCGCTCCGACGGTCCGGCCCGTCACCTGCAAAAGACGGGGACGCCCACGATGGGCGGGGTGATGTTTCTGCTTGGGACGGTGGCAGCCGTCCTGGCGGTCGCCTTTTTGCCGGGAGGGCCGCCCGCCGGCTGGGCCGAAGGGCTGGTGGTGCTGGCCGTTGCCCTGGGGTTTGGGGTGCTGGGTTTTCTGGACGATTTCTCGAAGATGGTGCGTAAACGGTCCCTGGGCTTGCGGGCCCGGGAGAAGCTCTTCGGCCAGGTACTGATTGCGGTCGCTCTGGCGGTGGTGTCCGTTTTTGTACTGGAACGCGGCACCGATTTCCCCGTGCCCTTTTCCGGACTGGTGGTTTCCGGGGGATTGGCCTTGGACCTGGGCTGGTGGTTTTTTCTGGGGGCCACGGTATTCGTGGTTCTGGCTACAGCCAACGCCGTCAATCTTACTGATGGGCTGGACGGTTTGGCGGCCGGGACATTTGCGGTCGCGGCCCTGGCTTTCGCCGTGATTGCGCTGGTAATGGGCAAAACCGGGGTCGGGATCGTGCTCGGTGCCTTAATCGGGGGTTCCTTGGGTTTTTTGTGCTACAATTACTACCCCGCACGGGTCTTCATGGGGGACACCGGTTCTCTGGCTCTTGGCGGGGGGTTGTCGGCGGCGGCGGTGATCACCAAGAGTGAACTTTTTCTTTTGATCATCGGTGGCGTGTTCGTAGCCGAAACGCTGTCCGTGATTATTCAGGTGATCTCGTACCAGCTCACCCGGCGGCGCGTGTTCCGGATGGCCCCCCTGCACCATCACTTTGAACTGGTGGGCTGGTCCGAAACACGGGTGGTGCTTACTTTCTGGACGGCCGGGGTGGTGCTGGCCCTTCTTGGCCTCGCCGGCCTCAGAGGTCTCGGCTAGACGGGGGTGAAAGACGTGGAACTGGCGGGAAAAAGCGTTTTAGTAGTCGGCGCCGGCAAGAGCGGGCAGGCGGTGTCCCGGTTTCTCGCGTCGCGGGAAGTGTTGGTAACCCTGACGGACACCAAAAAGCAGGAGGACCTGGAGCTGGATGTTCCCGCGGGCGTAAGCTTAAGCCTGGGCTTCTACCCCCTGGTTTCTTCCGGGCGCTGGGATTTGATCGTGGTCAGTCCGGGTGTGCCCGCGCATGTTCCACTCGCGGCCGAAGGCCGCCGGCTTGGGATCCCCGTGATCGGGGAACTGGAGTTGGCCTGGTGGTTTATACGTTCTCCCGTGGTGGCCGTAACCGGCACCAACGGGAAGACCACTACCACCGCGCTCTTGGGGGAACTGTTCCGGCAGGCCGGGCGCCGCACCCTGGTGGCCGGGAATATCGGGGTACCCTTGATCACCGAGGTCGGGAACTACGGCCCGGGAGACGTAATCGTGGCCGAGGTGTCGAGTTTCCAACTGGAAACCACCCGTGATTTCCGGCCCCGGGTGGCGGTCATCCTGAACCTGACCCCCGATCACCTGGATCGGCACGGCACCATGGAAGCCTACACCGGGGCTAAAGCCACCATTTTTGCCAACCAGCAGGCGCCCGACTGGACCGTTTTGAATTTCGACGACCCGCGCACCAGAGCCCTGGCTTCTCGGACGCGGGCCAAGGTCTTATTCTTCAGCCGCCGGCATAAACTGGAACAAGGCGTGTTTATCCAGGACGGCCGGATTATGGCGCGCGCCGGGGGGAAGGAAGCGGACGTGTGCCCGGTCGAGACCCTGGGCATCCCGGGCGCGCACAACGTTGAGAATGCGCTCGCGGCGACGGCGGCGGGATGGGTGTCGGGGATCGAGCCGTCCGTCATGGGCCGTGCGCTGGCTGCTTTTAGGGGTGTTCCGCACCGGCTCGAGCTGGTTGGCCGGGTCGGCGGGGTCGAGTTCATCAACGATTCCAAGGCCACCAACCCGGACGCGGCTGTCCGGGCCCTTGACGCGTACCCGGGCCCGGTGGTTCTCATCGCGGGCGGGCGCAACAAGGGCAACGATTTCTCCGCCTTTATGGAGAAGGCCAAGGAGGCGGTGCGGGTGCTGGTCGTTCTTGGGGAGTGCGCTCCGGAAATGGCCGCCGCCGCCTCCCGGGCGGGCCTGGCGGAGGTCTTGTGGGCGAGGGATCTGCCCGCCGCCGTGCAACTGGCGCGGAAGGCGGCCCGTCCCGGCGAGGTGGTGCTTTTGTCCCCGGCGTGCGCCAGTTGGGATATGTTCCAGAACTACGAGGAACGGGGCGACCTCTTTCGCCGCCTGGTGGGGAAGTTGGTGAATGAATAGGGGTGATGGGCAAGGGGGGCGGGTTAGTGCCTAAAACCAGCCGGGCGCCTGATTTTCTGCTTTTCCTGACCGTGTTGATGCTGTTGAGCATCGGCCTGGTCATGATTTTGAGCGCCAGCAAGTACAGCGCCCTCATTCACTTCAACGACAGTTTCCATTACTTTAAGCGCCAACTGCTGTGGGCCTTGATCGGCCTGACGGCGATGTTTCTGGCGATGAACTGGGACTACTGGAACTGGCGGCGCTGGGCCCTGCCGATGCTGGCGGCGGCGTTCGTCCTGCTGATCCTGGTGCTCATCCCGGCGGTTGGATTGGAGGCGTACGGCGCGCGGCGGTGGATTGGAATCGGTCCGGTCACCTTCCAGCCGTCCGAGTTCATCAAGCTCTGCCTCGTGGTGTTCACCGCCTACGGCTTGGCCCGGAAGGGCGAGCTGGTGCGGTATTTCAGCCGTGGTCTCTTGCCGTTTCTGGTTATGCTGGGGGCCGCTTGCGGTCTGATTCTCCTCCAGCCCGACCTGGGCACCGCCGTTACCCTGGCGGGGACGATCTTCGTGATGCTCTTTGCGGCCGGAGCCCGGCTCAGCACTTTGGCGGGCTTGGGTGTGCTGGGCCTGGCGGGCGTCGGGGCGGCCATCGCCGTCGCCCCTTACCGGTTGGAGCGGTGGCTCGCCTTCCTGGATCCCTGGCAGGACCCGCAGGGCAGCGGGTTTCACATCATCCAGTCACTTTACGCCCTGGGTTCGGGTGGGCTTTTCGGCACCGGTTTCGGTCAGGGCAAGCAAAAATTCCTGTACCTGCCTGCGCAACACACCGACTTCATCTTCGCGGTGGTGGGTGAGGAATTGGGCTTTATCGGCGCCTTTTTAATCATCGGTCTTTTTGCGGTTTTCCTGTGGCGGGGTTTGAGGATCGCGGTGTCCGCGCCCGACGCATTTTCCAGCCTGTTGGCCACCGGGTTGACGGTGGGTATTGTCTTGCAAGCCATCATCAATATCGGGGTGGTCACCGGGAGCATGCCGATCACCGGGATTACCCTGCCTTTTATCAGCTTCGGAGGCAACTCCCTGATTTTCACCCTGGCCGGCGTGGGAATTCTGTTGAATATTTCCAAGCACGCCACTGGAAAATGAGCACCACGAAATGGGGTCTGGGTTCTTGCGCATTATCATAGCCGGGGGCGGTACCGGCGGCCACATCTACCCGGCGCTGGCGATTGCGGAAGGAATCAAGCGGCGTCATTCCGGCGCCGGCCTGCTGTACGTCGGGACAAGCCGGGGACTGGAGGGTGAGATCGTCCCCCCTACGGGCTTGCCGTTTCACACCGTTCCGGCGGCGGGACTGAAGCGGAGTTTGAGCCCTGCCAATCTGGCGGCGGTGTTGCAAGCGGGGCGGGGACTCCAAGAGTCATTGTCCCTGGTGCGCCGTTTCCGCCCGCACGTGGTGGTGGGCACCGGCGGTTACGTGTGCGGGCCGGTGGTGCTGGCCGGGGTGCTGCGGGGAATCCCGACCCT
This sequence comes from Firmicutes bacterium UBA911, assembly GCA_002294005.1. Lineage (GTDB taxonomy): Bacteria > Bacillota > Desulfotomaculia > Desulfotomaculales > Desulforudaceae > Desulforudis. The sequence continues at coordinate 75,943 of DBEH01000001.1, read as the reverse complement.
GATCCACGAGCAAAACGCGCTGCCCGGCTTGACCAACCGGATGCTGGCGCGCTACGCCAGCCGCACGGCGGTGACTTTTGTTGACGCCGCCGGGTACTTTCCGGCCCGGGCCCGGATCATCCTTACGGGCCTGCCGGTGCGGCCGGAAATCCTGAACACCAGCCGGCACGAGGCGCGCCGGCACCTGGGCCTTCCGGAGAAAGCCTTCGTGTTGCTGTCCTTCGGGGGCAGCCGGGGCGCCAGGAGTCTTAATCAGGCGATGATCCCGGTGGTACAGGCCTTCCGTATCCGCCCCGATGCAAGGCTGTTTCACGCCACCGGGACGTCCGGATACGGCGAGTTCGCGCCGCTTTTGAAGGCCGCCGGTTCTGAGTCCCGGCCGCCCGGCAACATTGTGGTCGCGCCCTACTTCCACGACATTGCCGCTCTCCTGGGTGCGGCCGACCTGGTGATCTGCCGCTCCGGAGCTTCGACCATCGCCGAACTCACGGTGCTCGGGCTCCCGAGCATCCTGGCGCCCTATCCGTTCGCCACCGGAAACCACCAAGAGTACAACGCCCGGGCTCTTTCCGCACGGGGTGCGGCGCTGCTTATTCCGGACCGGGAACTGACCGGAGAACGTCTTTTGGCCGCCGTCACCGCCCTCCTGAACGAACCCCGGAAACTGGCGGAAATGGGTCGGGCGGCCAAAGCCCTGGGTAAGCCGCGCGCCCTGGACAGCATTCTGGATACTATTGAGAAGCTTGCAGGAAAAGGAACGAGATAATTGAACATGTCACGCGGGCAGTTAGTTTCATCCGGTCCCGGACAGGCTAACGTAACACCCTGTCTGGAGTGCGCATAGTATACAAAGAAAAGACGCCCTGGAGGAAGGAGCGAGTTTATGTGCCTCTAGCACCCGAACGCGTACACTTTGTCGGTATCGGCGGCGCCGGGATGAGCGGCATTGCCATGGTCCTTTTGGACCAAGGGTGCAAGGTCAGCGGTTCGGATATAAAGAAGTCGGAAATCACCGACAAGCTGCAGATGCGCGGGGCCCGGGTGTTTTATGGGCATTCACCGTCTCACCTGGGCGACGCCGAACTGGTGGTGTATTCGTCCGCCGTACCGCCCGACAATCCGGAACTGGTGACGGCGCGCAAACGGGGCTTGCCTGTTGTTCCGAGGGCAGAGATGTTGGGGCGTCTGATGCGCCACTGGAAAGGGATTGCGGTCGCCGGCGCCCACGGCAAGACCACCACCACCTCACTGGTGGCCTTCCTGCTGGAGCGGACGGGATTGGACCCGACGGTGATCATCGGTGGCGAAATGAATGGATTTGGCAACGCCAAAACGGGCAGCGGGGAGTTCCTGGTGGCGGAGGCCGATGAGAGTGACGGTTCGTTCTTCCTCCTTGACCCGTCCATTGTGGTCGTCACCAACGTGGAGGACGATCACCTGGACTACTACCACACGGTGGAGGCCATCCGAAAGGCCTTCCGGGAGTTCATCTTCAAGGTGCCGCGCGACGGGGTGGCGGTCTTAAACTACGATGATCACTTTCTGCGCCGGGTGGCGCATGAGTTGCCCTTTCCGGTCATCACTTACGGCTGTGCGCCTGACGCCGACTACCGCGCGGCTCGGTTTCACTTAAACGGCGCATTCTCGGGCACCGACGTTTACTGGAGACGGGAACTTCTGGGCCGTCTTGAGCTGACCATTCCGGGACGCCATAACCTCCTGAACGCACTGGCGGTGGTGGCCGTGGGCCGGCACGTAGGATTGGAGTTTCCGGAGATTGCCCGGGCGCTCAGGGATTTCCGGGGAGTCCGGCGGCGGTTCGAGCTCGTGGGGGAAAGCCGGGGAGTGCGGGTGGTTGACGACTACGCCCACCACCCCACGGAAGTCAGAGCCACGCTGGAGGCCGCCCGCCAGACCAGGCCGAAGCGTCTGATCGCTGTGTTTCAGCCGCACCGCTATACGCGCACCCGGTTTCTGCACAAGGAGTTCGGCAAGGCCTTCACGGCCGCCGATCAGGTGTGCTTGACCGAGATTTACCCGGCCGGTGAAAGACCGATTCCCGGCGTCAGTGCCCAGTTGATCGGCGAGGAGATTCCGAAGCACCAGGGAGTTCGACCCGTGCTGTTCGAAGAGCAGGACCAGTTGGTGGCCTACTTGGCGGCGATGGTTCGAGAGGGGGATCTGGTGATCACCCTGGGCGCCGGGGACATTTGGAGGGCCGGGCGGGCGCTGCTCCGGGTCCTGGAGGGAAGGTAATGGAAGTCTACCTGGGCCTGAAAGCGGGAATCAGGGGTTCGGTACGCGCAGGCGAGATGCTGGGGGCCCACACTACCTGGCGCGTCGGCGGCCCGGCTGATTTTTTCGTGGAACCGGCTGCGGTTGAAGACCTGCGGTTCGTGCTGCGTTTTGCCGCCGAGCGTGGGCTACCGCTGACCGTGATGGGTAACGGCTCCAACTTGCTGGTAAGTGACGCGGGCTTGCGGGGGGTCGTGGTCCGGATGGGTACCGGTATGGACCGGGTGGAACTCGACGGGAACATAATCCTGGCGCAGGGCGGAGTCAGACTTTCGCGTTTGGCCCGGACGGCGCAAGCTTCCGGTCTGGGCGGACTCGAGTTTATGGCCGGGATTCCGGCGTCGTTGGGCGGGGCGGTGGTAATGAACGCAGGCGCCAACGGGTTGTGCATGGGGGACCGGGTGGAAGAGGTCACGGTGGTCGACCGCTCGGGAACGGTTGAACGGCGGGCGGTGAGCCAACTCGGTTTCCGGTACCGATGGAGCGACATCCAGGCCGGAACGGAAATTGTCACCGCGGCGGCCTTGCGTTGTTTTCCGAAAGACAAGAACGAAATCGGCCGCGAAATCGAGCGCTTTTTAAACCGGCGCCGGGAAACACAGCCGCTTGACCAGCCGAGTGCGGGTTGCGTGTTCAAGAACCCGCCGGGCGATTCGGCCGGCGGGCTGATTGAGGCCGCAGGCGGGAAAGGCCTGCGGGTGGGGGGCGCCACGGTGTCGCACAAGCACGCGAATTTTGTGCTGAATACGGGCGGGGCCACGGCACGGGACATCCTGGAGTTGATCAGGCAAATACGCCAGTTGGTAGGTGATAGATTCGGAATCGAATTGGGACTAGAGGTGAAACTGATAGGCGATTTCTAAGGCGGGGTGACATATGGAGCGCATTATCATCAAGGGGGGAAACCGCCTTAAGGGGACCATTGCGGTCAGCGGCGCGAAAAATGCCGTGCTCCCGATACTGGGGGCCAGCCTCTTGTGCGGGGGAGAGTCTTTCATCAAAAACGTGCCGAATCTGCAAGACGTGGGGGTGATGGTCGAGCTTTTGGAGTACCTCGGGGCCCGCATCAACCGGGAGGACCACTGCCTCCGGATTGACAACCGCAACGTGGCGCCCCGGGAAATCGGCGAGGATTTAATGCGCAAAATGCGGGCATCCAACCTTGTACTCGGCCCGCTCCTCGGGCGGTTTGGCTCCGTGCTCATTTCTCAGCCCGGGGGCTGTAATATCGGTTCGCGGCCGATGGATCTGCACCTGCGGGGGATGCGTGCTCTGGGGGCACGAATCGAGGAGCGGGCGGGTTTTATCCGGGCCGAAGCCGCAGGGCTGGTGGGCGCCGACATCTATCTCGACGTTCCCAGCGTCGGCGCTACGGAGAACATCATGATGGCCGCCACCCTGGCCCGCGGCCGTACCACCATCCGGAACGCGGCCCGGGAGCCGGAAATCGCCGATTTGCAGGATTATCTGAACCAGATGGGCGCCAGGATCAGCGGGGCGGGGACCGGCGTAATCCACATCGAAGGAGTGAGCAGTCTTAATCCCTGCCGGCACACGGTGGTCCCCGACCGGATCGAAGCCGGCACCTACTTGGTGGCGGCCGCCGTCACCGGAGGCGAGGTGACGGTGGAGAGCATCATCCCGGAACACCTAGAACCGGTTCTGGCTAAACTCCGGGAGACCGGGGCCGAATTTGAAGCGGCCGGAAACGCCGTCCACATCCGCGGCCCGGAACGGCCCAAAGCCATAGACGTCAGGACGCTGCCTTACCCGGGCTTCCCCACCGACATGCAGCCCCAGTTCGTGGCCTTGCTGGGTCTGGCTGAGGGAACCTCCACGGTGACCGAAACCATTTTCGAGAACCGTTTTAAGCACGTTCCCGAGCTGAGGCGCCTGGGGGCGGACATCCGGGTGGAAGGCAACACGGCGATCATCAAAGGCAAGGGGAACTTGAGCGGAGCGCTCGTGGAAGCCTCCGACCTGCGGGCGGGCGCGGCTCTCGTCCTGGCCGGGCTGGGCGCCGAAAACACCACCGTGGTCGGGCGGGCCGGGCATATTGACCGGGGTTACGAGAAACTGGAAGAAAAATTCCGCAATCTGGGAGCAGAGATCATAAGGGCGCGGGCATAGCCCGCCCCTTGTTTGGTTTGGATTTGGACAAGTTCCGGTGCCGGGGTTATAATTACGTATTATTCAGGGGGATTGGACGTGCCCGGACCGAGGCTCAACTGGTGGGAAACCATCCTGTTTTCGATGATCATCCTTGTGGCGGGGTTTATCCTCGTTGGTTCGCCGTTGTTTGAGATTAGCACTATTACCGTGGAGGGCAACCTTTGGCTGCAGGCTGAAGAGATTATCGCCGCCAGCGGGCTGGTTCCCGGAACCAACATCTTCCGGGCTCAAACAGGGGATGCTCAGGACCGCCTCGAAGCACTCCCCGCTGTTCGGGAGGCCCGGCTGGTCCGGGAGTTCCCTTCGACGGTCCGCATTACGGTGGCCGAAAGAGTGCCGGTGGCCCTCTTGAGTGTTCAGGGGGAATTCTGGGAGGTGGACGTGGAAGGGGTTCCGGTGCGCAAAAAGAGGAAGGGCTGGGATGGTTTGCCTGTTATCACCGGTGTTCAGCTCGGGAACCCCAACTTGCCGCGAACCCTGGAGGCCGTAAAGAGACTGCCGGAGGAAGTGGTGGCCGGGCTTTCTGAGGTCTGGTTCGGAGAGGATCTCCGGCTGGTCCTTTATACTATTGATGGAATCGAAATCCGCCTGGGCCGGCTTGAGCGTCTGGAACACAAGGGCGCGCTGTTGGTGGAGGTGCTGACGCTGGTCCGGGATGACGGCCGCAAGGTGGAGTATATCGACCTTTCGGAGCCCGACAAGGCTGTGGTGAAGTATGCCGGAGGTGGCGGTGTTGAGGAGTAGGTTCCGGTGGGCTCTGATTATTATCGGCCTCGTTCTCGGCCTGATGCTGTCCACGCAGTTCAGGGCGCAGCAGGAAAAGGTTCAGACCACCACCGTCCAACGAATTGAGCAGTTGGCTCAGGAGGTGGAGGCGTCCCGTGCGGAGCGGGACGCGTTGCGTGCCCGGAACACCGAACTCCGGAACGAGTTGGACCAGGTGGCCGGGGAGGCGCCACACGGGCGTCTGCGCAACGAACTGGAGACGGTGCGTATCCAGTCCGGCGTGTCGTCGGTGACCGGACCGGGAATCGAAGTAGTTTTGAGTGACAGCAGCCTGCCTTCGCAAATGGGGCAGGATCCGAACCTTTATGTTGTGCACGATGAGGATCTGGTGCGGGTGTTGAACGAGTTGCGCGCCGCCGGGGCGGAAGCGCTGGCGATCAACGGGGAACGGATCGTGGCCACCAGTGAGGTGATGTGCATCGGTCCAGCCGTCCGGGTAAACAAGACCAAACGGTTGACCCCTCCCTACGTGATCACGGCGATCGGGAATCAGGACACCATGATTGCGGCGCTTGAAATGCGGGACGGTGTGATGGACACCCTGAAGTACTGGGGCATCCAGGTCACGGTGCGCCGGGTGGCGGAGGCCGGCATACCGGCGTACACCGGGCCGACCACCTTCAACTACGCGCGTCCGCTTTCTCGGGAAGGGGGTTCCTAAGGCTGATGCACCCCCGGTACTTTTCCATCGCCGTGGTGGGGCTGCTCCTGGGCCTTTTAGTGGGATTTCAAGTGCGGCTGCTGGAACTTCCGGAGCCGCCCCTGCCTCCGCACGACCGGGGCCGCATCCTGACCGCCGAACTTAGGGAATTGGCGCTGGAAAGGGAGAGCCTGTCGGCGGAGGTCCGGCAAATGGACAATAAGGTGAAGACGGCCCGGCAGGGCATTGAGCAGGCCGAGTTCGCTTTGCGGGCCGAAATTGAAAAGCACATGGTTCTGGCCGGTCTCACCGGGGTGGCTGGGCCCGGTGTGGAGCTTATCCTGCATAACGTGCCGGGCGTTGACCGGCCGGACGGGTTTTTGTTCACCGTGCGTGACGAAGACCTCCTGCGCGTGGTAAATGAACTCCGGGCGGCCGGAGCGGAGGCGATCGCGGTCAATGACCAGCGGATGACCGCCTCGAGCGAAATCCGGCAGGCCGGACCGTTCATCAACGTTAACCTGGAACGCGTATCGGCCCCCTACCGGATTCAGGCGATCGGCAACCCCGACGACCTGGTCAAGGCGCTGGAGTTTCCCGGGGGGCTGGCCGAGACCCTGCGGGATTGGGGCATCAACGTAGTCATTGAAACCAGAACTGAACTGGTGCTGCCGGCATACCTGGGCCGCCCCCGCCCGGAATACGCCCAGCCGCTGAGGGAAGGAGTGTAGTCGCGTGTGGGTTAGCATCTGGTTGGCAGTGATCGGTTTGGCCATCGGGTTCGGAATCGGGATGAGCATTCCCGCGTTCCTGCCGCCGGCATACGCCAAATACCTGGGAATCGCCATCCTGGCCGCGCTGGACTCGGTGTTCGGCGGAATCAGGGCCGCTTTGGAAGAGAAGTTCGATAACCTCGTGTTCTTGTCCGGTTTCGCAGGTAACGCCCTGATGGCCGCGCTTCTGGTATTTATCGGAGACCGGCTCGGGGTGGACATATACATCGCCGCGGTGGTCGCCTTCGGCGTACGGTTGTTTCAAAACCTGGGCATCATCCGCCGCTACGTGGTTGGCAGAAAAAATGAAGCCGGCTAAAGGGAATTTTCGCCTGGGTGTTGAATACTAGTGCCGTGCGCCGCACGCGCGAAAGGAGGAGCCGGGTGATAGATCTGGAATTGGAAGCCAGCAGTTTTGCGAATATCAAGGTGGTGGGCGTCGGCGGGGGCGGCAACAACGCCGTGAACCGGATGATCAGCGCAGGGCTGAAAGGCGTGGGGTTCATCGCCATCAACACCGACGCGCAAGCACTGGCGGTATCCCTGTGCAGCTATAAAATCCAAATCGGGACCAAGCTCACCAAAGGCCTCGGCGCGGGGGGCAACCCCGAGATCGGGCAGAAAGCGGCCGAGGAAAGCCGGAACGAGTTGGTCCAGGGTTTGAAGGGGGCGGACATGGTGTTTGTCACCGCCGGCATGGGCGGGGGCACCGGCACCGGCGGGGCGCCCATTGTGGCCGAGGTGGCCCGGGATTTGGGAGCGCTCACGGTGGGCGTGGTGACCCGCCCGTTCACCTTCGAGGGGCGTAAGCGCTATCAGCAGGCCGACTCGGGAATTGAGAATCTGCGGACCCGGGTGGACACCCTGATCACCATTCCAAACGATAAGCTTTTGCAAGTAATTGAAAAGAACACGTCCATCATCGAGGCTTTCCGTATCGCCGACGACGTTTTGAGACAAGGGGTCCAAGGGATTTCCGATCTGATTGCGGTGCCGGGACTCATCAACCTTGACTTCGCCGACGTAAAGACGATCATGAAGGAGACGAGTTCGGCCTTGATGGGCATAGGCACGGCGTCCGGCGATAACCGGGCGGCGGAAGCGGCCCGGATGGCGATTTCCAGCCCGCTCCTGGAGACCTCGGTGGACGGAGCGCGCGGCGTTCTTTTGAACATCACCGGCGGCAGTTCGCTCGGGCTGTTTGAGGTCAACGAAGCCGCCGAGATCATTGCCCAGGCGGTGGATCCGGAGGCGAACATCATCTTTGGGGCCGTCATTGACGAAGCGATGAATGACGAGGTCCGGGTGACGGTGATCGCCACCGGTTTCGAATTGGAGGCGGTGCGCCAGGCCGCCGCTGCGGCACCCGAAGATGAGCTGCGCCCATTTACCACTCATGACGACCTCGATATTCCTGAGTTTCTGCGGAGACGGTAGAGGAAACAGAATAGCCGATACCGTCGATAAAAAAACCGGACCCCCGGCTACCTTTTTACAGGTTTTTCCAGCCCCGGTTGCTATAATAGGAACCGGGGTTTTGTTTTTGGCATAATCTTTGGTTCAAGTCATATAAAGTGGTAGGGATTGGGGGGGTGCGGCTTTGCGTGACGTACACCGTGTATCTGGACGAGTTCTTCCTGGGCAACGTGCTCATGAACTTCACCATCCTTTGGTTCACCGCCCGGGTGGCCCTGGTTCCCGCCACCTTCCGGCGGCTTCTGGGCGCCGCCGCGCTCGGCGCCGCCTATGTCCTGCTAGTGTTTTTGCCGGCGCCGGGCTGGTTGACGGGAATGCCGGCCAAGGTCGGCGTTTCCCTGCTGATGCTGGCCGCCGCCTTTTACCCGCAACCGGTTCGCAAGTTCGGGGCGTGTTTCGTGATTTTCTATCTGGCGTCCTTTGGGCTGGGCGGGTTGGTGTTCGGACTCACCTATTTCTTCGGCGGCGGCGAGCCAGCCGGCGCGGCCGGCTTCCTGGAGGTGCCGCGGGGCTACTTCTGGCCGGCCGTGACGGCCGCGCTGGCGGTGATGTGGCTGGTAGGGCGCAGCGGGGGTGTCTTTTTGAGGCGGCGGCGATTGAAAGGGCTGTTTCACATCCCGGTACGGATCCGTACCCACGGAAGAAGCCTTTCGGTCAACGCCCTGCTCGACACCGGCAACCAACTCTCCGACCCGCTGACCAATCACCCGGTGGTGGTGGTGGAATTCAACGCTGTGCGGGAATTGTTGCCGCCCGAAGTCCACTCGGCCTTCGAGACCGGGGAGGAACCGGATCTCGCCCGCGTGCTGAAGGGTCTGGGCGATAGCCGGTGGGCCGGCAGGTTCAGGGTAATCCCCTTTCAGTCCCTGGGGCGCAGCAGCGGGCTGTTGCTGGGGTTCCGGCCGGATGAGGTCGAAATCCGGTACGGCTCGGAAAACATCCGGGTGCGCAAGGTAGTGATCGGAATATACCACCGCCAACTGTGTCCCGAGGCCACCTACCGGGCGCTCGTCAATCCGCGGCTTTTAGAGAAGGCGGCCGGATTCTGACAAGGGGGGATAAGTGTGCGTCAAGCCTGGCAGATCAGGCTTTACCTGCGGCTACTGGCGGTTAGGCTCCTGCGGAGTGTCGGCTATCATCCCGAGGGGCATTATGTCGGCAGTAGCGAAACCCTGCCGCCGCCGCTCACCCTGGACGAGGAGACGGGATTAATCAACCGTTTGGAGGCCGGCGACCACGGGGTGCGCAGCACCCTGATCGAACGCAACCTGCGCCTGGTAGTCTATATCGCGCGCAAGTTTGAAAGCACCGGTGTGGGGATTGAGGATCTCGTGTCCATCGGAACCATCGGCCTGATCAAGGCGGTGAACACCTTCGATCCTCGTAAGCGGATCAAGTTGGCCACCTATGCTTCGCGGTGCATTGAAAATGAAATCTTAATGTACCTGCGGCGCAACAGCAGGGTCCGTGGCGAAATCTCTTTCGAGGAGCCGTTGAACATAGACTGGGACGGCAACGAACTCTTGCTTTCGGACGTGTTGGGCACCGACTCCGACATTATCTATAAAGACCTGGAGATGGAGGTTGATCACAAGCTGCTCCGCCTGGCCCTCCAGAAACTGACCCACCGTGAGCGCAAGATTATGGAACTGCGCTTCGGCCTGAACAATGGGGAAGAAAAGACGCAGAAAGAAGTGGCCGACCTGTTGGGCATCTCCCAATCCTACATTTCACGCCTCGAAAAACGAATCATCAACCGCCTCAAGAAAGAGATCTACCGTTTCGGGTAGGAAACAACCTTGCGCCCGCCAATCAGTCAACCAAACCTTGCTCCGGTGCTGGCCGGGGCATAAGTTTTTCCGCCCCCGGCCGGTGGGCCGGCCGTGGTACGGTATAAACGCCTGCGGGCAAGGCAATAATGAGGACAATCAAATAACGCAGGGAGGCCGGGTTGTGGTCAACAAGGTGGAGATTTGCGGGGTCAACACGTCCAAGCTCCCCGTCTTGACCGCCGCCGAAATGCGGCAGCTGTTCCAGGAGATGCAAGCCGGAGATCCCTCGGCCCGGTCCAAACTCATCAACGGCAACCTCAGGCTGGTCTTAAGCGTGATCCAAAGGTTCACAAACCGCCGCGAGTTTGTGGACGACCTGTTCCAAGTCGGCTGTATCGGCCTGATCAAGGCCATTGACAACTTCGACCTGGGCCAGAACGTCAAGTTCTCCACCTACGCCGTGCCGATGATCATCGGCGAAATCAGGCGTTACTTGCGGGACAACAACCCCATCCGGGTCTCGCGCTCCTTGCGTGACGTAGCGTACAAGGCGCTTCAGGTTCGGGACAACCTGGCCAACCGGTTTTCGCGCGAGCCGTCGGTGAGCGAAATCGCCCGGGAACTGAATATACCCCGTGAGGAAATCGTGTTCGCTCTGGACTCCATTCAAGAACCGATCTCACTTTTCGAACCGATTTACCACGACGGCGGGGATCCGATCTTTGTGATGGACCAGGTCTCAGACGATAAAAACGCTGATGCCAACTGGCTGGAGGGCATCGCCATCCGGGACGCGATCCGCAAGCCGAACGAGCGGGAAAAACTCATTCTAACCCTGCGGTTCTTCGAGGGGAAGACGCAGATGGAGGTGGCCGAGGAAATCGGCATCTCCCAGGCGCAGGTGTCCAGGCTGGAAAAAGCGGCCTTAAGCCATATGCGCAAACACATTTGACCCTCAAAGCGAGGTGTGGTGGAAATGCGGAAAACGAAGCTTTTGGTGGCGGGCGTGCTGGTGGCGGGAGCAGTGGCGGCGGGTGGGGCCGCGGTGCACTGGCAGCAGGAGGCGGCCCCGCCGGCCTACAACCAGGACAACCTGATCCGGATTCACATCGTGCCCCACAGCGACGCTGAGGCCGACCAGGTTTTGAAGCACCGGGTGCGCCAAGCAGTGGCGGAAAATGTGCGTCCCCTCGTGTTCGGGGTGCATGACGCCCGGGAGGCGGGGCAGGTTGTCGGTGACAGCCTGGTTATGATCCAACAGGTCAGTCAGGCGGAAGTGGAAAAAGCCGGGAAGCACTATTCAGTTGAGGTGGGCTACGGCATCTTTGCGTTTCCGACCAGGACCTACGGGAACCTGACCCTGGCCGCCGGTAATTACCAGGCCGTCCGGGTGACTCTCGGGTCCGGCGCCGGCGCCAACTGGTGGTGCGTGCTCTTCCCGCCGCTGTGCTTCGTTGACGCGGAGCCCCAGGTGCTTGGGGCGGGCACCGCGGATGAGGTGCCCGCCGCCGGGTCCGGCCGGCTGCAAGTGAAGTTCAGGGCGGCCGAGCTTTGGGAAAGATCCGCGGCCCTTGCGGCGAACCTGGCCGGACACCTGAGCGGCAAAGACAAGGAGGAGCGGATCTAGGTAGCGGGCCGCCGCTAGGCTCCGTGCTCCGCGTGGACGTCCCCGGCGACTTGATTCGGAGCCCTGCATGCCGCCTTGCGGATTGCCATCGGGGGGTGTTAAGGCTCAGCCGGCTGTTGTCGCCTAACGAGTTGGTGTCAGTTGTTCCACGGAGTGGTGGTGTTGGCGTCCTCGGCGGCGGCAGGGCTTGGCCTCACCTTCGCCGGGGGCCGTGGCCACGCTCCGCAAAGTCGCCGTCGCCGGCGGCTCCGCCGTTTAGGAAGTGGGAAATGGGAAGTTGGAGGTGGGATCAGGGGCCGCCCCGTTTTTCGGGGCGGTTTTGGTTCTTCCGGAAGGTGCGGCGTACATATAATTAACGGGGTGATCCAGATGCTAAAAGTGTCCGACCTCCGGATGCGTGAAATTGTGAATGTGATCGACGGCCGGCGCATCAAGGGTGCTCGGCTTTTTTGGGCGCGACGACGAAATCATGGTCCCCTGGGAAAAAATCGTTAAAATCGGAGTGGACGTAATTTTGGTAGAGGTGCCTGACTACGCTGAACGCTTCCCGGCGCGCCGATAGCCGGAGCTGGGAAAGCAAAAGCCCCGGATTGAGAAGTGAGAAGTGGGAAAGCTCGGAATGACTTTGACCACTTGGTTCAACTTTTCACACCTCTCACCTCACACCTCTCATATTGGCCGGGGCGCTAGGCTTTCGCTCTTTGATCGACAGGGTCAACGGCAGCCGGCACAACTGGACTTGGTGCAGGGCCCACAGGCGTCGCCCTTTCCGCCCTCCGTACCCGGCGAACTGAACCCGGAAACGATTCGTACCGCGCCGGAAAGGTTGCACTCCGGACAGGTAAGGTGCGCCCCGGTTTCACCGAGGCGGCAAAGCCTCTCGAATTTCCGCTGGCACCAAGGACACCTGAACTCGTATACCGGCACAACAGACCGCTCCTTTCGTCCCTAGCTTAAGCCGGACGCCCTGCGGCTGTCAAGGGCGGAGGACCCGAGCCCGCCTCTTTTTCCGAACTCCGCTGTTACCCGGCTTATGGACCCGCTTCACGCTCACCGGCAAGTTCTAAGACTCCGGCGGTGACAAGAAAACACCTTTTTAGTGTTCACCCCCCCCTTATGTTCACCCCCTTCGGGTTTTCGGCTGCTTTCCGCGCAATTCGGTTGCCGTCCTTGTGGATTAGCGGCTATAATCTAGTCAGTCATTGAAAAAGCAGGGAGGTGCGCTTCGTCTACCGGCGCGGGCGGCAGGAAACAGTCGTCCTCAAAACACATTCCGAACCAGAGGCGCACAACTGCGTCTTAGAGAAGCTGGTGGCCCTGGACGCGGATCTGCACGGCAAGGCGGGGGGCGGAAATGGACGCGGGGAGGGCTAGTCCCGGTTTTCGAGCAGAAGAAGCCGGCGGGCTGGCATATTATGCGCCCGGGTTTGCGGGGGGGGGCGGCGTCCGGGCCGCTTTCAGCAACCGGCGGGGAGGCTGGAGCCGGGGCCCCTACAGCACGTTGAACTTGGGACTGCACGTGGGCGACGACCCGCAAGCGGTCCTCAGCAACCGGGCCTCTTTCTGTGCGGCGCTCGGGTTGAACCACCGGGACCTGGTGGCTTGCGCCCAGGTGCACGGAACGGCGATAGCGGTGGTGGGGCCGGGCGACCGGGGCCGGGGGGCTTTTGACCCGGGCGGGGCGGTGCCCGGAGTCGACGGCCTGGCCACCGATGTCCCCGGAGTGCCGCTCGCCACTTTCTATGGTGACTGTGTGCCCCTCTTTTTTTTCGACCCGGTACGGCCGGCGGTCGCCCTGGTGCACGCCGGCTGGCGGGGGACCCTGGGCCGGATCGCCGCCCGGGCCGTCAGCCTGATGCGGGAACATTTCGGCGCTTCACCCGAAAGAATGCTGGTCGGAATCGGCCCGTCGATCGGGGCCTGCTGCTATACGGTGGGTCCGGAGGTGGCGGGGATGTTCGCCCAGCAATTCGGCACCGCGGCGGAGGTCCGCCCCCACCCCGGGGACGGGGAGGGTGGGCGGCTAGACCTTGCGTTGCTCAACAGGCGGATTTTGGAGGCGGCCGGCGTACGGAGCGAGCAGATCGATACTGCTCCGTGGTGTACTTCGTGCCACCCCGAAGAGTTCTTTTCCCACCGGGCCTCCCGGGGGATAACCGGCCGGATGGCCGCAGTAATGGCCCTGGAGTGATTGGTCAATGGTAAAGGTTTTGGTGGTCGAGGACGACAAACACATTGCCGAACTGGTGCGGTACGCCCTGGAGAAAGAGGGCTTTCAGGTGCTGGAGGCCCACGACGGTGACCGCGCGTTGGAGGTGGTTCACACCGAGCGGATCGATCTGGTGGTGCTGGATGTCATGCTGCCCGGCCTGGACGGGCTGACCATTTGCCGGCTGATGCGCCAGAACGAGCGCACCCGGGACATCCCGGTGATCATCCTGAGCGCGAGGAGCCAGGAGTTGGACCGCGTGCTCGGCCTGGAACTGGGCGCCGACGATTATATCGCCAAGCCGTTCAGCGTGCGGGAACTGGTCGCCCGGGTCAAGGCGCGGCTGCGCCGTCACGTCCCGGTGCAAGAGGGGCGCAAGATGGTTCGGTCGGGCGACCTGGTAATCGACGCGGAGCGTCTGGCGGTTGAGGCGGCGGGGAAGCGGGAGCGGCTGACGCCCACCGAATTTGAGTTGTTGTGGGTGTTGGCCGGAAGTCCGGGCCGGGTTTTCTCCCGGGATTTGCTGCTCCAGAAGGTCTGGGGCTATGACTATGCGGGTGATTCCCGGACCGTGGACGTGCATGTGCGTCACGTGCGCCAAAAACTGCAGCGGCTGCCTGGAAGCCCCCAGTACATTGAAACGGTGCGCGGAGTCGGCTACCGTTTCCGGGAGTTGAGCGGATGAGACGGATGCAGAACCAGGTGGTTTTCAGCCTGCTGCTGCTGGCGGCGGTGATCATCTCCCTGTGGGCGTTTTCCGCCGCCGGCCTTCTCGGTACGGGAGCGGCGATGGCGCTGGGGCTCCTGGCCGCGGCGGCGATGGCCGTCCTGGCCCCCCGGTTTATCCGCCAGCCGCTCTCCCGGGTGGCCGATACCGCCGAGAAGATTGCGGAGGGCGACCTCAACAAGACCATCCGGGTATACGAGGGCGACGAAGTCGGCAAGCTGGCGCAGAGTTTCAACCAGATGGCCCAGCGCTTGCGGGGCACGCTGAGCCTGGTGACCGACGAGAAAAACCGGATCCAGGCCATTCTGGACAGTATGGCGGACGGAGTGATCGCCGTCGACCAGGAGACGCGGGTAATCCTGATCAACCCGGTGGTTGAAGAAGCTTTCGGCCTGAACGAGGAAGCGAGCCTCGGCCGGACGGTGCTCGAGGTGGTGCGGGACTACGAACTGGACCGGCTCTTCCGCCAGGCGCTGGAGTCGGGCCGGCCCTTGAATCAGGAGCTGCGGATTCTGACCCCGGAGCCGCGCATCTTCCGGGTGCACTTGACCCCGCTCCGCGGGCCCCAGGGCGGCGTGGTCGCCCTTTTCCGGGACATCACCGAGCGCCGCCGGCTGGAAGAAATGCGCACCGAATTCGTGGCCAACGCTTCACACGAGTTGCGCACGCCGCTGACGTCCGTCCGGGGGTTTATCGAGGCCTTGAGGGACGGCGCGGTGAATGAGCCGGAAACGGCGCACCGTTTCCTGGGGATTATTCAGGAGGAAACCGACCGGATGACCGAATTGGTGGAAGACCTGCTGAAATTGGCCACCATTGAGGAACGGCGGAATATGTTCGGCCGTTTGCCGGTGGAATTGCCTGCGGTCGTGCAACGGGCGGTGGACACCTTCGCCTCCCGGGCGCGGCAAAAAGGACTGGCGCTGCGGGTGGAACTCCCCGAAGGGTTGCCTCCGGTGACCGGGGACGAGGACCTCTTGGCCCAGGTGTTCACCAACCTTTTGGACAACGCCGTGAAGTTCACCGAAAAAGGCGGGATTACGATCCGGGCCGCGGCGGCCGAGGGCGGAGTGGAAGTGGAAGTCTCGGATACCGGCGCCGGGATCGCGCCGGAAAACCTGCCCCGGATCTTCGAGCGCTTCTTCCGGGCGGACAAGGCCCGCACCCAGGGCGGCACCGGCCTGGGGCTGGCGATCGTCAAACACACCGTCGAGGGTCACGGCGGCAAAATACGGGTGACCAGCAAGCCCGGCAAGGGCACGGTCTTCTCTTTGTTTTTGCCGTCTTAGTACCGGTGTCGAGCTTCGGCCTTAACTTTGACTTAACACCGGACTAACAACGGCGTGTTAGGTTGGATCGGGGGAGAGTCGGGACCTTGGCCGGGCAGGTGGTTCGCGCCGGCGCCGTTCGCCGCCGTCGTCCATCCGGGCGTGGGCACCAACGGCATTACGCCTTTTCGGCAAATCCTATAGGGGGTTTGAAGTAGACGGATGGAGAACAAGATCGTGATCCGGGACCTCAGTTTACACTATGGGGATTTGCAAGCTCTGATCCACATCAACATGGACGTTCCGGAGCGGCGGATCACCGCGCTCATCGGGCCTTCCGGCTGCGGCAAGAGCACGTTTTTGCGGGTCTTGAACCGGATGAACGATTTGATTGAAGGGGTGCGGGTGTCGGGAGAGGTGTTGCTCGACGGTCAGAACATCGTTGGACCGGAGGTTGACGTGGTACAGCTCCGCAAGCGGGTCGGGATGGTGTTCCAGCGGCCCAATCCCTTTCCGATGTCGGTGTACGACAACGTCGCCTACGGGCCGCGGATTCACGGTTTGAAGAACAAGCAGCGGCTCGACGAGATCGTGGAGCGCAGCCTGCGGGACGCGGCCCTCTGGGAGGAGGTCCGTCACCGCCTGTTCCGCTCGGCGTTGGGGCTTTCGGGCGGGCAGCAACAACGGCTGTGCATCGCCCGGCTGCTCGCGGTGGAGCCCGACGTGCTCCTGATGGACGAACCCAGCTCCGCCCTGGACCCGATCTCGACGCTCAAGATCGAGGAGTTGCTTCAGGAACTAAAAAAGGACTACACGATCATCATCGTCACGCACAACATGCAACAGGCGGCCCGGGTGTCGGACATCACCGCTTTCTTCCTGAGCGGAGAAGTAGTGGAATCGGGGGTCACCGACACCCTGTTCACCAAACCGACCGACAAACGGACGGAAGACTACATTACCGGGCGTTTCGGCTAGTCAAGTAGTTCTTGCCCTTTCAATACGCATATGATAGATTAATGCTTATTACATTCAACCGATTAGTTTATCGGGCTCGGGGTGATCCCATTGTCCAATCGGCGCGCTTTTGACACGGAATTAAACGAGTTGAAGCACGACATCCTGCGGATGGCCAGTTTGGTCGAGCGTAGCATTTTCAACGCCCTCGAGGCGCTCTTGAAACAGGACCCGCTGATCGCGAGAGACGTCATCACCGGGGACGACGCTATCGACCGGATGAGGTACGAAACCGAAAACCGGTGCATCCGGCTGATCGCCACCCAGCAGCCGATGGCCCGGGACCTGAGGGTGATTGTCACCGGCATCAAGATCCTGATCAACCTGGAGCGGATGGGCGACCACGCCGAGGATATCGCCCGGGCGGCGATGTGCGTTTGCGGGCGGATGCCCGCCAAGCCGCTGGAGAAGATCCCCCGGATGGCGCAGCTCGTCCAGCGCATGGTCAAGGACGGCTTGGACGCCTACGTGCACGGTGACGTGGAAAAGGCCCGGCAGATGTGCCTTATGGACGACGACGTGGACGAGATCTACAACCTGACCTTCCAGGACCTGATCACCTACATGGAAGAAAACCCCCACACCATCCCCTGCGTGGTGTACCTCCTGATGGTTGCCCGCTCCTTGGAGCGCCTGGCGGACCGGGCGACGAACATTGGCGAGGAAGTTATCTACCTGGTTACTGGAGAATGGAAAGAGCTGAACTAGAAAGAGCCCGCGCCAGGGCTCTTTTCGCAGGAGTTGCCAGCGGGGCGCAGAATAGCACGCCCCAAACAAGTACTGGTAATTTGCCTTGTGTTTAAGGTACTCCTGAAGTCGGCCGGCCCGGCGTCTGCTGGTATACGATTCGGAGGGGAGCGGTGCAAACGGTGGATGTAGCAAAAAACCTGGAGCAGGTCCGCCGGCGGCTCGCCGCAGCGGCCGGGCGCGCCGGGCGTGACCCGGAGACCGTCGGGCTGGTGGCCGTTTCTAAAGACGTCGGCCCGGAACAGGTCAGGAAGGCCTTGGAGGCGGGCGTACAGGTCTTTGGAGAGAGCCGGGTGCAGGAACTGGCCGGGAAATACCCTGAACTGCCGGGAGCACGGTGGCACTTCATCGGTCATCTGCAGCGCAACAAGGTCAAGTACCTGGTGGGCCGGGTGGAACTGATCCACAGCATGGACCGCTGGTCGCTGGCGGAGGAACTGGACCGCCGGGCCCGGGACCAGGGGCGCCCGTTCCGGGTGCTGGTTCAGGTGAGAGCGGGGGCGGACAAGGGAAAACTCGGGGTTGGGGCCGCCGAAGTGGGTGATTTTGTCAGCCGGGTGGCAGGACTGGGCGGTCTGGATGTCGAAGGGCTCATGGTTATGGCGCCGTTCGTGGACGACCCGGAACAGGCGCGCCCTTGTTTCCGGGCCGTGAAACGGCTTTTTGACAGTCTTGCGGGGGTGCCCGGCTTCAAGGGGCGTTATCTTTCGATGGGAATGAGCGGCGACTTCGAAGTCGCGGTGGAGGAGGGAGCGAATCTGGTCCGCGTGGGCACGGCCGTTTTTGGCCCCCGAAGATGCACATTAAGGGAGGGCTGACGGTGGGAAGGATAAAACTGGTGGACCGGGTCCTGAATTTCATGGGTTTTGAGGAAGAAGGGCCGGAGCAGGTGCAGGAGGAGCGGGTGCCGCGGGAGAGCCCGGACCCGAAGAAGAAGGCCACCGTGGTGAATCTCCACGCGCAGCGGCAGACACGAGTGGTGGTGGTGGAGCCCAGGTTGTTCGACGAGGCTCAGGAAATCGCCGAGCACTTGAAAAACCGGCGTCCCGTGATCGTAAACCTGGAACACGTGGACACCGACATCGCCCGGCGGATCGTGGACTTTGTGAGCGGTGCCACTCTGGCGTTGAACGGAGCCCAGCAGAAGGTGGGCGGGGGCATCTTTCTGTTCGTGCCCAACAACGTGGACATCGAAGGCAAAACCCAGGCGCCGGAACGGGGGATTTTCCCCTGGATCAAGTAACAGGGGTGAAGTAACTTGACCGCAGAGCGTTTCAAAGTCGGCATCGCCGGCGGCGGGGCCATGGGGGAAGCCTTGGTGCGGGGCCTCTTAGCGGCCGGCACGCATTCTCCGGCGGAACTGATGGTCAGCGAGGTGTACGGGCCGCGGCGGGAGTATCTGGAACGAGAAACCGGGATTGGGACCGTGGCCGAAAACCAGCGGCTGGTGGAGTTCGGCGAGGTGCTGGTCCTGGCCGTGAAACCGCATGTCGTCGGTGACGTGGCCGCCGAGGTCAGGTCCGGACTGCGGCCGTCGCAGACGGTGATCAGTATCGCGGCCGGGGTGAGCCTGGAATATATTGAAGAAAGCTTAGGCGGGGGTTTCCCGGTGATCCGGGTGATGCCGAACACGCCGGCCTTGGTGGGCGCGGCGGCCAGTGCCTACTGTCTTGGGCGCTGCGCCGGTTCCCGCGACGAGGCCCGGGCCCGGACCGTACTGGAGGCGGTGGGCCTGGCGGTCCAGGTTGAGGAACGGTTGCTGGATGCCGTAACCGGTTTGAGCGGCAGCGGCCCGGCATATATGTTCCTGGTTCTGGAGGCCTTGGCCGACGGGGCTGTAAGAATGGGCCTGCCGCGTGACGTCAGCGCTATGTTGGCGGCCCAGACCATGTACGGGGCGGCGAAGATGGCACTGGAGACGGGTGAACACACGGGACGGTTGAAAGACATGGTTGTCACCCCGGGCGGCACAACGGCGGCCGGCCTGTTTGCGCTCGAGGCGGGGGGCGTGCGGGCGGCGCTGCAACGGGCGGTGCAGGAGGCTACCGAAAGAGCCCGGGAGATTAATAAGCGGGGTGGATCATGAGCCTCATAGTCGACGTAGTCAGTGCGGCTTTCAGCGTCTATTCCTTACTGATCATCGGCCGGATTTTGCTTTCCTGGATCCCGCACAATCCACACAACCCGGTGGTCCGGTTCGTGTACGAATTGACGGATCCCTACCTCAACATCTTCCGGCGCGTCATCCCGCCGCTCGGGATGATTGATATTTCCCCCATTGTGGCGCTGCTGGTCTTGCACCTGATCCGGTCGGTTATCATAACGCTGTTGAGTTAGGGGGGGCACGATGGTTACACCGCTGGAAATCAAAAAGAAAGAGTTCCGGCGCTGTTTTCGGGGCTATGACGACCAGGAAGTGGACAACTTTCTGGACCGGGTGGCGGCCGCTGTCGAAACGCTGCTCAAGGAAAACGATGAACTTAAAGGGGCTATGGACCGGGCGGAGCAGAACATTTCCGGCTATCAGGAACTGGAGAATGCGTTAAAGCAGGCGATGGTGTTCGCTCAGAAGAACGCGCAGGAATTGAAGGAAAACACGCAGCGGGAAGTGGACGTAGTCCGCCGGGAGGCGCGTGCCGCGGCCGAAGCGATTCGCCAGGAAGCGTTGCAGAAGGCCGAGACGGTCTTTGAGGAATCCCGGCGAAAGGCGGAAGAAATAACGCTGCAGGCTCACCGGCAGGCCGAACAGTCTCTGGAAGCAGCCCAGCGTCAGGTGGACGAGCTTCTTCAGGAGTACCGGCAACTGAAAAAACAAGTAAAGGCTTTTCGAGATCAGTTCCGGTCTTTTTTGGAGGCCCAACTCGAACGGCTTGATGACCAGGAACACGGAATGGCCCGGGAGATGAAGCCGGTGATTGCGGAAGAGAGCAGGGGGATTGAATCCAGCACCGCAGAGGCCGAGCCTGACGTGGGGGAAACCGAACCGCAGCCTGAAACCCGGCAGTTGAAGCCGATAGCCGACGACAAATCCTAGTTGCGAACTGTAACCTCGGGGGTTTGAAGCGCGAATGGATTACAGCAAAACCCTGAACCTGCCGGCAACCGAATTCCCGATGCGCGCCAATCTGCCGCAGCGGGAACCGGAAATCGGGCGGTTCTGGGATGAAATCGACATCTACCAACTGGTGCAGGCTAAAAACGCCGGGCGGCCGAAGTTCGTTCTGCACGACGGCCCCCCGTACGCCAACGGGCACATCCACCTGGGCACTTCGCTCAACAAAATTCTAAAAGACATGGTGGTCAAGTTCAAGTCAATGGACGGCTACAGCGCGCCGTACGTGCCGGGGTGGGACACTCACGGACTGCCCATCGAACAGCAGGCCATCAAGCAGCTCAAAATCAAAAGGAGCGAGATTGGTCCCGTTGAGTTCCGGCGGAAGTGCCGGGAATACGCCCTGAAATTCGTGGACATCCAGCGCGCCGAGTTTACGCGGCTGGGAGTGCGCGGGGAATGGAAAAACCCCTACCTGACCCTGCAACCCCATTTCGAAACCCGCCAGATTGAGGTCTTCGGCGAGATGGCCAAGCGGGGCTACATCTATAAGGGGTTGAAGTCGGTATACTGGTGCGCGGACTGCGAGACCGCGCTGGCCGAGGCCGAAGTGGAATACGCGGAAAAAGAGTCTCCGTCCATCCACGCCGCTTTTCCGGTGGTTGACGGCCGGGGGCTGTTGCCGGATCAAGGCGCGACCATCGTGATTTGGACCACGACGCCCTGG
Organism: Firmicutes bacterium UBA911; assembly: GCA_002294005.1. Lineage (GTDB taxonomy): Bacteria > Bacillota > Desulfotomaculia > Desulfotomaculales > Desulforudaceae > Desulforudis. The sequence goes on along the minus strand of DBEH01000001.1, from coordinate 54,655 downwards.
ACCATCCCGTCCAACGTCGCCATCTGCGTGCACCCGGAGTTCGTGTACGCACTCCTGAGGAGCAGGGGCCGGTCTTACCTAGTGGCCCGGGACTTGGCCGGCGGTTTCCGGCAGGTGCTGGGCGACCCCGGGGCCGGAGTCGAACGGGAGTACCGCGGGGCGGAGCTGGAGGGAGTAGTCTGCCGGCATCCCTTCGTCGAGCGCGATTCGGTGGTGGTGCTGGATGATTACGTGACCCTGGAGCAGGGCACCGGTTGTGTCCACATCGCGCCCGGACACGGCGAGGAAGACTTTGCGCTCAGCCAACGCTACCACCTGCCCGTCATTTCGCCGATCAGCGGGAAGGGCTGTTTCACGGCCGAGGCCGGGAACCTGCTGGACGGCGTCTTTTACCTTGACGCCAACCCGGTGGTGGTACGGGAACTGGAGACACGGGGGGCGCTGGTGGGGCATTCGCGGACGCGGCACCAGTACCCGCATTGCTGGCGGTGCAAGCACCCGGTGTTTTACCGCGCCACCGAGCAGTGGTTTGCTTCCATCGACGGTTTCCGCCGACACCTTTTGGAGGCTGTCGACCGGGTGGATTGGATTCCGGCCTGGGGCCGGGACCGCATCTACGGGATGGTCGCCGGCCGCGGCGACTGGTGCATTTCCCGGCAGCGCCTCTGGGGCGTGCCCATCCCTATTTTTTACTGTGGGGAGTGCGGCCGGGCCGTGATCACGGACGAAACAATCGGTCATCTAAAAGGGCTTTTCGCACAACACGGTTCCGACGTATGGTACGCCCGGGAAGCCGTGGAACTGGTGCCGCCCGGCCTGGCCTGTCCCCATTGCGAAGGCCGGGGAGAGTATACGAAGGAACTGGACACCATGGACGTGTGGTTTGACTCGGGGTCCAGTCACTGGGCGGTGCTCACCCAACTCGACTACTGGCCGGAACTGCACTGGCCGGCGGACATGTACCTGGAGGGGAGCGACCAGCACCGGGGCTGGTTCAATTCCTCGCTCACCACGGCGGTGGCCGTCACCGGCGAGCCGCCGTACCGGGCCGTGCTCACCCACGGCTTCGTGGTCGACGAACAGGGACGGAAGATGTCCAAGTCGCTGGGTAACGTTGTCGAACCGATGGAAATTCTCAAGGAACTAGGCGCCGATATTCTGCGCCTCTGGGTTTGCTCAGCGGACTACCGGGGAGATCTGGCGGTCTCACCTGGTATCCTGAAACAAATGTCCGAGGCCTACCGAAAAATCCGGAACACTTTTCGTTTTTTGCTGGGCAACCTGCAAGACTTCGATCCCGAAAGGGACACGGTAGCCTATGCGGAACTGACCGAACTTGACCGGTACGCCCTCCTGAAGTTGCACCGGGTGATGGACCGGGTGCTGCGGGCCTACCGGGAGTACGAGTTTCACCAGGTCTACCACACGCTATACAATTACTGCGTCACCGACTTGAGCGCCTTCTACCTGAACGTGATTAAGGACCGGCTGTACTGTGAACCGGCCGCGTCGGTCAGCCGCCGGGGGGCGCAGACTGTGCTCTACGGCGTGCTAGACTCCCTGGTCCGGCTGCTGGTGCCGGTGCTGGCCTACACGACCGAGGAGGTCTGGAGGCATTTCCCGGCCAACGGCAAGAAACCGTCCAGCGTACAGCTCTTGGAGATGCCCGAACCAAACCCCGAATACGTGAACGATGAACTGGAACGGCGTTGGGAGCGGCTCCTGGCGGTGCGCCAGGATGTGCTCCGGGTGCTGGAGAACGCGCGCCAGGAGAAGCTGATCCGGGATGCGCTCGAGGCGGAAGTAGTGCTCCATGCGGAGCCGGAGCTGCTTGGATTTCTCAGGGAAAACCAAGCCCAACTGCCGGTTGTTTTTGTCACTTCATCGGTGCGGGTGCTGCCGGCGGAGAAGGCGGGAGAGGGGGCCGTCTTCGGAACCGTACCGGGGCTTTTGGTGATCGTGCGCCGTGCCCCCGGCACCAAGTGCGTGCGTTGCTGGACCTATGGTGAAATCGGGTTCGATCCGGAACACTCCGAAATCTGCCCCCGCTGCGCCGCCACCCTGGGGTCAAACCTTTAGTTTGACCCCTATCGGTAGAGGAAGTTGTAGATGCGGTAGTGGAGCAGGACCTTTCTTACGAACTGGCGGGTTTCCGGGAAGGGGATCTGTTCCAGGTTGCCCGCTTCCCCCGTCCAGCGGTCCTCGCCAAGCCATGTCCGGACGTTACCGCGCCCGGCGTTGTAGGCGGCCAGAACCAGGATGGGCTCTGAGCCGAACTCTTCATTAAGGTAAGCCAGGTACCAAGTGCCGAACATCAGGTTGGTTTCGACGTCGTTCAAGGCCTCGGGTTCGAACTCCTCCGCGCCGATCTGTTCGGCGATCCAGCGCCCTGTTTCAGGCATGATCTGCATCAAGCCCAGGGCCCCCTTGGGGGACTCCGCCGTCGGCTGGAAGTTGCTCTCGGTTTTGATTACGGCGGCCACGAAATAGGGGTCGAGGCGCTGCAGTTGAGAGTAATGGAATACCAGTTCCCGGTGGGGGAAGGGATAGTAATGACGCCCGATGCGTTCAGCATTGAAGGCCAGGATCATGAGCAGGATGACGAGTAAGAGCCCCAGTTTCTTCAATACTGATCACTCCGGCTTGATCTTGGTCCAATACTTTACAACCTGCTGCTTGGTCCTTGTCAAGGACCCATTAGTGTCGATTATCCGGTGGGCGTGTTTGCTTTTTATTTCCTGGGGCATCTGGGCGGCGAGGATCCCGGCGGCCGTCCCGGATGAAAGCCCGCGTGCCTTGAGGCGCTCCAGTTTGATGTCCGGACCGGCGACGGTCAGCCAGACCTCGTCAACCAGCTTTTCCAGCCCGGTTTCCAAGAGAAGCGGCACCTCCACCACCAGCACCCCGGAGCCGCCTTCACGGGCCGCAGCGATTTCACGCTCCAGAACTTCCAGAACCGGAGGATGGATGATCCGGTTCAAAGCCTCGCGCTCTCCGGGGTTGGTAAACACGCGGGCCGCCAGGCGGGGCCTGTCCAGGGTGCCGTCAGGCTTAAGCAGGCCCCGGCCGAACACCCGGGTGATCTCTGCGAGCACTGGCGTTTCCGGTTCGGTCAAGCGGCGGGCGACCCGGTCGGCGTCCAGCACGACCGCGCCCAGTTCCGCCAGGATCCGGGCCACCGTACTCTTGCCGCTGCCGGCGTCACCGGTGAGTCCGATAATCTTCACAATGCACCATCCGTTCACTACAAGCCCAAGCATATTTGCCTTGCACGGCCGCTTGTGTACCATCGTATCATTGATGGCCGGGCGCGGCCAAGCCTAGGCCACGGTGCGCAGGACGCCCAGGACGATGAGCAGGCAGCCCGGCAGGAGACTGACCTTGTAGCTCAGGAGGTGGGCGGAACGCTCTCCGAGCACCATGCCCAGGCGCAGCAGCGCGAACAACCCGATCACCACGAACAAGGGCACAAATACCGAAGACAGCCCCGACAAAGCGATGGCGAAACCGGCGGCGAAAGCGTCCAGAGCCAGGGCCGCTCCCAACACCACCGCTTCCCGGGCGGAAATGCACCCGGAACCGTCCATGTCGGCATCCAGCGGCTCCAGGAGCACCTGGACAACCATCCCCAACTGGGGAATCCGGATGCTCAGCGTCCTCCGGGTGGAACTGCGCAGGGCCTGGAGCAAGATCCAGAACCCAAGCAAGATCAGGAGCGCCCCCCCAGGAACCGGGCTGTGTCCGGAGGGATTCCCCGAGCCGCCAAGTGCCCCAGGAACAAAGACAGGCTAATCGTCAAACCCGAAGTCAGGCTGATAATGACCATCGACGCGATCGGGACTCTGATCCGGCGCAAGCCGTAGGCCAAACCGGCAGCAAAGCCGTCGAGGCTCAAGGCCAACCCAAAAACCAACAAAACCGCTAATTCCAAGCTTACACCCTCCACGGACTCCTCACCTTCTAGACTATGGGATGGGTAAAGCTTTGGTGCTTGAAAGGTTGGCAGTCAGGGCAGAAGTGGGTGCCGCGCCCGCCGCAGCGGATCCGCTTCACCGGAGTACCGCACGCCGGGCAAGGGACCCCCTTTTTGCCGTAAACCCGCAGGATTTCCTGAAACCGGCCCTGCTGCCCGGTGCCGTCGACGTAGTGCTGCACACTCGTCCCTCTATAATCCACACCCTCCGCCAGCACTTCCCTGATGACCCGGTACAGGGTCCCCGCTTCCCGGGCGTCCAGACCGGCGGCGGGCCGCTCGGGGTGGATCCCGGCCCGGTGCAGCGCCTCGTCGGAGTAAATGTTCCCCAATCCGGCCAGGAAGGTCTGGTCCAGGAGCAGGGGTTTGATCATCCGCCGGGACCGGGCGAGCCGCCGGATGAAATCCTCCTCCACGAATCCGGCGCCGAACGGTTCGACCCCCAACTCCCGCAGCCCGGGCACACGCCGCACCTCCCGCGCGGGCACCAGCCACACCCGGCCGAACTGGCGCAGGTCGGTGAACCTTAACAACCCCTGGTCCAAGTGCAGGACCAGGTGGGTGTGTTTGGGGCGGGGCTCGGACGGGCCGAGGCCCCTGTACACCAGTTGTCCGGTCATGCGCAGGTGCAGGATCAGCACCCAGGCCTGCGACAACTCCACCAGGATGTACTTCCCGCGCCGGCTCAAACCCAGGATTTCACGCCTTTTGATCAGACGCGCGAATTCCGCCGGTGACGGAGCGGCCACCACCTTCGGCAGCAGCACCTCGGCCCGTTCCACCACCAGTCCGGTGAGCCGGGCCCCCAGGTCACGCACGATAGTCTCTACTTCAGGAAGTTCAGGCATCGGGCCACCTCGTCTATTCGGCGCACTTCATACCAGTTGGGCCCGATTTTCAGGTCGACGGTCAGGGGCACGTTCAGCGGCAGCACATTTTCCATTTCGGCTTTGACCAGCGGGGCTACCGTGCACACTTCTTCCGCCGGCGCGTCGAAGATAAGCTCGTCGTGCACCTGCAGGATCATCAGCGTTTTTAAGTCCCGCTCCCGCAAACGGGCGTGGATCCTGACCATGGCCAGCTTGATGATGTCGGCCGCGGTGCCTTGAATCGGCGTGTTGACCGCCGCCCGTTCCCCAAAGCTCCGCACGGTGTGGTTGGCGCTCCCGAGCTCGGGAAGAGGCCGGCGGCGGTTCAAGGCCGTGGTCACGTAACCGCGCTCCCGGGCTGAGCGGATTGCGGCGTCTATGTATTCCTTTACTCCGGGCAGGCGGGTGAAATACCTCCGGATGTAATCTTTGGCCTCGGCCCGGGTTGCGTTAAGGTCCCTGGCCAGCCCGAAATCGCTGATCCCGTAAATGATGCCGAAATTGACCGCTTTGGCCCGGCTCCGCATCTCCGGGGTGACCTTGTCCAGCGGCACGCCGAAGACCTCGGCGGCCGTCCGGGCGTGGACGTCCTCTTCATCCCGGAAAGCGGTGATCAGTGCCGGATCCCCCGACAAGTGCGCCAGGATGCGCAGCTCGATTTGGGAGTAGTCCGCGGTCAGGAGCACGCGGGCCGGGTCGCGGGGAATGAACGCCTTCCGGATCCGGCGGCCCTCCTCCATCCGGATCGGGATGTTTTGAAGATTCGGCTCGGCCGACGATAGCCTGCCCGTGTTGGTTACCGTCTGGTGCAGGGTGGTATGCAACCGTCCGGTTGCGGGGTCGGCCAGGGCGGCCAGCCCGTCGGCGTAAGTGGTTTTTAGTTTGACCAACTGGCGGTACTCCAGGAGCAGGGCGGCGATTTCGTGCTTTTCAGCCAGGTCCAGCAGCACTCCGGCGTTGGTGGAGTATCCGGTCTTGGTTTTCTTTCCGGCCGGGAGCGAGAGCTTCTCGAACAGGATGTAGCCCAGCTGGCGGGGGGAATTGAGATTGAAGTCCTCCCCGGCCAGGGCGCAAATCCGGGCGGCGAGTGCGTGCGCCCGGGTGCCGAATTCCTCGGACAGTGCCTCGAGCTGGTCCCGGTCCACGGCCACGCCCACCCGTTCCATGTCTGCCAAGACCCCGGTCAGCGGCAGTTCCACCCGGTCAAAGAGGTAGTCGAGTTCATACCCGCGCACTTGCGCCCGGAGAACCGGATAAAGCCTTCGGAGGCACTCCGCCGCCGCGGCCGGGGCGGAGGGGCCGTGCGGAACCAGCACCAAGTTCAGATATTGATGAACCACATCCTCCAGTTGCTGGTTGGCCGCCAAGGGGTTCACCAGGTAAGCGGCCACCATGGTGTCAAAACCGATGTTGAGAAGTTCGAAATCCGGAGCCCAGCGCAAAAAGTCCTTGACATTGTGCATATGCTTGGCCACCCCCGGGTCGGCCAAGAGCCCGCGCACACCGGCCAGGACCTCTAAATCGGCCGCTCCGAGGGGCAAAAGGTAGTTGCCCGTCTCCACACTTAAACCCAGCGTCTCGACCCCGTTTCGACCGCGCGCATAGGCGACGGCCACCGCGACGGCCCGGCGGGCGTCACCCAGCACGGCTTCCAGGCGGTCAGGCCGGTCCAGGAGCTCATAGCCGGGGCTGAACGCCTCCACCGGTTTCCCCGCAGGAACGCCCCCGGCGGCGGGGGCCTCGGTGATCCGGCGCACCAGGCTTCTGAACTCCAGCTTATTGAACACCGCCAACAGGGCCGGCTTATCCGGGCCCGGCCAAGCCTGGATGTTTTCCGGTCCCAGTCCGGGAACCGCGGTATCAATGGTCGCCAGCTTTTTAGACATTCGGGCCTGTTCGCCGAAGTCCTCCAGTTGTCGCCGGATACGGGGGGTGAGCCCGCTCAGGTTTTCCAGCACCGCCTCCAGCTGGCCGTGGTCGGCGAGGAGTTTCGCGGCCGTTTTCGGGCCGATGCCCGGTACGCCGGGAATATTGTCCGAAGGGTCGCCGACCAAGCCCTTCAGGTCGGCCAACTGCTCTGGGCTGATCCCGAAGCGCTCCCGCGTCTTGGCCGGGTCGTACCGTTCGAGGTCGGTGATGCCCTTGCGGGTCAGCAGGGCCCGGGTACGGGGCCCGACGAGTTGCAGGACGTCTTTGTCCCCGGTCAGGATCAGGGAGTTATGTCCCTTTTCACCGGCGATCCGAACCAGCGTGCCGATGAGGTCGTCAGCCTCGTAACCGTCCGCTTCGTGGACGGAGATCCGCAAGGCTTCAAGCACATCCCTCAACAGAGGCAACTGGGGGCGCAGGTCGTCCGGCATCGGGGGGCGCTTGGCCTTGTATTCCTGGAAGGTATCATGGCGGAAAGTGATCCGGCCCTTGTCGAACGCCACCGCAATCATGTCCGGCTTTTCTTCGGCGATGGACCGCAGGAGCATGTTGGTAAAACCATATACGGCGTTAGTGGGCAAGCCGCCGGAAGTGGTCAGCGGCGGAACCGCATGGTAGGCCCGGTGCAATAGGCTGTTGCCGTCGACCACGAGGAACTTGGCCATTGGAACACCTTCTCTCTGGTTTGGCGTATTATTTCACCGGTCCCGTTGCGGATACCTGCCGTTGCCGACAGGCCGAAAAGGCTTGCCCGACTGAGAATTTCTTGGCTTCCAAAGGCAATTTTAACGGGCGCGCCGGGCAGGAGACTTGTTTTGGGAGTCGAATACACTCTTGAAGAACCAGGGTCTCGCTGTAATTCAAGGCGCAAAGGGGGTTGGACCATCAAGAACTCAGACCGGCAATGTCCCTGTGGTTGTGGCCGCTGTTACCACGAATGCTGCGGGAAACCGGAGAAAGTCGTTTCCCTGGCCCAGGTGAAGTGGCGCCGGGCCAGCGCCGAACTCCGGAGAAAGCTGGGGGAGTTTGCCGAAGAAGTTGTGTTTTTGCGGGAAGCGGCCTCCGCCCAGGAGGTCTACTTCGCGCAGCTGGACGAAGATCTCCAGGCCCTGGATGATGACCTGGTAATCGAGCGGTGCTTCGAATGGTTTATTTTCGACTATCCTCTTTCGAGCGGGCAGTCGTTGATTGAATTATTCGTCGAGGTGTGCGGGCCAAAACTGCCGTTCACGCAAGCGATGCTGTTGGTACTTTGGCAAGAGGCCCGCAGCAGTTTCTTTGAAGTTAAAGCAATCTACCCCGGCAAGGGAGTCGCCTTGGAACACCTGGTTTCCGGGAAGAAGGTTTATGTCCGGGAGCGAGGAGTCCGGGACGACATCGTGCCCGGCAGCGTTTTGTACGTGCGGCTGCTCAAGGTGGGGGAAGAACACGAGTTTTCCACCAGTGCCATCGGTGTGGCGGCTGCGTTCAAGGCCGAGTTGGCGGACTGGCTGAAAAAGGACTTCCAGAAGTGGAAGCGGGCCCGCCGCCCCGGTGAAGACCGCACCTGGAACAGCTACCTGCGCCTGCAGGCGCACCGGCTGAACGGGCATATCATCCGCCTGGGACTGGGCCTGAGCGCCCCGGTGCCTTTTTGGGGACGGGAGGGCGGGTCGGCGGCGGTTCCCACGTTGCTGTCCTTTCTCCAGGGGGACACCCTAAGACAAGCATGCGCCACCAACGAGGGGCGGGAGCAGGTGGAGGAATTGCTCCGCCTGATCCAGGGTGCTGAAGAAATCCGCAAGGTCCGCCGGTTCCTGAGGACGGGCCGCTCGCGGCCCGCGCCGGGGATGCCGCGCGGCCGAGGCTTCGACGGTTTCGCCTGGCCTGAGGAAACCTATGCCGAGGTGGCTTCTCAGATCACATCCGGCCTCGAGAACCTGGGGTACAGCCGGGAGGACACCAAGAGCATGGCCCTGCGCCTGTGGCACGACTTCTGCTGCCTGGAACGCCCTCACTTGAGGAAACCCCCGGCCTGGACGGCGGCGGTGATTTACGCGGCCATCCACAGGGAGGGCCGGAAGAAGGTCAGCCAGCACCGGCTGGCCCGGCTGTACGGCGTTTCGGCCTCTTCCGTCTCGAACAACTTCCGCAGGCTCTGTCAAGCGCTGCCCCCGCAACGGGGTGTGCCCATGCCCAGCACCGAACTGATGAAGATCGAACCCCTGATTCACCGGATACTGCACGACCTCAAATCCTAGTTTGCGCACACCCCTTCTTGGAGGGGTTTTTTCTTTTTGGCCCGCATAGGATTGCCAGAAGGGGGTGCGGCCAGTGACGGCGTGGTCGGACCGGCTTTTCCTGCATTTGACGGAGGCCGTCGCCGCCCTGGGCTACTGGGGAGTGGCGATCGGGATGGCCGTGGAGAGCGCGAACATTCCTTTGCCGAGCGAGATCATTTTGCCGTTCGGCGGGTTTCTGGTAAGCCAGGGCCACCTGAGTTTCTGGGGCGTGGTGCTTGCTGGAACCATTGGGGGAACGGTCGGTTCCTCGGTTTCCTATTTCATCGGTTCGGTGGGTGGACGGCCGCTGGTGCTTCGCTACGGCCGGTACGTCGGGCTCGGCCCGGAAAAACTCGATTTGGCCGACCACTGGTTCGCCCGATACGGCGAGGCCACCGTTTTTCTAACCCGTCTCCTGCCGGTCGTCCGGACGTTCATCTCGCTGCCGGCGGGCATTTCGCGGATGAACTTCAAGCGTTTCGTGGTCTACACCTTTGCCGGATCACTGATCTGGAGCATCGCCCTGACGTACGTGGGCGTGGTGCTCGGGGAAAACTGGCACGAGCTGAAACCGTGGTTCCACCGCCTGGACGTGGTGGTGGTAACACTCCTGGCCGCCGCCGGGCTGCTCTGGTGGTGGCGGTTTTGCCGGTAGGTTTCCCCCCGGTTTATCTTGGTGCTGCCGGTCCAAACTTGGAACGAATCTTCAGCCGGCGTCTTTTTGAACCGACAGCCCGCCGCCGCACGGAGAGGACGGCCGGGCGGGGATTAATTACCTGCGCCATAAAAGTATGCCTTGCCTGGCGCGGGCGAATACTAGGTCCAAACGGGAAGGAGGGAGATTATGGACCACAGAAGGAATGGGTTCCTGGTTTCGGTTGCCGCGCTGTTAGGGGTGATTCTGCTGGTCGGTGCCCTGGCCGGCTGCGAATTCTTGCGGCGTCCGGCGCCGCCCGAACAGGCGCCTCCCGGGGCGCGTCAAGCGCTGCCCAATGACCCGCGGGAGGCGGGCCAGCTGGCAGACAGGCTGGCCAAAACCGCCGCCGAGACCCCCGGTGTGAACAGGGCTACCGTTGTGTTGGCCGGCAACACGGTCTATATCGGCTTGAACCTCGAGGAGGGGATCGAGGGGCAGCGGACCAACGAGATCAAGGAAAAAGCGGCTAAAAGAGTACAGCAGCAGGAACGGCGCATTGAGCGGGTGATGGTAACCACCGATGTGGATACGTTTGCCCGCCTGGACAGAATCGCGGCCGGGGTCCGCAGAGGGGAGCCGGTCAGTGCTTTTCAGAGGGAATTCGCCGAGATCAACCGCCGCTCAACCCCGATAACCCGGTAATAACGATGAAGCCGCAGCAAAAGCACTGCGGCTTCAATACCTCCGGGTGCTTCACGCCGGCTATTCGGCGACGCCCCGCCCGTGTTTCAGCAACTCCGACACGGTGACCAACTGATAACCCTTCTCCTTTAATCCCTGGATAACGCCCGGAAGCGAGTCGGGGGTCTGTTCGGCGCTGTCACTGGCGTGCATCAGGATGATCGCCCCCGGTCCGGCCTGGTCCAGTACCCGTTTGGTACTCGCTTTAGCCCCGATGTCTTTCCAATCCAGCGAATCAACGCTCCACTGAATCGCCCGGTAACCGGCTTCGGAAATGGCTTTGACCACCCGCTCATTCCAGTCGCCGTTCGGGGTCCGGATGAGGGCGGGTGTCCGGCCGGTGGTTTCCTTAAGTGCTCTGTGGGCCTTGGCGATCTCCTCTTTAATTACCGCATCCGAAAAAGTGCTGTAGTTTTCGTGACGCCAGCCGTGGCTGCCGACCTCATGCCCGTCGTCCGCGATCCGCCTGGCGATCTCGGGATGTTTAACCGCCCAGGGGCCGGACAGGAAAAAGGTGCACTTGACCGCCTCCCGGTCGAGAATGTCGAGCACCGGCGGCGGCACCTTCTCGCCCCAACTGATGTCGAAGGTGAGCGCCGCCACCGGTTCCTCGGTTTTGACCCGGTAAACAATCCCGGAGTGCTCGGTGAGCGTCGGCACGACGACCGCGGGTTGGCGCGTCAGGACCGAGGTGAACGCGGCGGCCGCAAGGACAGGCACGGCGGCCAGAACCATGTTCCGCTTCAAGTTGCGGGCACTGAAAAGGTAAATGCGCACGGGGGAACACCGCCCTTTCGAACGTTATGGTAAGTCATATTTCCCACCGCAGACAAATATGCCCACAAGGCCGGGCGCAAGAAAACACCGGTGCGGCGGGAGAATAATGCAGGAGCGTGATAGCCGATGAAATTATTGGCAAGGGCAAGCCTGGTCTTGCTACTCGTCTTGTTTGTCTTCTCAGTACCGCAGTCGTCTCCGGCAGCACAGCCGGCCGGTTCAACTGTGGAGCCGCCCAGGGTTACCGCCGACGCCGCCATCCTGGTCGACGTCCGGGACCGGACACGTGTTTTTCGCCAAAAACGAAAAACACCGGATCGACCCCGCGAGCCTCACCAAGGTGATCACCGCCATCGTCGCGCTGGAGGCGGGCCGTCCCGGAGACGTGGTTACCGTGAGCGAAAGAGCGGCCCGGTTCGGGCGGGGAAGCGTCATCGACCTCCGAACCGGGGAGAAAATCACCCTGGAGAACTTGTTGAAAGCCGCCCTGATAATGTCGGCCAATGATTGCACCATTGCGATCGGGGAACATGTCGCCGGCGACTGCGACCTGTTTGTACGGTGGATGAACCTGAAAGCACGGCAGTTGGGAGCATACGACACCCGTTTCCAGAACACACACGGCTTCACCCACCCCAACCACTATTCCACGGCTGCGGACCTGGCGGAGATCACCCGGTACGCCTTGCGGATTCCGCACTTCGCCGCCCTGGTGCGGACCAGGGAAATCACCGTCTGCTGGCGCGAACCGGACCGGAAGCGGACCATCCGGAACACCAACCGCCTGCTCCGCTCGGATTTTGAAGGAGTCGACGGCGTTAAGACCGGCACGACGTCCGCCGCCGGTCACTGCCTCATTGCCTCGGCCACCCGAGACGACCAGATCACCCGGTTGACGGTCCGCGAGGGTGTGCGGCCCGACGTCGCCGTGGTGCCGGCCGAAACCGTAAAGCTCTACCTCCCCGCGGAACAACTCCCCCTGCTGGAAAAAGAAGTCCGGCTGAGAAAAGAACTTCAGGCCCCGGTCGCCCCCGGGGAAAAGCTGGGCGAAATGTCCTTCCGGATCAACGGGCGGCAGTTGGCCCGGGTCGATCTCACGGCCGGCAGGGGGGTGGCCCGCAAGCCCTGGTACACGCGCCTGCGGTGATTCGGCCTGTGAGCGCCGGAGGGTCGGCTTCCGGCACGCCTGGTTCACCTGGGGGTGCCGGCCGG
>DBEH01000001.1:1740-41922 GCA_002294005.1 Firmicutes bacterium UBA911 | reverse complement strand
GGGGTGCCGGCCGGCTTGACAAAAGGGCCGAACTCGGGCATAATGGGAGAGGACATACGGGCGGGTAGTTCAGTGGGAGAACGTCTGCTTGACGCGCAGAAGGTCGTGAGTTCAATCCTCGCCCCGCCCACCATCCAGGATTTGCAGTCCCAAGGCTTTGCAACCTTGGGGTTTTGTTTTGCCCTGCAAGCGGAACAAACACAGCAGGGGGTGGCGGTTATCGAGACTGGGTCCTGGATCAAGGAGCTGCCGGTGGCGATTACGAAAAGAGATCTCTGTACAAGCTAGGATTTGTCTTGGGTGCCCGTCGGGGGCAGGTCCACGATGGCGCTGATCATGGCGAAGGCGTCTTCCCACCACGCCGGACAGCCGGGGTTGCCGCCGGTGACCGGTTGGTGGTCGCGGGTGCGGCGATCCGGGGTCACTTCGGACGTACCGGGGGTCACCGCGGCCGTGCCGGTTCCAGGTTTACGTTCCAGCCCTTGATGACGGCGTGGCGTATCGAGGCCACCACCTGATGGGCCACCTCCCCGGGCACCTCCAGGAAGGTGAAGTTGTCGTAGATGTCAATCGCCCCGATTAAGCCTCCCGGGATACGTGTCTGTTCGGCCACGCCGCGCACGATGTCGGCCGGGGTGACACCCTGATTACGGCCGATATTCATGAAAAACCGCACCATACCCTCCTCGGCCCCGGTGTCCCCGAACTTTCCGGCGCGCAACGCCCCCGCGTCCCGGTCCGCGCGCCCCAGGTCCCTGGCCAGCAGCTTAAGGGCGGCGGCGGCCACCTCCGCCGGTTCGTATTCCCCGCTGAGTTCCTGGACCAAAGTGCGGTAGGGGGTGAGGTTGCCGGTGCCCAACGCTTCCAGCAGACGCTGCCGCCAGATCTCCACCCGGCGGTCCGCCACGTCAGCGAGTGAGGGAATGGGGTGCCGTTCAATACGCACTTTCACCAGGCGCTGGATGGTGCGCAAAAGAGGCAGTTCCCTTGGGAGCACCAGGGTGATGGCCGTGCCGGTCCGGCCCGCCCGCCCGGTCCGGCCGATGCGGTGCACGTACGCTTCCGGGTCCTGCGGGCAGTCATAGTTGATCACGTGCGAAATGTTCTGTACGTCAATCCCCCGGGCGGCTACGTCGGTGGCCACCAGCAGGTCGACGTCGCCCTCGCGGAACGCCGCCATCACACGGTTGCGCTGGTTTTGCTCGAGGTCCCCGTGGATGTGGTCGGCGGGGTAACCCCGGGAACGGAGGGCCTCGGCCAGTTCATCCACCCGGCGCTTGGTGCGGCAAAAAATAATGGCCCGGTCCACGGCTTCGGCGTCCAAAATCCGGCACAACGCTTCCAGATGGTCCATGTTTCTGATTTCGTAGTACATCTGCCAGATATCCGGCGCGGCCACGTACTCGGGATTGATGCTCACGTGGACGGGCTCACGCATATACTTCTCGGCCAGCCGGGCGATGGGGCCAGGGATGGTGGCCGAAAAGAGGAGCGTCTGGCGGCCCGGCGGGGTGGCGTTCAAGATGCTTTCGATGTCGTCGATGAATCCCATGTCGAGCATTTCGTCGGCCTCATCCAACACCACGGCCTGAAGGTGTTCCAGGCGCAGCGTCTTCCGGTTCAGGTGATCCAGCACCCGCCCCGGTGTGCCCACCACCACGTCCACGCCGCGCTGCAGGGTTTTGATCTGCCGTCCGATGCCCTGACCCCCGTAGACGGGCAGTACCCGGGTGGTCGTGTGCCGGCCGACGCGCGCGAACTCCTCCGCCACCTGGATGGCGAGTTCGCGGGTCGGAGTCATCACCAGAACCTGCGGCCAACCCCGCTTGGGCTGCAGGCGCATCAGCAGGGGAATGGCGAAGGCCGCCGTTTTCCCCGTGCCGGTCTGGGCCTGGCCGACCAGGTCCCGGCCGTCAAGGAGTTGGGGTATGGTCTGGAGCTGAATCGGCGAGGGTTCCTCGAAACCCATGTCGTCCACGGCCCTCAAGATTTCGGGGTTTACGGCCAGGTCGGCAAAACTCGCCGTCGGTCTTTCCTTGCTCATATCAATAGCCTCCGAATCAACTGGTAGTGTTTCCAATTAAGCACCTATCCGAACCCCATACATTGTATCACCTTTCTTCCACAACGAAAAGGCAGTCTTGCGGCGCATGCGGCGCCTAAGGTGAGCCCTGATTCAACGAGAATTAGCCGTGGTCAACGGCGGGGATGCTGGTTATAATGAGAAAGAAACGCGCAGAGGAGGGGCTCAGTTGAGCAAAGCGGTCTTCGAAACGGAAAAGGGCAGCATCGTCGTGGAGTTGTTCGAGAAGGAAGCCCCTAATACCGTGGCCAACTTCACCAAGCTGATCAAACAGGGTTTCTACGACGGGCTGGCTTTCCACCGGGTAATCCCGGGTTTCGTCATTCAGGGCGGCTGCCCCAAGGGCGACGGCACCGGCGGCCCGGGTTGCACCATCAAGTGCGAGATCAACCCGAAGAAACACGTCCGGGGGGCCCTTTCCATGGCCCACGCGGGGCGGAACACCGGCGGCAGCCAGTTCTTCGTCTGCCACGACTCTTTTCCGCACCTGGACGGGGTCCATACCGTATTTGGCCTGGTCGTCGAGGGGCAGGACGTGGTGGACCGGATCAAGCAGGGAGACCGGATGGCCAAGGTGAGGGTGGAGGAGGAAGAGTAGCCGCCAGTGCCGTTATGGCGCCGTCACCCCGGATTCGCGCGGCGCGCAGGAATTTTTCCGCGGGCCGTCGAATCCTTGCGCCGGGGGATCCGCGGGGAAAAAAATGGGGTGAACCAGGTTGAAGTGTGCCGATTGCAAGCAGAATCCCCGGAACGCTTGCGACAAGGCCGGCTTGGACTGTACCGGCGGCAAGCTGGTGCTGCCCGAGTACGACCTCCCGGAAAACCGGCCTTTCCTCGTGTTGAGCAGCGAATTTCAATGCCAATTCGGCCATACGCTCAACCGTTTGGAGGAACTGGTCAAATTCTGTGAAGCAATGGGCTACCGTAGGCTGGGCCTGGCTTTTTGCTTGGGCCTGGCCCGCGAGGCCGGCGACCTGGCCGCGGTGCTGAAAAGCAGGGGTTTTCGGGTCGAATCGGTTTGCTGCAAAGTGGGCGGTCTTGGAAAGGAAGATTTTGGTCTCGAAAAAATGAACCCGGAGAAATGCGAAATCCTGTGCAACCCGGTGGCTCAGGCCAAGATTCTGAACCGGGCGAAGACCGAGCTGAACATCGAGTTGGGCCTGTGCGTGGGGCACGACATTCTGTTTCAAAAATACGTCCGGGCGCCGGCCACGGTGTTCGCGGTAAAGGACCGGGTGCTGGCGCACAACCCGCTGGGCGTGTTCCAGGCCAGTTACCTGCGCAGGCGGTTCGGCCTCGGGGAATAGCGCGATGGCCGGACGGAAGGCCGGCTTTCGGCGCCGGCGGCACTTCACCGGCTTTTGCCTGCAAATAGCCGCTCCATTGACCGGTGACAATGATAATCTTTTTCGGAGACGGCCGGAGGCGTGAAAGAAGAAGTCCGGTGCCCCGGGAGGGTTTGCGCTGGAAGTGGTGCACGCCAGACGAGGCCCCCGGCTGGGCTCCAGCGTCCGGGGTGCCCTGGGAGGGTTCCCATTGGAGGTAGTCCACGGTTGTCTGGAACGGATCACTTACTATAACGAGGAAAACCACTTCACCGTCGCCAGGCTGCAGGAAACCGGGAAAAAGGAACTGACTACGATTGTGGGTAACCTGGCCGGCATCACCCCCGGGGAGTCCTTGAAACTCACCGGGAAGTGGGTGGCCGATCCCCGGTTCGGGCCGCAGTTCCGGGTCGAGAGGTTCGAGACCGTGGTCCCGGCGACGGTCAACGGTATTCGCAAGTACCTGGGTTCCGGACTCATCAGGGGCATCGGGCCGGTCATGGCCAAAAGAGTCGTTAAGGTTTTCGGTCTGCAGACGCTGGACGTGATCGACCATTCCCCCGGGCGGCTTGCCGAGGTGGACGGCATCGGGCCCAAGCGGGTGGCCCTGATCACCAGGGCCTGGGAGGACCAAAAGGAAATCCGGGGGATCATGGTTTTCCTCCAGGACCACGGCATCAGCGCCGCTTACGCCGCCAAGATATACAAGCAGTACGGGAACGCCGCCGTGGAGGTCGTGAAAACGAATCCGTACCGCCTCGCGGCCGACGTGCACGGCATCGGCTTCATCACCGCCGACCGGATCGCGAGGCAGGCGGGCATCGACCCCAATTCCATCACGCGGGCCGAGGAAGGGACCCTCTACGTCCTGAACGAGAGCGCGGGCGAAGGACACGTCTACCTCCCCTGCGAAACGCTCATGACCCGGGCGGCCCAAATGCTGGAGGTCAGCCGGGACCTTGTGGCGCAAGCCCTGGAACGGTTGGCCGCGGGCCGGCGCGTGGTGCGGGAGGACGAAGCGGTGTACCTCGCTCCTTTCTACGCCGCCGAAACCAGACTCGCCGAGCGCCTGGGCGGGCTCCTGGACGTTGGAGCCACCGCCGGGGTACCCGGGGGTACCTGTACGGGGCACCCACGCCAGTGGGTCGGGTCAGCGGCTCAGTGGGTCAGCGGGTGGGGCACCCACGCGGGGAACTCACGCGGGGAACTCACGCGGGGCACCCACGCCAGTGGGTCGGGTCGGGTGGATCCCGCCCAGGTGCTTCCCTGGGTGGAGAAAAAACTCGGGCTCCGGCTGGCCGAGAAACAGGCGGAGGCGGTGGCGTGCGCGGTGTCCAACAAGGTCCTGGTGATCACCGGCGGGCCGGGCACCGGGAAAACCACCATCATCAGGGCGATGATCAGCGTTTACCAGGCCGCAGGCGCGCGGGTCGTCCTGGCCGCCCCCACCGGCCGGGCGGCGAAACGCATGCAGGAGGCCTCAGGGCACGAGGCCCGCACCATCCACCGCCTGCTGGAGTTCAGCCCCGCAAAAGGCCGTTTTCAGCGCGACCAGGACTCGCCCCTGGACGCTGACGCCGTTATTGTCGACGAGGCTTCGATGATCGACACCCTGCTGATGAACAGCCTGGTCCGGGCCGTGCCGCGGTCCGCCGCCCTGATCCTGGTCGGGGACACCAACCAACTGCCCTCGGTCGGTCCGGGAAACGTCCTGCGGGATATTATCGATTCCGGCCGGTTCCAAGTGGTGACCCTGACCGAGATCTTCCGGCAGTCCCGGGAAAGCCGGATCGTGGTAAACGCCCACCGGATCAACCGGGGCGAGTTTCCCGATTTGCGCCCGCCGGAAACCGGCCGCCCGTCCGACTTCTACCTCATCCAGGAGGAGGACCCGGCAACGGCGGTCCAGACGATTCTTGACCTGTGCAAGGTACGCCTCCCCAGGCGCTTCGGCTGCCACCCGGTGCGGGACATCCAGGTGCTCACGCCGATGCACAAGGGCCTGGCCGGCGCCGCGAACCTCAACGCCGAGCTGCAAAATATATTGAACCCGGGGAAAGAAGGGGTGGTTAGGGGCCACCGGATGTTCCGGACTCACGACAAGGTTATGCAGGTGGTGAACAACTACCAGAAGGAAGTGTTTAACGGGGACATTGGCCGGATTGCGCACCTGCACTTCGACGAACAACAAATAAAGGTGAACTTCGACGGCCGGACCGTAGGCTACGAGTTTTCAGAACTTGACGAGCTGGTCCTCGCCTACGCGATCTCCGTGCACAAGGCCCAGGGGAGCGAATATCCGGTGGTGGTTATGCCGGTGCTGACCCAGCACTATGTGCTTTTGCAGCGGAACCTGGTCTACACCGGGGTGACCCGCGGCAAAAACCTGGTGGTGCTCGTCGGCACCAAGAAGGCGTTGGCCATCGCCATCCGCAACGACGAGCCGCGCCGGCGTTACACCAGGCTGCGGGAAAGGCTCTCCGGGTATCGTCCCGGGCCTGGCGGTGAAAGCAGTAATTAGCGCCGGCCGGTGCCTGATTATTTCCCCGCGGACCAGACCCGGAGCAGGAATTACGAGAAATTCGCAGAATTCTATAACATTCGCCTGGCAATCAGCGCCGGTTCCCCTTCCGTCGGGACGATGCAAGAACCGCCGTCAAATACTGTAAACTGTAATGAATTTGGCAACGAAGGAACAGAAGCGATGATTGATATTGGTCAAATCCTGGTCAACTCGTTAGTTACTTCCAGCTTGTACCTCCTTGCCGGCACCGGCTTGACCCTGACCTACGGCTTGTCCAGGTTCCCCAACTTCGCCTATGCCGAGTTTATCACCGTCGGCGCCTTCTGCGGGCTTCTCTTCCTGGCCCAACCGGACGGAATTTTTCTCTTCGCCCTGGTCGCTGGTTTTCTGGTTGCGGCGGTCATCAGCGCTTCCTCGTATTCCCTAGTCTTCCGCCCGCTTGTCGACCGCAAGACGAGCCTGATCCACCTGATGGTCGCCCAGGGGCGCTGTGTAATGGAAGGAAAAGGACAGGAGCTTCTCGCCGACAAGTCTCTCAGGGAGCGGTTCCTGGGTCTGGGAAGGGAGGTGTGAGCGGCGCAACGACGATGTGTTCAGGCGTGTGTTCCAAACAGTCAGAGGATGGGTTGCCGATAAGGATTAAGGAAAGGGGGGTAATCCGCCCCTGGAAAAAACGAGGTTTCCGGGGCGGGACAAGACGTGCGCAAAAAGTTTATCGCTATTATTATGGCGCTGGCCTTGCTGGTCTCAGTGACGGTGGGTTGCGGCGGTCAGCAAACCGCAACCGAAGAACAGGTGAAATTCGGTGTCGTCCTGTCCATGAGCGGGGCCCTTGGCCCTATGGGCACAAAAATGGCCGACGCGGCCAAGCTGGCCGTGGAGGAAATCAACGCTGCCGGCGGGGTCAACGGCAAACAGGTACAGTTGTTCATCGAAGACGATGCCACCGACCCCGCCCAGTGCATGAGCGCCGTGAAAAAGCTGGTTGAGGTCAACGGGGTGCAGTTTATGATCGCCGGCATGACCAGCGGCGCCGCCAAAGCCATCGGACCGTACCTTGCGGAGAGACAGGCGCTGGCCATCTCCCCATCCGCCACCTCGCCCGATTTGACTGGCCAACCCTGGCGCGACTTTTTTTTCCGCACCACGCCGAGCGACGCCTACCAGGGCCGGGCGATGGCGCAGTTGGCCCTAGATAGCGGGCTTGAGCGGCTGGTCGTCTTCACCATGGATAACCCCTACGGAGCCGGTCTGGGTGGGGTTGCCCGCGATGCGCTCGTCGAAGGCGGCGCCGAGGTGGTCGCTTTCATCAAGTATGACCCGGCTAAACTCGATTACCGCAGCGAGCTGACCCAGATCAGGGGCCTTAACCCAGACGGCGTGATCCACGTCGGTTACAACGACGACGGCATCGTCGTCTACCAGCAGGCCCTTGCTTTGGGGCTGGATACCATTCAGTGGATTGGTTGTGACGGTGTGTACGGCACCGGCATGTTCAGAACAGAGGCTTCCGCCACCTTCATGGCCAACGCGGTGATCGGCACCCGGCCTGCGGCCCCCGAGGGAGTCTCGGAGCACGAAGCCTTTGTGGCTGCGTTCCAGGCCAAGTACGGCACCGATCCCGAAGTGTTCTGCGATACCACTTATGACGCTGTGAAGCTCTGGGCGGCCGCCGTCAACCATGCTGGCAGTGAAGATCCGGTGGCGGTGCGGGACGCTCTCAGGGAAATCGGAAAGAACTATCAGGGCGCCAGCGGCACCATCACCTTCGATGAAGGCGGCGACCGGATCACCGGCCTGTACGAGATTTGGGAAGTGATCAAGGAAAACGGGGAATTCAGGTTCAACCGGGTGGATGCAATCACCCTCTAACCTGAAGGACACTCCAGGAGGCCCCTTCGTTGAAAGAAGGGGCCTTTTCCCTTTGATTCCGGGGCTTCCTGAGCTAAAGCTAATCACCAAAGGGCTTCCGTCCAGGAAGCCCTTATTATTCGTTCCCGAGCCTGATTCTAAAGCAGTCCGGTGAAAACCTGCGGCGATGACCCTGAACTTGACCCCGGCCGAGGTTTTTGCCGGGCATATCATCTACTCCCGAGTCCCAGCAGCTCGGTGAAGCAACTGATGGTGTGGTCCGGGGCGAGCAGCGGGTCGTCCGGCAGTTCGGTTCCGAGCCCCCCCCCGGGCTTGAAGACCGTGGTCGCCCCGATGATGTTTCCGAAACGGATGTCACGCTTGGGCGAGTCGCCGACCACCACGCAGTGGTCCGGGCTCCGGCCCCTGGCTTGCGCAAAAGAAGCCTCCCCGGCCTGCCTGGCCCGCCGGAAGGAGTCCTGACTTTTGCGTTCCAGGACGTTGTGGTGAAAAAACGGACCAAGGTTGTGGGCCGCCAGCGTCTGGGCAATGCGTTGTTCTCGGCCCTCGGAATGCAGCACCAAAGTGTTCCCTTCGCTCCGGAGCTTGGCCAGGGTTTCGGTGACCCCAAAGAAGAGCGGGGGACAGTGCGCTTGAAGGTGCGCGTAAAAGGCCGTCCCTGCCGGCCGGGCCTGGTCCCATTCCGGGGGCGGCGGTGCCCCCGCCGCTAGGCGGACCGCCTCGTCGTGCGGCCGGCCGCGGTCGACCAGCAGCAGCGCTAAAGCCAACCGCGTGTAGTCGTACTCGAAGTCATCGAGCGCCACGGCGAGACGAAAATCAAGCGCGCGTAGCAAATCCATGGCCGCCGCGGTCTCCAGGCTGCACCCGCGGTCCCGCATGCTTTCGGCCATCTTAAGTTGAGCGCCCAGAAACACCGCGTTCGTATCCCACATGGTGTTGTCGGCATCGACGATATATACGCCACGCAACAAAAAAACCGGCCTCCGTTTCCGGTACAACTGACCCATTGTATTCGCGGCCGGTGCCCGGTTCCCCTTCTGCTTGTTTTTAACCCCTTTTCCTTCCGGGCATATTGTATAGTGTTGCGGCCTACACTTTCCATATGAAAAACCGGGAAAAGGGGGCCGGTCTGTTGGACGTCTATATTTCCACGCAGGAACACCACGCCGCTTTTATGCACGCTCTTTTAAAGCGGGAACTCCGCATCCTGAGAGGCAAGGGGATGCGGGTGGCTTTCAGGGAACGGCCCCCAGGCGTTTTCCGCTGCCGGGTGAATGCGCCCCGGCTCTTCGGCCGGCGGGACCGCAGAGGTTTCCGGCAGGCGATCGCCAATGCGGTGACGGTGTTCGTGATCCAGGAGTGGGACTACTACGTCGGCCGCCGGCTGTTGATCAGCACCGGTTGGACGAATGACCGGGACTGGGAGCTGGTCCGCGCCCGCCTGAAAGAGGACCGGTCCCTTTTCGAAGGCTACCGGCACGAGTGCATGCACCGCTTGGTGTCTTACCTGGAAGACAACATCCGGTTAGACGTCGACGGCTTCGTCAACTTCCGGATGCCGGATTATATCGACTATGTCGGGAAAGCCGCGGGCCGGATTTTGGACGATCTTTTGCTGGAACAGGAAAACCGCGAGTTCATCGGCGTGCTCCGGCAATTTGTAGAACGGCGGGAAGAACCGATGGACCTGGTGCACGTGGTGATGATGTCGGGAAACCGTTTTCAGATTTATGACCGGTCTATGCAAGTGGTGGCCAAAAGCGTGGATTCGGCGCCGGGTGCGGGGGACGACGAGGTCCGGCAGGAAGATCTTCTGATTTCGGCCCTGGTGACCCTGGCCCCCCGCCAGGTCACCCTGCACGGCAAGTGCATGGCGGCCACCTACAATACGCTGACCGAGGTGTTCCCCGGGGCCCTGCGCCGTTGTGCCGGGTGCAGATACTGCCCGGCCCGAAACCAGGCCCAACGGCATAACGAGCCAACATAACGAACACAATGGCCCGTCCTTGCGCATATGCGCGAAACCTGGTATATTCTAGCCACTCCGAGGCCGCTTCCGCAAGGGTGTATGCTGTTTGTTCTTCCTATACGCGCTGACACTGCCGCTGGTTGGGGCGCTGGTCGGGTGGGGGACCAACCTCATTGCCGTGAAGCTTCTGTTCCGTCCCTACCGGCCCTACAAAATCCCTTTGCTGCCGATCGCGATTCAGGGGCTCCTGCCCAAGAGACGCCAGGATTTGGCCCGCAGTATCGGGGAGACGGTTGAAGCCGAACTGCTTTCCTTTGACGACCTGGTGGCGCAGGTCCATACCGAGGAAATGACCAAACGCCTGTCTCTCGCGGTCAGCGACGCGGTCCACGAAGCGGTGATGGCCCGCACTCCCGGACTAATTCCGGGGTCCATCAAGAAGGCGCTGGCCGACACCCTGGCCGACATGGTGGAAGACCGGGTGCCGGACATTATTGACTGGCTGGCCGACGAGGTGGCCCAGGCGGCCCGGGAGGAGATCAAGATCGGCCGGATGATCGAGGACCGAATGAATTCGTTCCCCTTGGAAACCCTGGAGGAAGTCATCTTCCGGGTGGCTTCCAAAGAGATCAAGCACATCACGGTGCTGGGCGGGGTCCTGGGCTTCCTGATCGGCCTGGTCCAGGTGCTTTTTCTGTATCTGGCCCGGGTGTTCGGCACGCCGGTGATTTAGACATCTATACCGCTACGCGGCACCACTTAGGATGAAAATCACCCAAACCCTTCGACGCCTCAATTTGGGACTCCCGCAACCGGAGAGTGACCCGTTTCAGTTTGGATTTCCCGATTTTTGTACCATTGGTACGGTGCGGAATACGGTTACGCCTTCTTTGCTATGTTTAAGCCGTGGAGGAGCACCCGGAAGGTGGTTGTTATTTGAGGGAGTGGTTTTCGAGGAACTGCTTGACGGCCATGCGGATGAATGTCGAGCGATCCACGCCGAGACGACGGGCTGCACGGCTGATGGCCAGCATATCTCCTGCTTCAAACCGTACGGTCTGTACCAGGCTCTTGGGTGAATATTCAACGATCTCAATCGTTCCTTCTTCGAACTCCGTGGAGTCATGGGCATCCCAAAAGGCCGCCATCTCCTCAATAGTATTGAATTCGGGCAGTTTCTTCCTGGACATGCTGTTAACCACCTTTCCGACTGGTTTTGTTGTAGTAGTTTCTCTCCTTGGTAGTCATGTCCCTGACCGTTACCGGCATAAACATATTGTTCAACGGCGGTTCTTTGAGGACAATGCCCGGAATGAGCAGATATCTTCCTTCTGCTGACCGACCGTAGACCAAGTATGCTGGTGAACGCCCAAGGGATTTGGTCTTGACCCAGAGCGGAGGGGAATCTTTGTTTTCCAGGACTTCGTGTACTTCCAGCGGCGAAGCGCGCTTGGCGAAGTGCTGAGCACGATGTTGCGGGATGTAACAGCCATGTACCTTGGACGTCATCACCCACCTCCGCGTATTCTTTTACAATACATTGTATAATGATTAGGATACAAGCGCAAGCGGTTTGAAACACTAATCGGCGGTCTTTAGACGGGTTTTTCACGTTTTCGGACACGGGTGGTGGACGGACGCGGACCGGCCCTCTACCATGATACTGAGAGGCACGCTGAGAGGCGTGCTGAGAGGCGGCGCGGCCTTCGGCGCCTGCTCCGGAACGGCGGCGCCGTCCCGAAAAACTATGAAACGAGGGGGATGCAAAGCATGGGCGGTTTTGGCCACGCGATCCGGGTTTTAGTATGACTCGCCCAAGCTGCGGCGGCCCTAACGGCACGTGATTGATTTCATTTGAACGTTTGGTGTCCCGGGGGGTGCGGCCGGGTGACTTCTGATTTCAAAATGGCGCCTTGGGACTGGTTGACACGAGTTATTACTCCGGGGGCTTTTATCCTGGTGGGCGTCGGGACATACGACCTCCTGTTCCGAAATGAATTTGGAGATGTGTTTTGCCTTGGCCATTGTCTCTCCGGTCTGGATCGTGTTTGGCCTGACTTACCTGTTTGCACCGCGTGGATTCCGGGTATCTCCCGCGGGCGTAATCATACGCCGCCCAATCGGGCCGATAGTCATCCCCCACGCGGACATCGGAACTGTGGACGGGGTGGAGCGGGTTAAGCCGGGTCTCAGGCTGTTCGGCTCCGGCGGGCTTTTCGGCTGGATCGGGCTTTTTACCATCCGGGGCGGGGGCTCGGCTAAGGTGTACGCCACCCGCTGGGACCGGATGGTGCGGGTGAAAGGCCGGCAGGAGGCGTACTTCTTGTCCCCGGCGAACCCGGAGGCCTTCCTGGAAGCGATGCGTCTCCACAGAAGCTGATTGGCTTCTTTACTGAGATTCATATAACCTCGCGTAGCGTAGCGCGGCCCACCGGCCTTCTACCGCCCAAATCGCCGATAAGGTAGTGGTATTAGACCGCGGCGTGGTCGTGGAAGAAGGAACGCACCGGGAATTGCTCCACAAAAAGGGGGTCTATGCGGCCGTTTATTCGGAATTGTGCCGGCAGGAGTCCGATGGGCCGGGGGAGAAGATTTGATCGCGGCAAACAGACGGGCCGGGCAGGCGGAGCATAGCCGGGTTGCGGCAACACATGGGAAAGGACTTCTTTTTGGAAGGTGAAAGGAACGGATGGCTTGCCGCGAGAAATTGAGAGTTGCGAGTAACACATGGGGGGGATTTCTTTGGAAGGCAAGAGCGAGAGCGAGGCGGTCGTGGCGGAGGAAAAAAATTTGAATATGGTCCAGCGCCTGTGGGGGGTGGTGTTCAGTCCCGGGGAGACTTTCCGGGACATCCTGGCGCGGCCCTATTGGCTGGCGCCGGGGTTGGTGATTGTCGCCTTAAGCGTGATCACCATAGTGTTGATCCTGCCGCAGCTTCAGGCGTATGCCTTGTGGGAGACGGAGCGCGCGGCGCCGACGCTGAGCGAGGAGGAGATGGCCGCTTTTGAAGGGGTGGGAATGGCGGTGATGGGCGCAACGGCCGCTTTTGCGGCGGCACTCGCCCCGGTGTTCATTTGGCTGGTCTCGTCCCTGGTGCTGAAGTTCTTCAATATGTTCGTTGGGAACCAAACGCCTTTCCGCCGGTTTTTCGCCGTCGCCGTCTACGCCTACGTGCCGGTGCTGTTGGGGGGGCTGGTGGCCGCCGTAATGATCATGTTCACCCGGGTGGAAAACCTTCCCTACGTGACCACCAGTCTGGCCGCTCTTTTCCCGGGACTTGAACCAGGCTTTACGCGCGGGTTGTTGACCAGCGTGGACCCGTTCGTGTTCTGGGCGGCCGCCCTTTTGGGGATCGGCGGCGCGCAGGCCATGCAGGTGAATATCCGGAGCATAATCGTCTATCTCGTGTTGCTCTGGGTGTTGTTTGCGGTGGCGGCCGCCGCCTTGGGGGCGGCCTTCGCCCCTTAAGTGAATTGACTTGGGGAAGTAGGATGGTTTGATGTCCGCAGAGAAAGGCACCGTGGCGGCAGTGGGCAAGAGGGCCGTTTTTGCCGGCCGGCGGCGCAAACTGATGCTGGGGTTGGGGTTGGCCCTGTTAATACTGCTCATCGCCGGGGCCAATATTTACCACAACCGCCAAGGCGTGCAAACTCCCGTACGGGCGGAACCGGTTCGGGTGCTGCAGTTGGAGAACGTGGTTTTGGCCACCGGCACGGTTGAGCCGGTGGAACAGCAGGAGTTCTACGCCCCCGGCTCAGCACTGGTGGCCGAAGTGCTGGTCCGTGAAGGCGACCGGGTGGAAGCGGGCCTGGTGCTCGCCCGTCTGGAGGACGTGGTCTTCCGCAAGGAATTGCGGGACGCCGAGGCGCTGCTCGCCACGCAGCAATCCGCTTTAGCCAAAGCGACCACCATCCGGCCGGAGGAGCTGACCCAGGCCGAAAACCAGGTGCGGCAGGCCCAACTGCGTCTTGAAGAGGCGCGCCGCCAGGCGGAGCGGATGCGCTATCTCCACGATCATGCGGCGGTAAGCGACGCCGATTTGGAAAGCGCGGCACTGGAACTGGCGCGGTGCGAGGGGGAGTTTGAAAGCGCCCGGGCCCGCCTGGATGCGCTTACCGCCGGGCCGGCGGCGACGGAGCGCGAGGCTCTGGTTTCTCAGGTGGAGCAGGCCCGGGCGGCGGTGGAAATCGCCCGGGACCGGCTGGCGCGGGCCACGCTGCGGTCAGCCGCGGACGGGGTGGTGCGGCGGGTGGAAATCAGGGCCGGACGACCGGTGGCCGCCGGCGCCTTCTTGCTGAGCGTGGTCGGCCTGGAACGCATGGAAATCCGGGCCGAGGTCAGTGAGGCCGACGCGGGCTGGCTGGAAGCGGGACAGGCGGTGCGGGTGCGCCATGTCGCCTTGCCGGGCGAGGTGTTTGAAGCTAAAACGTCCCGGATCGCCCCCGGAACAATTCTGAAGAGCGGGCCGCAGGGAGAACAAAACGTGGTGCCGGTGGTGATCGACATCGCTGAAGCGCAAGCGGGGCTGCGGCCGGGCTACAGCGTGGATCTGGAAATTGTGACCGTGGCCATGCGCGAGGTGACGGCGGTGCCGTACGAGGCCGTGGTGGAACGGGAGGGCGGCACCTGGGCCTTCGTGGTGGAGGGTGACCGGGCCGTGCGGCGGGCGGTCGAGGTCCGCCGGGGCAACGAACTTTACGAGGAAGTCGTCTCCGGGCTCCGGGAGGGAGAGAAAGTGGTGGTCGCGCCTCCGGATCAGTTGAAGGACGGGGACCGCGTCCGCGTGCGGCGGGACGGCGCCGGCGAAACGGCCGGATGATCAAGGCGGATGACTTGTGGCGGGTCTACCGCTTGGGCGCCATCGAGGTTCAGGCCCTGCAGGGGGTCTCTTTGGCCATTGACGCCGGCGAGTTCGTCGCGGTGATGGGCCCCTCCGGTTCGGGGAAATCGACCCTGCTGAACATTCTGGGCTGCCTGGACCGCCCGGACGCGGGCACTTACCGGTTGAACGGGCGGGACGTTTCCGGGATGAACGAGGACGCCTTGGCGCAAACCCGCAACCGGCAACTGGGTTTCGTCTTTCAGAACTATAATCTGCTGCCCCGGCTGGACGCCCGGCGCAACGTGGAGTTGCCCCTGATATACGCGGGCTTGAGTTCCCGGCAGCGGCGGGAACGCGCCCTGGAGGCCATCGCCCGCGTCGGTCTCGCCGACCGGGCGGACCACCTTCCCACCCAGCTCTCCGGCGGCCAGAACCAGCGGGTGGCCATCGCCCGCGCCCTGGTCAACCGCCCGGCCGTCCTGCTGGCCGACGAACCCACCGGCAACCTGGACAGCAATACCAGCAGGGAAATCATGGATGTCTTTAGCCGGCTGAACCGCGAGGGGGTCACCATCGTGCTGGTCACCCACGAGCGGGGGATTGCGGAATACGCCGGCCGTATCCTGCACTTCCGCGATGGCCGGTTGCAGCGGGACGAACCGCTTGGGCCGGTACCAGAAGGGGTGCGCGAATGAATCTCTGGGAGAGTGTCCTGGTGGCCCTGGACGGCATCCGGGCCAACAAGCTCCGGTCCGCGCTGACCGTCCTGGGGGTGGTCATCGGGATCGCGGCCGTCATCGCCGTGGTGGCCGTCGGCCAGGGCGGCCGGGCCATGGTGCTCGCCGAAATGGAGGGCTTCGGCACCAACATCTTCGCCGTGCACCTGGACTGGCGCGAGGACCCTCTGGGAGAATTGCGCACCGGCCGAGAGTTCACCGAACAGGACCTGGCGGCGATCCGGAAGGCGGTGCCCGAAGTCCGTCATCTGGCCCCGGTGAGTGCGCGGACAAGCACGGTGCGCGGGCCGCGGCAGCAGGGGACGGCGCAGATCATCGGAACCGGCGCCGACTACGCCGCCATCCGCAACCTGGAGGTGGCGCGGGGCCGTTTTCTTTCCGGCAGCGACCAGGAGGGAGACCGGCGGGTGGCCGTCCTGGACGGGGGCTTGGCGCGGGAGATCTTCGGCCGCCGGGATCCCCTGGGACAACGGGTGACCATCAACGGGATGCCGGTGTTGGTGGTGGGAGTGCTGGATGAAAAGAAGTCCTTCCTGGACTTCCTGGGCACCAAGTACGTTTACGTGCCGCTTGCGGCCTGGCAGCACCTGTTTAACGAACCGGGGGTCATCCACCAGATCGAAGGCGCCACGGGGGACCGGGAGCAGGTAAGGGAGGCCTTGAAAAAAACGGTGGTCATCCTTGAGCGCCGCCACGACGCCGCCGGCCGGTACATGGGCAGCAGCCTGGAGCAGGAGATGGAGATTGTCGGGCAGGTGACCGGGATCATCACCCTTGTGGTGGGCGCCATTGCTGGCATCTCGCTCTTTGTCGGCGGGGTCGGCGTGATGAATATCATGCTGGTGTCCGTTACCGAACGGGTGCGCGAGATCGGCGTCCGGATGGCCGTGGGGGCGCGGCGCCGGGACATCCTGGCGCAGTTTTTGATCGAGGCGGTGGTGCTTTGCCTGATCGGCGGGCTGGTGGGCGTGCTGATCGGCGTCGGGGGCGCGTTTTTGATCGCCGCGCTGGCCGATTGGCCGCCGCTTGTTTCCTGGTGGACGGTGCTGCTGGCCGTGTTGTTTTCCGGCGCGGTGGGGGTCTTTTTCGGGATCTACCCGGCCAACCAGGCCGCCCGCCTAAACCCGATCGAGGCCCTGCGGCGGGAGTGATTGGAGGAGGGCATTCCGGTGAACATTACACTAAAAGACGGTAGAGTAGCCAATTATTCGTTCGGCGCCACTCCCCTGGAGGTGGCCCGGGACATCGCGCCCCGCTTGGCGAAAGAGGCCGTGGCGGCCCGGGTGAACGGGCGGCTGTGGGGGCTCGGCCAGCCCCTGGCGGGAGACGCCGCGCTGGAGTTCCTCACTTTCGAGGATGAGGACGCGCGTCTGGTTTACCGCCACAGCTCCGCGCACGTTTTGGCCCAGGCGGTGAAGCGGCTCTTCCCGGACGCCCGGCTGGCGATCGGCCCGGCCATCGCCGACGGTTTTTACTACGACTTCGACGTTCCCCAAACCTTCACCCCCGAGGATCTGGAGCGCATCGAAAGCGAGATGGAGAAGATCATCGCCGCCGATCTGCCCGTCGAATGTTTTGAACTGCCGCGGGACGAGGCCCTGGAGTTGGTCCGCGGGGAGGGTGAGGATTACAAAGTGGAGTTGATCTCCGGCCTGGCGCCGGACGCGGTGATTTCCTTCTACCGCCAAGGTGAGTTCACCGACCTTTGCGCCGGGCCGCACGTGCCGTCGACGGGGCGGATCAAGGCGGTCAAGCTGCTCAGCGTGGCTGGCGCCTATTGGCGGGGGGACGAGCGGAACAAGATGCTGCAGCGCATCTACGGCACCTCGTTCCCCAAGGCGGCCCTTTTGAAAGAGCACCTGTTCAGGCTGGAGGAAGCCAAGCGGCGCGACCACCGCCGCCTGGGGGCGGAATTGGACCTTTTCAGCTTCCACGACGCCGGCCCGGGGTTTCCGTTTTTCCACCCCCGGGGCATGGTGCTGCGCAACGAACTGGAGCGTTTCTGGCGGGAAGAGCATGCGAAAAAAGGTTACCTGGAAATCCGCACGCCGATCATCCTGCGCCGGGAACTCTGGGAGCGTTCCGGGCACTGGGAGCACTACCGGGAGAACATGTACTTCACCACCATCGACGACGAGAAGTACGCGGTGAAACCGATGAACTGCCCCGGCGGGATTCTGGTCTACCGGAGCAGGCTTAAAAGCTACCGGGAACTGCCGATCAGGCTCGGCGAACTGGGGCTGGTCCACCGCCACGAAATGTCTGGCGTTCTGCACGGGCTGATACGGGCCCGCTGTTTCACCCAGGACGACGCCCACATCTTCTGCCGCCCGGAACAGGTGGAGGAAGAAATCGTCCGCATCATGGACCTGACCGAGTATTTCTACCGGCAGGTCTTCGGTTTTGAGTACCACGTGGAATTGTCCACCAGGCCGGAGAAGTCCATGGGTACGGACGAAATGTGGGAGTCCGCCACCGGGGCGCTTGTGCGCGCGCTGGCGCAAAAGGCGGTCAACTACAAGGTCAACGAGGGAGACGGCGCCTTCTACGGGCCGAAGGTCGACTTTCACCTGCGGGATTGCCTCGGACGCACCTGGCAGTGCGGCACCATTCAGGTGGACTTTCAGATGCCGGAGAAGTTCGAACTCGAGTACGTCGGCGAGGACGGGCAGCGCCACCGCCCAGTGGTGATCCACCGGGTCATCTACGGCAGTATGGAGCGGTTCATCGCCATCCTGACCGAGCACTTCGCCGGCGCATTCCCGGTCTGGCTGGCACCGGTGCAGGCGCGGGTGCTGCCGATCACCGACCGGCACGCCCCCTACGCCCGGGAGGTGACCGAGACTCTCCTGCGGGCTGGGGTGCGGGCCGAGTTCGACGGGCGCAACGAGAAGGTGGGCTACAAGATCAGGGAGGCCCAGGTTTTGAAGGTCCCGTACATGCTGGTCACCGGTGACCGCGAGGCCGAATCGGGGACGGTGGCCGTCCGGCACCGGTCCGCGGGCGACCAGGGCTCAATAGCGTTGAACGATTTCACCGGCCGGCTGGTCCGGGAGATCGAAAGCCGAGCCCGCTAGGTCTGAATGGATGCGGCACAAGCAGTGATAAGTGATAGGTGTGCATCGGGGCATCAACGGAGGTCACATCGGGAGCTTATTCAAAGAACGCAGCGAGCCGAGGAACAGCGGCGACCTGTCTTTCGCCCGCGTGAGCGGGCGAGTTTCGGCGCCGCCCGAGGCGAGCGAGTTCGTTCCTTAGCGCGGACACAGTCACCGGAGTCGATGCCCCGGAAGCACACCTTTTTCGCAGAAGCCTGAATAGCAAGGAAAAACCGCCGTCGTTTGCGGAAAATCCCTTGACCGGGCCCCATTGACTGTGCTATGATTCCTCCTGTAATTGATGACAAAAGTTGCAAGTAAGTAGAAGCCAACCCGCTTCTCACCTCACGACGGTTCAGTCGCCTGAGGTTACTCCGGGCCGGATGCGTTGGTGCGTTCTTTCAGCGGGTGGTTGCCCGCTCTTTTTTACGGAATTTTAGGAGGTGTAAAGGTTATTTCCAAGGACCAACGCGTGAATCTAGAAATCAGGGCCCGGGAAGTCAGGGTCATTGATTCTGACGGGGCCCAGTTGGGGATCATGCCCCTGCGAGACGCGTTACGTCTGGCCGAGGAGAAAGGTCTGGACCTTGTCGAGGTCGCCTCGCAGGCCAGGCCGGTCGTTTGCCGAATAATGGACTTCGGCAGGCACAAGTACGAGCAGAGCAAGCGGGACAAGGAAGCCCGCAAGAAACAGCGGATTATCACGATCAAGGAAGTCAAGCTCCGCCCGGGGATCGAGGACCACGACTTCCAGACCAAAGCCCGGAACGCGGTCCGGTTCCTGAAGGACGGTGACAAGGTTAAAGTAACCCTTATCTTCCGGGGAAGGGAAATCGTCCACCCGCACCTGGGGCAGCAGCTTCTAAAAAAGCTGGCCGAACAGGTCGAGGAGCTGGCCATCATTGAAAGGGCTCCGAAACTGGAAGGCCGCAATATGATTATGATCTTGGCCCCGAGACAGAATCAGCAGTGAAAGGAGTGTGCCACCTTGCCGAAGATCAAGACCCATCGCGGGGCGGCCAAGCGTTTTAAGAAAACCGGCACCGGCAAATTCCGGGCCAAGCACGCTTTCTTGAGTCACATCCTGGAGAAAAAAACCGCCAAGAGGAAGCGCCGGTTGCGCAAGAAGTTCGTCCTGAGCACCGGTGACGCCCGGAAACTAAGAGCAATGATTCCTTACTAAAGACCGGCGAAGGAGGCCATTAGATAATGCCACGTGTAAAAAGCGCCGTAGTGGCCAGAAAACGGCACAAGAAAGTGTTAAAGCTCGCCAAGGGTTACTGGGGAGCGAAGAGTAAGCTTTATCGAGTGGCGAACCAGCAGGTGATGCGCTCCCTGCTGTACGCCTACCGGGACCGGCGCGCCAAGAAGCGCGATTTCCGCCGGCTGTGGATCACCAGAATCAACGCCGCGGCCCGCCTGAACGGAATGTCCTACAACCGCTTCATCGAGGGGCTGCGCCGGGCGGGAGTGGAAATCAACCGCAAAGTGCTGGCGGAGCTGGCCGTGAAGGACCAGGCGGCTTTCGGTCAATTGGTCCAGGTGGCCAAGTCCCAGTTGGAAAGCAAGTAGAAAGCAGTGAAAACGACAAGCGGCATGGCGCAGGTATTCAGGCGGCCATGCCTTCTTTTTTGGCAGTAAACTAAGGCAGGCGGGTCAAGAATGAAACAATTCGCCGTGATCGGCTTGGGGCGCTTTGGATCGAGCCTGGCCGCTACGCTGGCCAGAATGGGCTACGATGTGCTGGCCGTCGACACCGACGAGCAGAAAGTGGAACAGATCGTGGACCGGGTGACGCACGCCGTGCAGGCCGACGCTCTGGACGACGAGTCCCTGAAGGCCCTGGGAATGCGCAACTTTGACGTGGTGATCGTGGCGATCGGCCACGACATGCAGGCCAGTATCCTGACCGTGGTCATGCTCAAAGAGATGGGTGTAAAGACAGTGGTGGCGAAAGCCAACACCGAGCTTCACGGGCGGGTGCTGGCCCGGGTCGGGGCCGACAAGGTGGTTTTCCCGGAACGGGACATGGGCGTACGTGTCGCCCGCAGCCTGGTATCGAAGAACCTGCTGGACCATATCGACCTTTCCCCCGACTTCAGCATCGCCGAGCTGGTGACCCCGAAGGAATTCGTGGGCAAAAGCCTTGTGGAGGCCGGGGTCAGAGGAAAGTTCGGCGCGAGCATCCTGGCGATCCGGCGGGGGGCCGAAATACTGATCGCCCCCGGGGCCCGGGAAGTGATCCGGGAGGGAGACGTGCTGGTGGTTATCGGACGGAATGAGCGTCTGGAGCAACTGGGAGGGGATTAGGTGCGGATTGCCTCACGGTCCAACGAGCGCATCAAGTACCTGAAGAAGTTTCACGAAAAGAAGCACCGGGACCAGGAAAACGGCTTTTTGGCCGAGGGCCTCAAGGTGATTGAAGAAGCCCTGCAAGCCGGCTGGGAGGTGCGCGTGCTGCTCTATACTCCGGATGTGCTCCGCCACCCGCGCGGTGTGGCGCTGCTGGATAAAGCTCGCGCCGCCGGCACCGAGCTTTGGGAATGTGAAAAACAGGTGCTGGCAGTGGTAACGGATACCAAGACGCCTCAGGGGGCCTTGGCACTGGTTGGCAAGCCCGAACATGCGCTTGACGTCCTGCTGCAGGGCCGGGGCACCCCGTTGGTGGTCGTGCTGGACGGTCTTCAAGACCCCGGAAATCTGGGCACGATCATCAGGACGGCCGACGCGTGTGAGCTTCAGGGCGTCATCACCCTTGAGGACACCGTTGATCTATTTCACCCGAAAGTCGTGAGGGCCTCGGCGGGAGCGTTATTTCACCTGCCGGCTTTTGCGGATCTGCCTGCGTCAACGGTCGTGGAATTCTTCACCGCCGCCGGCGTTCAGAAGTTCGTGGCCGACCCCCGCGGCGAATACTCACTCTACGAGTGCGACTTCAGCCGGCCCACCGCGCTGTTTATGGGCAACGAGGCCCGGGGCTGCGGGGAAATGCTCCATGCCGCCGCCGACCGGGTGGTGGCCATACCCATGCCCGGCCAGGCCGAGTCGCTGAACGTGGGCGTCGCCGCCTCGCTTTTCGTCTATGAAGCAGTACGGCAGAGGCTCAAATCTTCCTTGTCTTTGCCTTGAGCGTATGATATACTCACGGCGAAAGGCTTCCAAAGAACTGTGAAAGGTGTGGGACCGGATGCATTTGACCGCCGAATTTTTTTGGAGGCTTTTTGAAACCACCGGCTCGATCAGGGCCTATATGATTTATCGGAGGTTGGCCCTCCAGTAGACATAAATTTCCCTTGTTCCCGTCCAAAAAGTCCCTCATTGGGACGATTTTTTATTTTGGGTGGGCGCACAAAAGGAATTTTCAGGGTTAAACTAGAAAAAGAGTACTTGAAGGGGGATCGGAGTAGCGCGATGCGGGAAAGGTTGGCCGAGGTTGTCGAGGAAGCTCTAAAGGTGATTGCGGCTGCTTCCAGCGCAGAGGCTGTCGAAGAGGCGCGCATCAGGTACCTCGGGAAAAAGGGCGTCCTGACCCAGGTCTTAAGAGGTATGGGTTCGCTGTCGGCCGCTGAGCGCCCGGTGGTGGGCAAGTTGGCCAACGAATCAAAGGAGCGCCTCGAACAGGCCCTCGCCGCCAGAAGCGCCTTTTTGAAGCAGGAGGAAAAGGCGGCCAGGCTGGCGGCCGAACGGATCGACGTCACTTTGCCCGGAGTGCTTCCCCACCTGGGCGGTATGCATCCCTTGACCAGAGTGCGCACCGAAATAGAGGATATCTTTCTGGGTCTTGGCTACCAGATCGTGGAGGGGCCGGAGGTCGAGCTGGAATACTATAATTTCGAGGCGCTCAATTTCCCCAAAGACCACCCGGCGCGCGATATGCAGGACACCTTCTTCATCACCGACGAGGTGCTGCTCAGGACCCATACTTCACCGGTACAGGTCCGGACCTTCGAGAAGACGGCGCCTGGGGTTCCGGTCCGAATTATTGCGCCCGGCAAAGTGTACCGGGAAGACGACGACGCCACCCACTCCCCGATGTTTAACCAGGTTGAGGGGTTCGCGGTAGACACCCGCATTACCTTGGGTGATCTGAAGGGGACGCTGGTCCACTTCGTGCGGGAGATGTTCGGTGAACGCCGGATGCGTTTCCGGCCGAGCTTTTTCCCCTTCACCGAACCGAGCGCCGAGGTGGACATTTCGTGCGTGATCTGCGGGGGTGATGGGTGCCGGGTGTGTTCCCACACCGGCTGGCTGGAGATTCTTGGTGCGGGGATGATCCATCCCCGGGTGCTGGAGGTGGCGGGATACGACGCCGAGGAGGTGAGCGGTTTCGCGTTCGGGATGGGTATTGAGCGGGTGGCCATGCTCAAATATGGTATCGACAACATCCGTCTTTTCTTCGACAACGACCTTCGTTTTTTGAATCAATTCTAGAGTTTCGGCATCCGACAAGGAGGCTTATGCCCGCGTGCGGGTTTCGGTTAATTGGCTCAAGGAATTTGTGGATGTTCCGGTGACCACCGCGGAGTTGGCCGACCGCCTGACTTTGGCCGGAGTGGCCGTCGACCGGATTGGCAAACCAAGTGCGGGCGTTTCGGGCGTGGTCACCGGCAAGGTGGCGGAGGTGCAGCCGCACCCCAACGCCGACCGGCTTCTGGTCGCCATGGTGGACATCGGCGGGGAAACCCTGCAGATCGTTACGGGTGCTGCGAACTTCAAGGTCGGTGATGTCGTCCCGGCAGCCCCGCTGGGGGCGGTCCTGGCCGGTGGTTTGACTATCAGGCGGGCCAAATTCCGGGGTGTGGAATCCCGGGGGATGATGTGTGCCGCCGACGAACTGGGCATCGGTGACGACCACGAAGGCATTCTGATCCTGCCCCCGGATACCCCGGTGGGTGTGGACGCGGGCCCCGTTCTGGGACTGGACGACGAGATCCTGGAACTGGACCTGACCCCTAACCGGGGCGACTGCCTGTCGGTGTTCGGTGTGGCCCGGGAGGCGGCCACCCTGCTGGCAAAACCCCTGAAACGCGAAAAACCGGCCTTTCCGGAACTGGACCTTCGGGCCGCGCGCATGGCCCGGGTGGACATCGAAGATCCGCGCCTCTGCGGCCGCTACGTGGCCCGGGTGCTGGTCGACGTCCGGGTCGGACCCTCGCCGCTTTGGATGCGGACCCGGCTGTTTGCGGCCGGTCTAAGGCCGATCAGCAATATCGTGGACGTCACCAACTACGTAATGCTGGAGCGGGGACAGCCTCAGCATGCTTTTGATTACGACGCCGTGCATAGCGCCCACGTCATTGTGCGCCGGGCCCGTGCCGGGGAGACGCTGGTATCCTTGGACGGCAACGAGCGGGCTCTTGCTCCGGACATGCTTTTGATCACCGACCCCCGGACGGTCATCGGCATCGCCGGCGTTATGGGCGGTCTGGACTCGGAGGTGACTGCGGACACCAAGCGGGTCCTATTGGAGTCGGCCTATTTTGATCCGGTCAGTATCCGGCGGACTTCCCGCGCGCTCGGTTTGCGCTCGGAAGCCGCCACGCGCTTTGAAAAGGGGGTTGACCCGGAAGGGTGCCTGACGGCGGCCGACCGGGCGTTGGAACTCATGCAGGCCATCGGCGCCGGCCGTGCCGCGGCGGGCGCCGTTGACGTTTACCCGGAACCCTATGCGCCCCGGACGATTATTGTGCGGCCGGAACGCGTGGAGGAAATACTGGGCCTGGCTGTGCCGACTAAGACCACCCGGGACATTCTGGAACGGCTCGAATT
This sequence comes from Firmicutes bacterium UBA911, assembly GCA_002294005.1. Taxonomy (GTDB): domain Bacteria; phylum Bacillota; class Desulfotomaculia; order Desulfotomaculales; family Desulforudaceae; genus Desulforudis. Next base: position 17,723 of record DBEH01000001.1, on the reverse strand, counting down.
CGCCCCGCGGATATCCGAAGGCCGGTTCCTGGTGCGCGTTCCGTCCCACCGGACTGACATTTCACGGGAGATAGACCTGATCGAGGAGGTCGCCCGGGTCCACGGCTACCAGCAAATACCCGACAGCCTGCCCTTCGGTGAGACCGTCCCGGGAGTTCGGACCGGGGCTCAGGTTTTGGAGTCCAGGCTCAAGCAACTGCTGGTGGCGTGCGGGCTGACCGAAGTCGTCACCTACACCTTCACCAACCGTAAGGTTTTCGACCGGTTGCGGCTGCCCGGCGATTCTAAGTATCGCCGGACGGTGCGGTTGCGAAACCCTCTGAACGAAGAACAGACCGAGATGCGCACCCTGCTTTATCCCAGCCTGCTGGACGTTCTGGCCCGCAACTACCAGCGGCGGAACACCGACGCCGCCCTGTTCGAAACGGGCCGGGTTTACCGTCCCCGCGATAGCGCGCTCTTGCCCGAGGAGCGCCTGCGCTTGGCCGCGGCGCTGATGGGGCGTACGCCGGCCGGTTGGCGCAAAAGGCCTGAGCCGCTCGATTTCTTCTTTCTGAAGGGCGTCATGGAAAACCTGGCCCGGGAAATCGGCCTCGGCCCGCTCGTCTTTACGGCGGAGCAGAATGAACCTTCGTTTCACCCGGGGCGGACCGCGCGCCTGCGTGCCGGGGAAACGGACCTCGGCATTATCGGAGAGCTGCACCCGGAGGTGCTCGAGGCGTACGACCTGCCCCCGGGCGTAGTGGCCGCCGAGATTGATCTGAACCTGGTGCTGGCCATGGATAAAAAAACGCCCGCCTTTGTCCCGCTGCCGCGTTTCCCGGGCGTGGAACGCGACCTGGCCTTGGTGATTGGAAAAGACATCCCCGCCCTTGAGGTGACGGCCCTGATCCGGCGGGCGGGTGGGGAGTTGCTCCGGGAACTGCACCTTTTTGACGTTTACGAAGGACGTCAAATCCGGGAGGGTTTCCGCAACCTGGGCTTTTCCCTCCTTTTCCGGGCCGATGACCGTACGCTGACGGACGAAGAGGTGGGCCCGCACCTCAACGAAATCGTCCGGGTCCTGGAAGACGCGTATGGCGCCCAGTTGCGGGCATAGTTCCTGAACCGACGGGGAGGAGATTGCGATGGCCGGGCCCACGAGCAGGGTCGAGGTTGAGATTCTTGGGGAACGTTACGTTCTTCGGGGGGACAGGCCCCCGGACTATATCCGCCGCATTGCCCAGGAGGTTGACGAGAGGGTTCGGGATATCGGTAACCGCCACGCCCGCATCCCAATGACCACGGCGGCGATTCTGGCCGCCGTTAATCTGGCTGATGAGTTGAAACGTCTGCAGGAGAGCTATGACGCTCTGGTGAAAATGATCGAGGGGGAAGATCAGGAAAGGAAGAAAAAGTAGCGTTCCTTGCCGGAGGGATTTTTTTGGGGGGGGCGTGCCGGGTCCTCTTTTTTGTTTGCAGTCGTCCAAAAAGACAGCGTTTTTGGATAAACTAGGTTAAGGCCCTGGAGAACATAGGCTTTGAGTTTCGAGTGCCGAAGCCTGAAAGGAGGAAGACTCTCGGGAATGAACATCGGCGAGATATACACCTTGGCGGTAAAAAGGGGCATGGAACATGACCCACGGGGGTTGGAAGGGGCGGAAAAGGTTCTGGCCCGGGAAAGGGAGCGGCTTGCGGGGCTTAAAGAGGAGGAGCGCGACGAGTTCGATCAGGAGCGGTTGACGAACCCCTACCCGGACACCCGGATCTTGTACGGTGACCCCGAAACGCTGGTGCGCCGGGTGCTGGCCGGAGTGGACATGGAGGTGGGCGAGCTTTTGTTGGCCGACCGTTTGCGAGAACGCGGCCGCTCAATCGACCTGGTGATCACGCACCATCCGGAAGGCAAAGCGCTGGCGTCGTTGCACGAAGTGATGCATCTCCAGGAAGATGTGCTGGCTCGTCTGGGGGTGCCCATCAACATCGCCGAAGGAATCCTGGCCTCGCGGATCAGCGAGGTGAAACGGGGCCTCCTGCCGCTGAACCACAACCGGGCCGTGGACGCGGCCCGGATCTTGGATATCCCTTTTATGTGCCTGCACACCACCGCCGACAACCTGGTCCACGATTTCCTCCAGAAGTACCTGGATGAACGCCGGCCCGAAACCTTGAAAGACCTCCTGAAAACCCTCAAGGAAGTGCCCGAGTACAAGGAAGCCGTATCCCTGAATGCCGGGCCCACGATCGTGATCGGCAGCCCCGAACGGCGTGCCGGCAAAATCGTGGTCGACATGACCGGCGGCACCGGAGGTTCGGAAGACGCCTACGCCCGGTTGGCCAACGCCGGGGTGGGCACCCTGGTGGTGATGCACATCAGCGAGAAACACCGCAAGGAGGCGGAAACAAACCACGTCCAGGTGGTGGTCGCCGGGCATATGGCCAGTGACTCCCTGGGTTTAAACCTTTTCCTCGATGAACTTGCCCGGCACGGCATTGAGACCGTGCCCTGCGCGGGTCTCCTGCGGGTGAACCGCGCGGCGGAACAGTAAAAGCGTCCTGAACACGGAGGGTGAGAGATGACCGGGCCGGAGCTGCTGGCCCCAGCCGGCGATTGGGATTCGCTGACGGCGGCCGTCCAGAACGGGGCTGACGCCGTCTATCTGGGCGCCACCGCGTTCAGCGCCCGCCAATCCGCAGCCAACTTCGAACCGCTGGAGCTCTCCCGGGCGGTGGACTACGCCCACGTCCGGGAGGTGAAAGTATACGCGACCGTAAACACCCTGGTGTCGGACCGGGAACTGGGCGATGCCGCCCGGTTGCTCGGTTTCTTGTACAACACCGGGGTGGACGCCGTTATCGTCCAGGACCTGGGGCTGATGCAGCTGATTGCGGACCTGATTCCGGGCCTGACCGTGCACGCCAGTACCCAGACCACCGCCCACAACCGGCCCACGCTCGAGTTGTTCAAGGAACTGGGTGTTCGGCGCGTGGTGCTGGCCAGGGAACTGACCCTGGACGAAATCGCCGGCCTGAAACGGGAGACCGGGATGGAGGTGGAAGTCTTCGCCCACGGAGCCCTCTGCGTCTCCTATTCCGGGCAGTGTCTCTTCTCGAGCCTGGTTGGGGCCCGGAGCGGCAACCGGGGCCGGTGCGCCCAGCCCTGCCGCCTCCCGTATGTGTTGCACCGGGACGGGGCGCCGGTTGCCGTGGAGCCGCCGGGACGTCATCTTTTGAGCCCCCGGGACCTGAACCTCGCCGGGCGGCTGCCGGAATTGATCCGGGCCGGGGTGGACGGGTTGAAAATCGAGGGGCGAATACGGCGCCCGGAATACGTGGCCACCGTGGTCCGGGTGTACCGGACGCTTCTGGACCGTGCGGCCGCTCACGCTTTCGAAATCACCGCCGAGGAGCGGCGGGAGTTGCTCCAGGTTTTCAACCGCGGCTACACAGACGGCTATTGTTCCGGCCGGGCCGGCCGGGCGCTCATGGCTTATACGCGGCCGAGTCACCGGGGTCTGGCCGTGGGCCGGGTCCGGCGTCACCAGCCGGACACGGGCGCGGCGGTAATCGCGCTGGAAGAGCCGTTGCGGCTGGGGGACACCGTTGAGGTGTGGGTGACCAAAGGCGGCCGGATATCGGTACCGGTGCGGGAAATGAGGGTGAACGGCCGGCTGGTGGAAGAGGCGTCCGGAGGGATTGAGGTTTCCATCCGCGTGGGCGGCCGTGTACAGCCGGGCGACCGGGTCTTCAAGACGGTGGATGCCCGGCTGGAACGCCGGGCCCGGGAGAGTTTCGCCTCGGGGCGGGAGTTAATAGGCCTCCCCCTGCGGTTTGAAGTCCGGGTGCGCGAGGGTGTTCCCCTTGAGCTTAAGGTCACCGATCCCGGAGGCATTTCGGCGGGAGCGCGGGGCAAGGTGGCGGCCGTCCGGGCCGAGAAACGGCCGCTCACCGCGGCGTTTTTGGAAAAGCAGTTCAGCCGGTTGGGGAATACCCCGTTCATTCTGGGAGAACTCGAATGCCGGATCGAAGGGGAGATCATGCTTCCCGTAAGCGACATCAACGAGGTCCGGCGTGAAGCCCTGGAATTGCTGGCCGCGGCGAGAGCGGCCCGGAGCAAGCCAGCGGTGCCGGTCACCGGTGACCCGGCGGACCGGGTCAAGCCATATCTCCAGGCGCTCACGTTTGGCCGTACCCGGGCCGAATCGCGGCATACCCTGTTATCCGTAGCCGTGGGGGCGCTGGACGGAGTCCGGGCGGCTGCCGGGGCCGGAGCGGATGTGGTATACTTTCCGGGGGAAGGTCTGGGGTCGCCCGGTTTTCCCGGGACGGAAGAGATCAGTGAGGCGGCGGCGGTGTGCCGCCGGCACGGCGCCGACCTGCTGCTGTGGCTTCCGCGAATCCTGAGGGACCGGGAAAAGCCCCGCTGGGAGCGCCTGTTGGAGGAGGCCGGGGCTTCCGGGGCGTCCGGAGTGTTGGCCCCAAACCCGGGGGTCTTCCGGATGACCGGCCCGCACCAGCGGGTGCTGGCGGATTTCCCCCTGAACATTTTCAACAGTTTGACCGTGTCCCTTTGCGCCGGGCTGGGAGCCGCCGGGGTGACCCTGTCCCCCGAACTGACCCTGGAACAAATCCGGGAGATGACGGGCAAGGCTCGGGTTCCGGTGGAAGTCCTGGTGCATGGTGCTCTGCCGGTGCTGGTCTCCGAATACTGCGTTGTGGGCGGGGTGCTTGGCCTCGGGGATGGGAACGGGTGCTCGGTGGCGTGCCGTTCCGGGCGTTTTGCCCTAGAAGATCGTTTGGGCCTCTTGTTTCCGGTGGGCGTGGACCACGACTGCCGGATGCACGTCTTTAACGCCAAGGACCTTTGTGTGGTTGACCAGGTCCCGGAGCTGATCCGGTGCGGAGTGGCGGCGCTCCGGGTGGAAGGCCGGCTTCAGGACGCCGCTTACGTCGACGGCGCGGTCCGGATCTACCGGGAAGTCATCGATCTGAGCCGGACCCGGGGCCCGGATTGGCAGGTGCCTGCCCACTACCGGGAACGCCTGGAGCGAATGAGCCCTCAGGGGCTGACTACCGGACACTATTTTCGCGGGGTGCTCTAAGAGTTGACGGTGGCGTGCGAAAAAACACTGGGCCGGCTTGAATTTGACAAGGTCCTGGAGCGTTTGGCCGGACAGACCCTCTCCGCCCTGGGGCGGGAACGGGCGGCGGCGCTCAAGCCCGCGGCGGACCTTGACGTGGTGCGCCGTTTCCATGCGGAAACGGAGGAAGGCCACAATATCCTGCGGCTGGAACCCAACGCTGATTTCGGCGGCTGGTACGACGTCCGGGAACCGGTGCGCCGGTCGGCGCGGGGTCAGGTCCTGGACGGGGGGCCCCTGTTTCAGATCGGACAAACGCTGGGTGCGATCCGGACCCAAAAGAAATTCTGCACCGACCGCCGGGAACGCTACCCGCTGCTGGCCGGCCTGGCCGGCACGATGCCTGTGTTTCCGGAGCTTGAAGCACGGTTGGTGAAGAGCATCCTGCCCGGCGGGGAAGTGGCCGACGGGGCGTCCGCCCGCCTGGCCGACTTGCGCCGCCGCCTCCAGGCGGGCCGCCTCCAGGTGCGGGAGCGTCTGGAGCGCCTGATCCGTTCGCCCGTCCAGCAGAAGCACCTCCAGGAGCCGATCATCACCATCCGGGAAGGCCGCTACGTGGTCCCGGTGAAGATTGAATACCGCGGTCAGGTGCCCGGCCTGGTGCACGACCAGTCGGCCAGCGGGGCCACCCTGTTTGTGGAGCCGATGGCCGTGGTCGACAAGAATAACGAACTCCGGCGGCTTGAGGCGGCCGAGAAGCAGGAGATACTCAAGATACTGACCGAGCTGTCCGCGGCGGTGGCTCAGGCCGCCGAAGAGATCCTGCCGGCGGTGGACCAACTGGGCCACTTTGATTTTGTACTGGCGAAGGCCCGCTTGAGCCGGCAGATGAAAGCCGTGCCGCCCCTGCTCGAAGAAGGGGCTTTCCTGGAATTCAGCCGGGCGCGGCACCCCTTGGTCCGCGAAAACGTGGTGGCGGTCGACGGGCGCGTGGGCCGGGATTTCGACCTTTTAGTGCTGACCGGGCCGAACACGGGGGGCAAGACGGTGGCCCTAAAGACCATCGGCCTACTGGTGCTGATGGCGCAGTCGGGGCTGCACGTGCCCGCCTCATCCTGCGCGGTCGGGGTCTTTGACCGGGTATTCGCCGATATCGGCGATGAACAAAGCATCGAGAACTCCCTGAGCACGTTTTCGTCCCACATGGCCAACCTGGTGGGCATCATCGGGCAAGTCGGGGCGAAGAGCCTGGTGCTGGTCGACGAATTGGGCACCGGCACCGATCCGACCGAAGGGGCGGCGCTCGCCCAGGCGATTCTGGATGAACTCCACCGCCGGGGGACGCGGGGGGTGGTGACGACCCACTACGGGGAGTTGAAGGAGTTCGCCACGGGACGGGACCGGGTGGAAAACGCCAGCGTCGAGTTTGACCTGGAGACCCTCGAACCCACCTTCCGCCTGATCACCGGGCGGCCGGGGCGGAGCTACGCCTTCGAAATCGCCCTGCGCCTGGGGATGCCGGAGACGATCGTTTCCGGGGCCCGCAGCTTCCTGGCGCCGGAGCAGCGGCAGACGGCCGAACTGCTGCGGCGGTTGGAAGAGACCCGGCAGGAGGCTGAACGCCGGCTGGAGGCGGCCGGGCAGGAGGCCCGTGAGGCGTTGAGCTTGAAACAACGTTACGAGGCCGAACTGGCCAGCCTGTTGGATAAGAAGGCGGCGATCAAGGAGCGTGCCGTTCTGGAGGCGCAGGAACTGATCCGGCAGGTGCGCCGGGAGAGCGAGGAAATCGTCCGGGAATTGCGCCGCCAAATCAACGCAGGAACGAACCGGGAGAAGGAACAAGCCATTCAGCAGGCCCGTTCGGGCATCGACCGGCTGGGCGCCGTCCTGCCCGATCCGGCGGTACCGGAGACGGTGGAAGGGGCACCGGAGCGGCTGGAGGAGGGGGAAGCGGTTTTCATCCCGCGTTTCGGCCAGCAGGGGGTGACCCTTGGTCCTTCCCGGGACGGCGAGGTGCAAGTCCAGGTGGGCGCCGTCAAGGTGAACCTGCCGCTGGCCGAGGTGCGCCGGAGTGTTTGTGCCCCCCGGAGCGCGCCTCCCGCCGCCGGAACAGTCATGGTGCAAAAGACACGGGACGATGTGCGTATACAGTTGGACTTGCGCGGTCTGCGGGCCGAAGAAGCGTTGGCCGAACTGGAGAAGTACCTGGACGAAGCGTTTCTGGCCGGCCTGCCGCGGGCGTACATTATTCACGGGTTGGGCACCGGAGTGCTCAGGGCCGCGGTCCAGAACCACCTGAAGGGCGACGGCCGCATCCGGTCGTTCCGCCTGGGTGACCGGGGCGAGGGTGGTCTGGGAGTGACCGTGGTCGAGTTTTGAGCGGCACAGGTGGTGAGTGTTGTGCGCCCGGCGCAGGAGTGTTATAGTTGTCTGGCAGGCCTGATCCAAAAGACGGCTGAATTGGGTACGCCCGACCAGAACCGGCGCGCGCACGCGGTCCGGGACGGTTTGGCGGTTCTTGAACGGGATTTTGCTCGGGGGCTGATTCCCACCCGGATCGCCGGTGAAGCGCAGCGGGTGGTCAGGCAGGTCACCGGCAACCCCGACCCGTTCTGGGCGGTCAAAGAACGGGAGATGGCCGTGGCCGCACGGCTCATCGGCAGCCTGCGGGGCCGGTTTGCCAATGACCTCGCCGGGTTGATGCGGCTGGCGGCACTGGGAAACGCGGTGGATTTCTTCCGGGAGTTGGACGAGGCCGAATGGGCCCGGCTGGTTCCGGTGGAATTATTCCGGGACGAGGTCCGCGTTTTTGCGCGAAGGCTGGGTGAGGCGCGGCGAGTGCTATACCTGGCCGACAACGCCGGCGAACTGTACTTTGACTATCCGCTGTTCAGGTTTCTGGCGCGACGGACAGCGGTCACCTACGTAGTCAAGGAGGGGCCGGTGCAGAACGACCTTACTGCGGGCGACATTGCGCGGGCGGGCTTTGGCCGGCGAATGCCGAGAGTAATGACTACGGGCACCGACACTCCCGGAGTGGACCTGGAGCTGGTTTCGACCGGCTTCCGGGACGCTTTTGCCGGGGCCGACCTTATCGTGGCCAAGGGGATGGGCAACTATGAAACCCTCTCCGAAACGGCTGTTCAAAACCGGGTGTTTCACCTGTTGAGGGCTAAGTGTGATCCGGTGGCCAGGTCGTTGGGAGTGCCCAAGGACAGTTTTGTAGCCGCTTTCGGCGGCAAAGGAGGTGGACCCGATGCTTGAGGTTCAAGACCTTACGGTGTCTGTCGACGACAAGATTATTCTGGACCAGATGGATTTGACCATCAATCCGGGTGAGATCCACGTGCTGTTCGGCCCCAACGGGTCGGGCAAGTCCACGCTTTTGGGCACGCTCATGGGATTTGAGCGTTTCAAAGTGCTCAACGGCCGGATAATCTTCAAGGGGGACGACATTACCTATCTGCCGGTGTACGAACGGGCCAGGCTTGGGATCGGCCTGTCTTTCCAGCGTCCGCCGACGATCAGGGGCCTGACCATGCGGGATATGGTGGGGATTTGTTCCCACGGCGAGGCAGACGCGGATCAAATGGCCGAGCGCCTGAATTTTTCCCGCTTTCTCGACCGGGAGGTCAACCACGGTTTTTCCGGCGGGGAGCTGAAGCGGTCGGAACTCCTGCAGCTTTTGGCCCAGGATCCGGAATTCTTGATGTTGGACGAGCCTGAGTCTGGTGTGGACGTGGAGAATCTGGCTCTGGTGGGCAACACCGTCAACCGGCTCCTGGACCGCGACGTTCCGGACGCAAACCACCGACCGCGCAAGGTCAAGCGTGAACAGAGACACAAGGCGGGCCTGGTGATTACCCACACCGGCCACATCCTTAATTACGTCAACGCGGACGTGGGCCACGTGCTGTACCAAGGCCGGCTGTCCTGCGAGGGCAACCCGCTGGAGCTTTTTAGGTGCATCCAGAAGGTCGGTTACGGCGAGTGTGTGCGGTGCATGCTCTAGTTCTCTAATTCTAGGACGGGGAGATAAGCGATGCCGAAAACAGAAAGACTGACGCCTGACAAGTTTAAGCATGAGGCGCGGGAACATGCTTACGCGGACTTGCTCGCGCCGCTGGACCTTGCGGGGTTGATCGATGCCGAGCGCCTGCTGGAGACCGGCGTGGTGCTGGGAAACGAGGCCAAACGGGCTGGCACGTTTTTGCAGGTGGACCACTCGCTGGTACACGCCGCCGTGCACCAAGAAGGTCTGGAGGTGCTTAGCACGGACCAGGCCCGGCAGCGGTACGACTGGGTGGACCGGGAATACCGGTGGAAAATGGTGCCTCCCGATGCGGACGAGTACACCCGGCATGCCTACCAGCACGCCCGCCACGGGTATTTCATCCGGGCCTTGGCCGGCACCAAAGCCACCTACCCGCTTCAGGCCTGTCTTTATATCGCTCAGGAGGGTCTGGCCCAGGCGGTGCACAATATCATCGTCGTCGAAGAGGGCGCCGAGCTCAACATCATCACCGGCTGCGTCAGTTCCCCGGAAGTGAAGCACGGAATGCACATCGGCATATCGGAGTTCTACGTCAAAAAGAACGCCAAGCTGACCTTCACCATGATCCATAACTGGGCCGAGAAAATGCACGTTTTCCCCCGTAGTGCGGCCCGGATCGAAGAGGGCGGGACTTTCTTGCAGAACTATGTCTGTCTGGTACCGGTGGCTTACCTGCAGATGAACCCGGCGCTGTACCTGGCCGGACGGGGGGCGCTGGTCCGCTCGAACACCGTTTTGGTGGGTACGCCGGGAAGCTTCATGGACGTGGGTTCCCGGGTCTTCTTGCAGGCACCGGAGGCCCGGGCCGAAGTGATCGCCCGCACGGTGACCACCGGCGGCGACGTAATCAACCGGGGCCGCCTGGTGGGCGAGGTGCCGGGAGTGAAGGCCCACTTGGAGTGTCACGGCCTGCTGCTCGCCCCTCGGGGTCTGATCCACGCCATTCCCGAGCTGGAAGCCCGGGTGGAGGGCGCGGAGATGTCCCATGAAGCGGCCGTCGGCAAGATCGCGCCGGAGGAGATTGAATACCTTATGGCCCGCGGGCTGGACGAGGACGAGGCCAAGACGACCATCGTCCGCGGCTTCTTGAACGTAAAAATGGAAGGGCTGCCGCAGGAGCTTCAGTCCCGCATCGACGAAGCCATCAAACTGAGCCAGGAGAGCATCGTGTAGGGGTTTGGTGCCGGCCGCGATTGCTTCCGGGGAGCATTGCAGGCGGACGCAGTTCATCATCCTCGGCCCCGGCACCGGGTTGGTCAGGGTCGGCACCGGGTTGGTCAGGCCGCTGACCGCCATTCGGCGGCCAGAAGTCCGGGGGCGGTCCGAAGACGGTGGCCCGGTCGTGTAAAGTGCACGTCTTTGCCGGCATGCGCAGGTCATAGTCCTTGACCGTCTCGGGTACTTCATAGCCGACATCCACCATCACCCTGGTGATGCGGTCCGGGCAGTACCTCCCGGCCAACTGGCCGGTTGTGGCGCATATCTCAACCAGGACGTGGACATCGTCGTTGTCGGTGGGCACGGTCCCGCGCGCAAAGATGTCGGTCACCCGGTGGTCCGGCGGGGTGAGCGGTCCCGGCCTAAGACCCGACTTGCTATCCACCGTGGCGGTCTCGATCCCGGGCGGCCGCGGGAAGTTTCGGACCGGCGTACCCGCCAGTGCTTTGGTCATGACCTGGCGCCAAATGGAGGCCGGGTGGCCGCCGCCGACGGACTCGCGCGGCAGACTGTCCTCGCGGTTGTCGTGACCTATCCACACCACCCCGACCAGATTGGGAGTATAGCCACAGAACCAGATACTGGTCGGGCCGTCGGTCGTTCCGGTTTTGCCGGCCACCGGCCGGTCCGCCAACCGGGCGTTCCCCCCGGTGCCGCTGGTGACGGCGGTGCGCAGCATGTCGGTGATCATGTAGGCGGTGGTTGGTTTCATCGCCTGAGTCTTCACCGGGATATGTTCCTCCAGGAGTCGTCCTCGAACGTCTTCGACCCGGGTGATCGCCGTGGGTTCAACGTACACTCCCTGATTGGCGAAGGCGCCGTAGGCGCCGGCCATCTCGAGCGGCGAAACCCCGTTGGTCAGGCCGCCCAGAGCGATCGCCAGGTTGTGCCGGTCCGGTTCGAGGGTGGTGATCCCGAGTTTCCCGGCGAAGTCCACCCCCCGGGACGCGGTGACCGCTTCCAGAGTTTTTACGGCCGGGATGTTTACCGAATGGGCCAGGGCCGTGCGCAGGGTAAGCAGGCCACGGTAGCCGCCGTCGTAATTCCTTGGACGCCATTCGGAGTATCTAACCGGAATATCGTCCAGTACGGAAGCTGGTGCCATCCCAAGGTGTTCGATGGCTGGACCGTAAGCGATAATCGGCTTTAACGCCGATCCGGGCTGGGGCCCGGGGAGCGTGGCGCGGTTCAACTGCCGCAACTGGGTATGCTCCCGCCCGCCGACAATGGCCTTGATGTACCCGCTGGCCGGGTCGAGCACCACCATGGCGGCCTGAGGCTGCAAGACGCCGCGCTCGTCCCTCTTGGTCGCGGGAAAGTTGTTCTCGTTGGCCAGTGCTTCTTCCGCCGCCTGCTGTATTTTGGGGTCGAGCGTGGTGTAGACCCGCAGACCTTCCCTAAAGACTCTCCTCTCGCCGTACTTATCCTCCAGGATGGCAATGACGTGGTCAACGAAATAGCCATAAGGATAGCGCGGGCTATCGCCCGTGGCCGGGCTTCCCAGTTCAATGGGCTTCGCCTTGGCCTCCTCGGCTTCTTCCCGGCTGACAAACTCGTGACGCCACATCAGGTTCAGGACGGTGTTCCGCCGGTTGGTGGCCGCCTGCAGATCGCGGTAGGGTGAGTAGATGGAGGGCCCTTTCGGTAATCCCGCGAGAGTGGCCGCTTCGGACAGGTCAAGTTCAGACACCGACTTGCCGAAGTAAGTCCGGGCCGCCGCTTCTATTCCGTAGGCGCCCTCGCCGAAGTAGACCCAGTTGAGGTACATCTGGAGGATCTCATCCTTGGCGTAGTGCCGTTCAACCTGGATGGCCAGAAAGGCTTCCTGAGTCTTGCGTTTCAACGTCTTATCGGGGCTCAAAAAGATGTTCTTGACCAACTGCTGGGTGATGGTGCTCGCGCCCTGTTCGCCGAAACCCCCGGTCACATTGGCCCAGGCCGCGCGGGCGATGGCGCGCGGGTCCACCCCGTAGTGCTGGTAGAAACGAACGTCCTCTGCCGCTAGAAAGGCTTTTTTGACGCTGGGCGGTACGTCCTCGATATCCACGGGGATCCGGTTTTCCAGGCCGATCTCGGTTACCGGATTGCCGTGAACGTCAAAAATCAGGGTGGCGTTGTTGGGCTGCATGGCTGCCGGGTCCCAGGTGGGAAGGTCCTTTAAACTGACCACCACCAGGCCGAAGGCCGCCAAACCGCCAAGGAGCATTCCCGCGGCCACCAGCACGATAAGAAGGCGAAACCAGTTCAAACGCCGTCCCTTTTCCTTCTTGCGGGGCATAACGGCCCTCCTCGCCAGTTCTTTAAACCGGCTTTGGTTGCTTTTCTGCATTATATCACAAGCAATTTCCGCATTGTCACCAGATCGCGACAAAGGGGTCATCCTGAATAATCCACCGGGCAGGGAAAGAGGTGGGGCGAGGAGAAGGTGTCAACCGGACAAGCTAATATTTGTGGGAGACTACTACTTTTCTGCCGGTGGGGGTTTGAAAACCGCATGTCGGAGTGGGAGAGACAACTGGAAATCATCAAAAGGGGCGCGGTCGAGATCATTCCCGAGGAGGAACTGAAGGAAAAACTCCGCCGTTCCCTGGCCGCCGGGCGGCCCCTGCAAGTCAAGCTGGGGCTTGACCCCACAGCCCCGGACATTCATCTCGGTCACACCGTGGTGCTGAAAAAGCTCAGACACTTTCAGGATCTGGGTCACCAGGTGACGTTGGTGCTCGGCGACTATACGGCCCGGGTCGGTGATCCTTCGGGCAAGACCGAAACCCGGAAGCCGCTGACCGGGGAAGAGGTAATGGCCAACGCCCGCACCTATGAAGCCCAGGTCTTCAAGATTCTCGACCCCGACCGCACCCGGGTCCGCTTTAACAGCGAGTGGCTGGCCCCGCTGGACTTCGCCGCCGTGCTTGAACTGGCCTCCAAGTACACCGTGGCCCGCATGCTGGAGCGCGACGACTTCGCGAAGCGCTTCCACGGGGGCTTGCCGATCAGCATTCACGAATTCTTCTATCCTCTGATGCAAGGCTATGATTCGGTGGCGCTCAAAGCCGACGTCGAGCTGGGCGGCACCGACCAGAAATTCAACCTCTTGATGGGCCGGACGCTCCAGAAGGAATACGGCCAAGAACCCCAGATTGCGTTGACCACCCCTCTCCTGGAGGGCCTGGACGGGGTCCACAAGATGAGCAAGAGCCTGGGCAACTATATCGGCATTACCGAACCGCCCCGGGAGATGTACGGCAAACTCATGTCGCTCGCGGACGAGCTGATGCCCCGCTATTTTGAACTGGCGACGCCCGTTTCGATAGAGGAATTGCGGGCCCTGAAAGCAGGCCTCGAGGCCGGGTCGGTTCATCCCCGGGACGCAAAAATGCGCCTGGCGCGCGCCATTGTGGAAGTCTACCACGGCAAGGAAGCGGCCGCCGCCGCGGAGACTGAGTTCCGAAAAGTATTTCAGCAACGGGAGCTGCCCACCGATATTCCCGCCTTCTCCGTGCCGTCCGGGGCGCTCACCGGCGGCCGGATTTGGCTGCCCAAGTTGCTGGTGCTGGCCGGGTTGTCCGCGAGCACGAGCGAGGCGCGCCGGCTGATCGGGCAGGGCGCCGTCAAGATTAACGAGACGAAAGTCACGAACGCCGACACCGAGATTGAACCGGTCAGTGATTGGATCATCCAGGTCGGAAGACGCAAGTTTGTGCGGCTGACGTTAGATCGGGAAACGTAACTTGGGCGGGCGGGGCGCATTTTCGGCTCCTCTTGGGCATATGCTGACTATAGTGTAGGTCGAAGGGGGAGGGGGAAGTGTTCCGAAAGCGCAGGAACTGCCCGGTTCGCTGCCTGCTCCTGGCGGCCGTCGTGGTTGTGACGGTGCTGGCCTTCGAGCGGACCCTTTTCCCGACCATCATGGCCATCGCCAAGGCGCGGGCGGTACAAACGGCGGTGATCACGGTCAATAGCGCGGTCCGCGAATACCTGGGCCAAAGCGGGATCGACTATCAGGACCTTGTCCGGCTGCACCTGGATAACAACGGGCGCATCGTAATGATGCAGGCCAACACGCTGAAGATCACAGAGCTGGCCGCCGGGTTCGCGCTGGCCTCGGAGAGTGCGATGGTCGCGCTTGAACGCCAGAGTTTCACGATCCCGGCCGGCCAGGTGCTCGGCAGCCAACTCCTGGCGACCTACGGGTCGGGCATACCGGTGCGCATCATCCCGGTTGGCGCCGTAAGAGTAAACATGGTGGACCGGTTTGAGGCGGCGGGGATTAACCAGGCGCGCCACCGCATTTACCTGAACCTGGATACGTACGTCCGGATTGCGGTGCCGTGGCAACAAACCGAAGTGCAAATCGCCACCCGGGTGCCCCTGGTCGAGAACATTATCGTCGGCGAGGTGCCGGATACCTTTGTTACTTTGGATGGGGGACTTTTGGGCGCCGGGCTTTTCAAGATGGCCGAGAGCGCCGGCCGCTAGCGCATATATTTGTGTGCGGTCATACATTAATAAATGCAAGGAACGCGAGGGAACCGCAGCGGGGCGCAAGAGAACCTTAGCGGGTGTTGAAGAACATCCCCGTGAGTGTTGACACTCACTTTGCGCGTATGCTATATTTAGACTTGCTCGGGAGGTACGGTAATAATTCCTCGACTTCCAGAAAGCAGTAGTTGACTCAGCCCTTCCCGAGTGATAAAATAGGGTTTGTTGCGCCGATCAGCGGCGCGCAGGCGAGTGGTCTTTGAAAACTGAACAGTGGTGAATTAGGTAAGGTTTTGAGCTATTTATGGAGAGTTTGATCCTGGCTCAGGACGAACGCTGGCGGCGTGCCTAACACATGCAAGTCGTGCGGGAGTGGAAGTCAGAGTTGAGGGGTTGAAAAGAGCGGAGATAAAGATGGAAGGCATTTGCGAAAGCGAATGCCATCGAGTCCGGCTTCCGACCTCTGACCTCTGACTTCTATTCCAGCGGCGGACGGGTGAGTAATGCGTGAACAATCTACCGTCAAGACTGGGATAACACCGGGAAACTGGTGCTAATACCGGGTAGTTTCCACCGGCGGCATCGTTGGTGGAGGAAAGTCGGCCTCTTTGCAATGCTGGCGCTTGATGATGAGTTCACGTCCCATTAGCTTGTTGGGGGGGTAACGGCCCACCAAGGCGACGATGGGTAGCCGGCCTGAGAGGGTGGCCGGCCACACTGGGACTGAGACACGGCCCAGACTCCTACGGGAGGCAGCAGTGGGGAATCTTCCGCAATGGGCGCAAGCCTGACGGAGCGACGCCGCGTGAGGGACGAAGGCCTTCGGGTTGTAAACCTCTTTTCTGGGGGAAGAACGTTTGGCCTGTTAATAGCGGGTTGAGTTGACGGTACCCCAGGAATAAGCCCCGGCTAACTACGTGCCAGCAGCCGCGGTAATACGTAGGGGGCGAGCGTTGTCCGGAATCACTGGGCGTAAAGGGCGCGTAGGCGGCTTTAGAAGTCGCAGGTGAAATCCCGCGGCTCAACCGTGGAACTGCCTGCGAAACCATTTAGCTTGAGGACAGGAGAGGGAAGCGGAATTCCTGGTGTAGCGGTGAAATGCGTAGATATCAGGAGGAACACCAGTGGCGAAGGCGGCTTTCTGGCCTGGTCCTGACGCTGAGGCGCGAAAG
>DBEH01000001.1:1243-1383 GCA_002294005.1 Firmicutes bacterium UBA911 | reverse complement strand
GATTAGATACCCTGGTAGTCCTAGCTGTAAACGATGGGCACTAGGTGTTGGGGGGTTCATACCCTTCAGTGCCGTAGGTAACCCAATAAGTGCCCCGCCTGGGGAGTACGGTCGCAAGACTGAAACTCAAAGGAATTGAC
>DBEH01000001.1:755-885 GCA_002294005.1 Firmicutes bacterium UBA911 | reverse complement strand
GGAGCATGTGGTTTAATTCGATGCAACGCGAAGAACCTTACCAGGGTTTGACATGCCGGTGGTACGGAGTGGAAACACGAAGGACCTTTCGGGGAGCCGGCACAGGTGGTGCATGGTTGTCGTCAGCTCG
>DBEH01000001.1:0-438 GCA_002294005.1 Firmicutes bacterium UBA911 | reverse complement strand
CATGGTTGTCGTCAGCTCGTGCCGTGAGGTGTTGGGTTAAGTCCCGCAACGAGCGCAACCCTTGCTTCTAGTTGCCAGCGGGTAGTGCCGGGCACTCTAGAGGGACTGCCGTCGACAAGGCGGAGGAAGGTGGGGATGACGTCAAATCATCATGCCCTTTATATCCTGGGCTACACACGTGCTACAATGGCCGGTACAACGGGAGGCTAAGGCGTGAGCCGGAGCAAATCCCAAAAAGCCGGTCCAAGTTCGGATTGCAGGCTGCAACTCGCCTGCATGAAGTCGGAATCGCTAGTAATCGCAGGTCAGCATACTGCGGTGAATGCGTTCCCGGGCCTTGTACACACCGCCCGTCACACCACGAAAGTCGGCAACACCCGAAGTCGGTGACCCAACCTGTGAGGGAGGGAGCCGCCTAAGGTGGGGTCGGTGATTGGG
>DBEH01000009.1 GCA_002294005.1 Firmicutes bacterium UBA911 | reverse complement strand
ACTTACCGGATTCAAGTTCAACGAGCCGGGTGGAAGCCGGTCATAGAGCGCCTGCAGCCGGTTGAACAGATCGGCGATGGCGCAAGCCGTCCGGGAACCGAAAAGATCCTGCACGGTGTCTTTGTAACCCGCATTCCGGCTCCACACGTGGTAACGGGCCAAAGCACTGTAAAGAAGCTCATCCGGATAAAGGGCCGGGAAAAAAGGCAGCATCAAGCTCACCTCCCTAAACAGCCAGGAATTCGTCCACCGGTTTGATTACGCCCGCTTCCTTCAAGGCTTCATAAGCCGGAATGCCTTTCTTTTTCCCTTGCGCGGCAATTTCCCTCAGATCGCCGGAAAGGGAAGCCGTGGGCGGTTTCCGCTTGCGGCCGCTTCCGGACGGTGCCTTCGCCCAGGGGTGGTCATCCTTTTTCTCAGCGGCCTTGTTCGTGGCCAGCAAAAAGGCTTCTTGCATGGCCGACTTTAAATCCCTTGCGCTTCCGTGGCGGTCCAGGGCTTGTACAGCACACGCGCGGGCAATGCGGGGTGCAAAACCAGCCTCCACCAACCAACTGGCAATCCGGACCGGATTTGAATCGGGACCGTCACCGGCAGCGTTTTGCTCAGCCTTTCTTTGGTTGCGCAAGGTATTCAGCGTTCCCCCAATAGTCACCCGTTGATTCGCTTGTTGAAAGTATTCGTCCAGGTTCGCAATCGGAGGGTGAATATCCGTGATGGTGCTGAGTTTCTGATAATCCTTCCGCCGTAGCGCTTCGAGAATCGTCTTAACCGACTGCAGGCACTCGGCGGCGGCCTTTCGAATCGACCCCGGAGTGATGGTTTCGTCTTCGCCTCCGATTACGCTCCACTGGGTGATCATATACAGCTTGACGGCAATGTCCACGATTCCCTGCGATTCGTCATATAAAGCCTGGCTGAGCGCCGACGTGAGCGGTGTGGGAATATTGGTCCACTGGTAATCCCATAAACCGTCGATGAAGAAATCCCAGATTTCATCCTTGGCAAAATGAGATCAGATCTCCCTGTCCGGAGCCTCTACGGGCTGAGGCAAACTCCCGGGTGACCAGCGGGAGCGCCTTGAATGTGCCCACAAGTACCACCGGAACTCCGATGGTATTGGCCAACTGCACGAAAAAGTTCAGCATCTTGGCGCCGCCGCCGCTTTTCGCCTCACTGGCGCCGCTGAATCTCATCAACCACAAGTACGCCCAGGCCTAAAACGGCCGCCAAGTAGGCCATGTTCGGTATCAGTTCGTCCACCGTCCGGCGGCTGTTGCCGAACTTCTGGTAATAGCGCGTTTCGAGAATCTGGTCGATGGCCTGGAAGAAATTCAGGCAAAGTCCCTTCAGCGAACCGTCGTACGGGCATTCCAACTTGAGCCAGACCAACTGCGCACGGTCGAAGCTGTGTCCGTTGTACTCGGTATGGACAATTACCTGGGGATAAAGAGACCGTACGCTTTCCACCGCCGTGGACTTGCCTACCCCGCTGGTCCCAATGATGTGGAAGCCGGCCGCCGTGGAACGGATGACCGGCGTGTAGTTGTCATCCGCCGGACCCCAGTCAATGCCGGGAAACCCCGCTCTGATCTGTTCTTCCACTCCGCCGAAATCGGGTTGCGCGCCAAATAACCATTGCGGATCATCCGGGAAAAACGGCGTTCCAACTCCGTGTGAATGGGTAAGGGTTCGATATAATTGGCAATCGACTGCACCGCCTGGAGGCGGGCTTCAGCCAGCCACCGGCGTTCAGCTTCATCATACTTGGGTCTGCGGCGCATACGTCTGGCCGCGGTATCGGACGTATAAACCGGTGGCAGGGCCTCGATGAATGGGTTGTGCTGATAGACCGCCTCCATGCTTGGACCGTAATTCGCGGGAATCCGGTTGCCGACAAAAATGTGGCCCCCGCACAGCCTTTCGACCATTACTGATCACCTCTTTCCTTACGCAGGCGCTTGAGCATTTCAAAATCCTTCTCACGCCAGGACGAGTTCTTCTCGCCCGCTCCATTTTCCGTCCGGGGAGGCTCATGAGATTTAATCTCACTTCCTGGAGCCTTGTCCTTGTCGTTCAAGATCCACGCTTCTTCCTGACGGATCTGCTCCTTTTCCTCCGCCCTATTCCGGCGGATGTTCTTAATGCGCTGCCGGTTGCTGGCCCCGCCGGAACCGGCCGCCTCCGTTTGTTCTTTCGCCTCCGCCACCACCGCCTTGATGCGGGCGTTCAGTTCCGCCTTGGACTGCATCTCGTCGGTGGTACGCAGCGCGTGCTGCATTCGTTCTAATTCCTGCAACTCCAAGACTTCCTCCAGGCGCCGCCCCTTGTACAGTTCTTGGGTTTTCAACAACTGGCACGGTTCGATTTCCCTTCCATCCCGTGGACATAGATAGATAACATCCGTACTCCGTGGATCAAAACTGACGGGAACGGTCCACTGACCATACACGCGCGCCTTTTCAAACCACTGTTCCAACAGAGCCCGCTCGCAACTGTAATACATTCCCTTAAAACGAATTCCCTTGGGAGTGACAGCCGCCTGATCTCTGGGCATCAAACTCAGCCGGACAATGTCCGGTGCCACTTCCCTCAAGTGACCGCTCCGGTTGGCTATCCCCCAATTCCATAACTCGATGGGGATCGGTTCGACCCCTTCGCTAACCATAAAATCATCCCGCGGGTACCACTCCATGCGGTGGTGCAGGTTGTATTGCAGCGCCGTGTAGATCATGATTTTCGTAAACTGATGCAAGTCCAGCGTGGCGTCTAACCGGTAGTCCCTTTCGCCCCGTTCGCGAAACCGCTCCCTGACCGCGCCGGGAAGCCAGTGAATCACCTTTAGATCGTCCAGGCGGAAGTGCTGCTCGACAATGCCCTTCCAGTCGGCGCGATACGGCGGAGTGTTGGCCATGGTGATGTTCAGGGAGTCTACCAGGTGATCCGCATTGATCCCCTCCAATTCCCCCCGGTCGGCAAGGATCGCTTCGGGCAGGTGGCGGCAAAGCCATTCCTGCGGCGAAATTTCAATCCCGTATTCCGCACAGAAGGACACCTTGTCGGCAGCAGCGTTCGCCAGGGCCATCATTGCGCCAACCCAACCGGGTCCTTCCAGCCCGATATAGAGTCCGGCCACCATCCGGCTCAAGACATCAATCACCACGCATAGCACCGGTTTGCCGATAATCTGCGACCGGTTGAAACTGCTGACGAGGTAAACACTGACGATGGTGGCGTCAATTTGATAAAGGGAACCGGGACCGAAGGCCATTTGGGTTGAGTTGCCCAAAACGGCTCTTTTCCGGAGGGCGAAGCCCCGTTCCCCCTCCCGGGCGGTGATGGACTTGCGCAAATCCAGCTCTTTGGAATACCAGTACCGGTATTGTCCAAAAGTGGGCAGTTCGTTTGCGGGCGGCAGGATGGGGATCTGGACACCTTCATCTTCACGGAAACCGACGCTGAAGAATTTTTCAATCATCTGCTGGTAGGCCCGGGTGAGCGGAGCCTTGTCCTTATTGTTGTAGAACATCTTGGTCCCGGCCCGGAAGATTCTCTTTATGTCTTCATCGATATTTACACCGATCCTGTCCCCATCCAACTTGACAATCTTGGGCGGCCGGCCCCGTTTTGCGCTTTTATCACTGATTTTGCGCTCGCGGCCCGGAGCACCGCAACGGTCATACGCGGGAAGCAGGGCGTTTTTTGTTTTTCCCCCGGCCCAATAGCGGCGCAGATATTTATAGATCGTCCCCTTGTGGACACCGAAGCGCTCCGCCGTCTCCGCCACCAAGCGTCCGCGCCTCTCATCCCGGTAAATGTCCGGTTCATCCTCCACCAGATCCTTGATCATCTCCCAGGCGCGATCCCTGCGCTCACGGTGTTTCTGCAGGATTTCCGCCTCGGCGGTGATCAGCCCGGAATAGGGGTCGACCGTCCGTTTGACGGCTTCTCCATCGGCCATGACCCTTTCGATATCCCGGGCGTCTTTCCAGAGGGGCAGGGCCTTGGGATTGAAAAGCGGCATCACCACTACTTGTTTACCGGTGGCATCAAGCCAGAGAACGCGTTCCAAAACAAATGTGTTTTCATCAATGCCCAGCCATTCGATTGTTGAGTTTAGAACTATGACCCCCGTCATGCGGAATCACCTGCCTGATTAATGTTCATGTAGGATCGAGTGACGGCCAAAGGTTTGCCCGTATCTATGACCGTGTTCATGTCCACCAGCCAGTACCGGTTGGCGATCAGGTGTCTTACCACCCACAAGCTGCTTCCCGGTTCCAAGCCCAACTGCTCGTCCACCGCCAGAGCCGCCTGGGGCAAGGGGTTCCTCCTTCGCTCCATCTGTTTGGAAAGCCCGTGTTCAATCTGACCGAGGATATGCGGACTGATGTCCGGTGCACTGGACAAGTCCCTGGCCTTATGGACCCATCGTACATTGGCGGCCAATGGCTCCGGGATCTCGTTTTCGGTAACAATCCCCCAATCCATCCCTTGCTCCTGCCACCAGGTTCGCTCGATTTCCAGCTTTTCCAGCGCCCGCCTGGAATTCAGATCCTTGGCCATCTTGACGGTGCGCGCCCTTAACTCGGTTCCACCCGCCGTACGGACATCGATCACAAAGTCCGTCGTCATCACGGCCGCCTCTTTGGTCTTGGGATCTGTGGGATGCTTGATCTGCAAACGCCCGGCAATCTCCAGGGTTTGGTCAAGCGGCAAAGGATATTGCCCCCGGATATCCGTAACGGCCGGAGACCATTCCAGGGTGTAGAAATATTTCAGCTCCAATTGAGATAAAAAATGATGTACCCTCCCGGTCTTCCAGCCCAATTCACGGGTGGAGAGACCCCGGGAGGGTACATCCCGAATAGTCAGCCAGGGAAGGTATCCGCTACCGTGGCCTTAACCGCGGCCCTCCCTGGTCATCCTTTCAATCTTAGCCGGTGTGGTGGTTCGCTTTCGTTTGGCCATGGGAAATCAGCCTCTTTTTCCCTTTTTGCCTATTATACACCACCATGTCCAGCTAGTCTATAACTTTATTTTCATAGTCTATAACTTTATTTTCACAGTCTACAACTTTATTTTACGCAGACACCACACCGATGTGAACCTACAACCCTACTCCACCGTCACGGATTTGGCCAGGTTGCGCGGTTTGTCGACGGAGCAGTTCCGGTAGACGGCGGCGTAGTAGGCGAACAGTTGCAGCGGGACCACGGCCAGGATGGGCGCCAGGACCGGGTGCGTGGGCGGCAGGTAGAGGCGAAAGTCGCCCAGTTCCTCGGAGTCGTGGTCGCCCTGGAAGGTCAGGGTGACCACCTCGGCGCCGCGCGCCTTCACTTCCTTGATGTTGCTCAACGTCTTTTCGAAGAGCTCCGGCTGGGTGGCCAGGGCGATCACCGGGATGCCCTCGGTGATCAGGGCCAGGGTGCCGTGTTTGAGTTCGCCGGCGGCGTAGGCCTCGGCGTGGATGTACGAGATTTCCTTGAGTTTGAGGCTCCCCTCCATCGCCACGGCGTAGTCCAGGCCGCGGCCGATGAAGAACAGGCAGTGCCGCTGGTGATAGCGCCGCGCCAGGGCGGCGATTTCGTCCGCGCCGGCCAGGATCTGGCCCACGCCGTGGTGGAGTTCGCGCAGGGCGCGCAGGAGGTCCTCGCGCTCCTCGCCGGGCAGGGTGCCGCGCTCCCCGGCCAGCCAGACGGCCAGCAGGTAGAAGGCGGCGAGCTGGGTGACGTAGGCCTTGGTCGACGCCACGGCGATCTCGGGGCCGGCCCAGGTGTAGAGCACGCTGTCGGCCTCGCGCGCGATGGAGCTGCCGACCACGTTGGTGATCGCCACGACCCGCGCGCCGCGGCTTTTCGCCTCGCGCAGCGCCGCCCGGGTGTCGGCGGTCTCGCCGGACTGGCTGACCACCACCACCAAATCCCCCGGCCCGATGAGCGGGTCGCGGTAGCGGAACTCGGAGGCGATGTCCACCTCCACCGGCAGGCGGACCAGTTTCTCGATGATGTATTTCCCGACCACGCCGGCGTGGAAGGCCGTGCCGCACGCGGTCACGAAGACCTTCTTCAGTCCCTTGGCGAACCCGGGTTCGAAGTTCAGCTCATCCAGCACGGCGCGCCGGCAGTCGTCGTCGATCCGGCCGCGCAGGGTGTCGCGGAGCGAGCGCGGCTGCTCGTGGATTTCTTTGAGCATGAAGTGGTCGTAGCCGGCTTTCTCGGCCTGTTCGGCCTCCCAGTGGACCTGGAAGACCTCCCTGTTCAGCGGCCGGCCGTGGAAGTCGGAGATCCGCACCCCGTCCGGGGTGATTTCGGCGACGTCGCCGTCGTTTAAGAGGTAGGTGTCCCGCGTGTGGGCCAGCAGCGCCGGGATGTCGGAGGCGATGAAGTTCTCGCGCTCGCCCACGCCGATGACGAGCGGACTGTCCTGGCGGGCGGTGACCAGCCGCTGGGGCTCGTCGACGGTGAGCGCCAGGAGCGCGAAGCTCCCCTCCAGCCACTCCAGGGCCTCCAGCACGGCCTGGTACAGATCGCCGCAGTAGAACTGCTCGATCAGGTGGGGCAGCACCTCGGTGTCGGTGTCCGAGCGGAACGCGTGCCCCTCGGCTTTGAGCCGGCTCCGCAGGCGGTGGTAGTTCTCGATGATGCCGTTGTGCACCACGGCGATCCGCCCGGTGCAGTCGGTGTGGGGGTGGGCGTTGAGGTCGGTGGGCGCGCCGTGCGTCGCCCAGCGTGTGTGTCCGATCCCGGACGTTGCCTCGAACCGGAACTCGGCGAGTGCCTGCACCAGCACGTCCAGGGTGCCCGCCCGCTTCTCCACGGTCAGCCCGCCGTTTTGGGGCACCACAATGCCCGCCGAGTCGTACCCGCGGTATTCCAGGCGCCGCAGCCCGTCGATCAGGACGGGCACGGCCTGCTGGTGGCCGGTGTAACCCATGATTCCGCACATCGCTAAAATCCTCCTGTTGTCTCTGAAGAAATAGAAAAGGACCGGCAACAAAGCGCGGTCCTAAAAGCCGGGCCGCCCCGCCCGCCGAAAGAGCGCGTCCAAACGCCCCCGGCGGCCCGCAAGCGGTCTCACTCTCGGGATTAATTGCCTTCAGGTCACCGGGCGCTTTTGTCCCGCGGGTCGCCCCGCGGTTTTGTGGCGCCGTTCACGGCCGTGACCCCAAGCCGGGAGGCATCCGCCGAATCCTTCGATGAACCTCCCCCTCGTCAACCCCCTGCCCCGCCGCCCCCAAAAACGGGGCGCGGCACGGGGGCCCTGGCGCTGGTGGTTATGCAGTTGTCCGTTTGTCCGGCACTGGGCCGGTTGCCCGTTTATCCGTCCGCGGTTTGCCCGTCAGCGGCTTATTAGTCAGCCGGTTAATCGGCCCGCGTTTTGGGCGTTTATCCCACCTGCTGCCGGTCGATCTCGGCGACGACCCGGACCAGCTCTTCCACCACCTTTGTCAAGAGGGCTTCGCTCCGCGCCTCGGCCATGACCCGCACCAGAGGCTCGGTACCCGACGGCCGGACCAGGATGCGCCCCTCGCCGTTTAAGCCGTGTTCGTACCGGGCGATGGCATCCCGCAGCACCGGGCTCGCCATCACCGCGTTCCGGTCGCGCACGCGCACGTTCTCCAGGAGCTGGGGCAGCCGCTCCATCTGGGCGGCCAGCTCCGACAGCGGCCGGCCGGTCTCCCGCATCACCTTCAAGAGCTGCATGGCGGTGATGATCCCGTCCCCGGTGGTGTTGTACTCGGTGAAGATGATGTGGCCCGACTGCTCCCCGCCCAGGCAGCACCCCGACCGGAGCATTTCTTCTAAGACGTACCGGTCCCCCACTTTGGTTTGCAGCACCCGGATGCCGGCCTCGCGCAGGGCCAGGTGCAGCCCGAGGTTGCTCATCACCGTGACCACCATCGTGTTCCCGGCCAGGCGCCCGTGCCGGCGCATGTGCCGGCCGCAGATGACCAGCAGGTGGTCGCCGTCCACCAGGTGCCCCCGCTCGTCGACCGCGATCAGCCGGTCGGCGTCGCCGTCGAAGGCGAGGCCCAGGTCCGCCCCCTCCGCCACGACCGCTTCCTGCAGCGCGTGCGGGTGGGTAGAGCCGCAGCCCGCGTTGATGTTGGTGCCGTCCGGGGTGGCAAACAGCGGGACGACGCTCGCGCCGAGGCGGCCCAGCACCTGGGGCGCCACCTGGTAGGCGGCCCCGTTGGCGCAGTCGACCGCGACTTTGAGCCCCGCAAGGTCGGACGGCCCGGTCCCGCAGGCAAAGCGCACATAACGCTCCACGGCGTCGGGGAGCTTGCGCACCCGGCCGACGCCGATGCCGGTGGGGGTGGGCAGGGTATCGCCGTTGCCGCCCGCCGCCAGGACCAGGTGCTCGATGCGGTCCTCCAGCCGGTCGGGCAACTTGTAGCCGTTCGCCCCGAAAAACTTGATGCCGTTGTCCTCGTACGGGTTGTGGGACGCCGAGATCATCACGCCGCCGCCAGCCTCCGGGGCCCGCGACAGGTAGGCGACAGCCGGGGTGGGCAGCACCCCCACCCGGATGACGTCCACGCCCACCGAGCAGATGCCGGCGACCAGGGCGGCCTCCAGCATGTCCCCGGAGAGCCGGGTGTCCCGCCCGATGACCAGTACCCGCGCACCGGTCTCCTCCCGGAGCACGTGGGCGCCCGCCCGGCCCAGCTTGAAGGCCAGCTCGGACGAAAGCTCCCGGTTGGCGAGGCCGCGCACCCCGTCAGTCCCAAAAAGCACGCCCATTAGTGACAAACGCCCCCATAAATGCCAACTACTCTATCTTTATCACACATCCCGGGCCCTTTCAAGGCCCGGTACATGGTATGCGGCCGCGCGCGCCCGCGTCCGGCTTTGGGCAAGGCCTTAAAATGGAAAAGGCGTCTTACGGCGCCTGGGCGTCGGTGTTGTTGTTTTCCTTGAGCTTCAGGATTCCGTAAGCGAGGCTGTCTGCCAGGGCCTGCCAGCTGGCCTCGATGATGTTGGGAGAAACCCCCACCGTGCCCCAGGATTTTCGGCCGTCCCCGGTCTCGATCAGCACCCGGACCACTGCCTGGGTGCCCTCTTTCTCATCCAGGACGCGTACCTTGAAGTCGTGGAGCCGCATGTCCCTGATGCCCGGGTAGAACTGCTCCAGCGCCTTGCGCAGGGCGGCGTCGAGCGCGTTCACCGGGCCGTTCCCCTCGGCGGCGGTGTGGACCACCTGGTCGTTGACGTGGAGCTTGATGATCGCCTCGCTGTACACGTGCCCCTCGTCCCGGAGCTCGGTCAGGATGCGCATGGTCTCCAGCCGGAAGGGCTTGTGGTAGCCGTTGTAGGCCTTGCGCATGAGGAGCTCGAAGGAACCCTCGGCGCCCTCGAACTGAAACCCCTGGTGCTCCAGGTCTTTGAGCTCGCTCAGGAGGCGGCGGTACTCGGCGCTGTCCCGCTCCAGCCCGAGGTTCAGCTCGCGGTACTTGTACACCAAGTTCGACAGGCCGGACAGCTCGGAGACCAGCACGCGCCGCTTGTTGCCCACGCTCTCGGGCGGGATGTGCTCGTACGTCTGGCGGTCCTTCAGGAGGGCGTTCACGTGGATGCCGCCCTTGTGCGCGAAGGCGCTGGTGCCCACGAACGGCTGGCGGGACTCCGGGCTCTTGTTGGCCAGTTCCGACACGTACCGGGAGAGGTCGGTCAGGTAGACCAGGTTTTCCTCGGGGATGCAAGCAAACCGCTTTTTGAACACCAGGTTCGGGATGACGGTGCAAAGGTCGACGTTGCCGCAGCGCTCGCCGTAGCCGTTGATGGTTCCTTGCACCTGAACGCAGCCGGCCTCCAGGGCCAGGATGGAGTTGGCCGCCGCCAGGCCGCCGTCGTTGTGGGCGTGGATGCCGAGCGGCACGTCCAGGGCCCCGCGGACGTAGGCAACGATTTCTTTCAGCTCGGTGGGCAGCGTGCCCCCGTTGGTGTCGCAGAGCACCACCATGTCGGCCCCGGCGCCCTGGGCGGCGCGCAGCACGGCCATGGCGTACTGGGGGTTCGCCCGGTAGCCGTCGAAGAAGTGCTCCCCGTCGAAGAGGACCTCAAGCCCGCGGCCCTTCAGGAAAGCCACCGAGTCGGCGACCATGGCCAGGTTTTCCTCAAGGGTCGTGCCCAGCGCCCGGTAAACATGGAAGTCCCAGCTCTTGCCGAAGATGGTCGCCGTGCGCACGCCGGAGTTCAAAATGGCCAGCAGGTTGGCGTCCTGGTCGGCGGGGCGGCCCGCCTTGCGAGTGCTGCCGAAGGCCGTGATCTTGGCCTGGCGGAAGCGCTCGTCCCGGATTTTCCGGAAGTACTCCAGGTCCTTGGGGTTCGAGCCCGGCCAGCCCCCCTCCACGTAGTGAAAGCCCATCCGGTCGAGCCGGCGGGTGATCTTGATCTTGTCCTCCACCGAGAAGGCGACGCCCTCGCCCTGGGTGCCGTCTCTCAGCGTCGTATCATAGATTTGGATGCATACGCTCATCAGGTAGTGCCCCTTTGGGTCAAGAATATAGAATCCAGAATTCAGAATTCAGAATTCTGAATTCTACCCCCTCACCTTTCGTTTCACGTGCTCGATCAGCCCCCCGGCGGCGATGATTTCCTGCATGAACGGGGGGATCGGCTTCGCTTCGAACGCGGCGCCGGTGGTCAGGTTCCTGATGGTGCCGGCGGCGGCGTCCACCGCCACCCGGTCGCCGGCGCGGATGCCCTCGACGGCCGCCGGGCACTCCAGGATGGGCAGCCCGATGTTGAAGGCGTTCCGGTAAAAGATATGGGCGAAGTTGCGCGCGATCACGCAGGACACCCCGGCCCCCTTGATGGCCAGCGGCGCGTGCTCGCGCGAGCTGCCGCAGCCGAAGTTGCTGCCGCCGACGATGATGTCTCCGGGCTGCACCTGGCCGGCGAACGCCGGGTCGGCGTCCTCCATGCAGTGCTTGGCCAGTTCGGCCTGGTCGGAGGTGTTCAGGTAGCGCGCCGGGATGATGACGTCGGTGTCGATGTTGTCGCCGAACTTCCAGGCGTTGCCTTCAAGCTGCATCGTTATACCACCTCTCCGGGATGGGCAATGCGGCCGAGTACCGCCGAGGCGGCCGCCACTGCCGGGTTGGTCAGGTACACTTCGCTCTCCGGGTGGCCCATGCGGCCCACGAAGTTGCGGTTGGTGGTGGCCACCGCCCGCTCGCCGCGCGCCAGCACGCCCATGTGGCCGCCCAGGCACGGGCCGCAGGTGGGGGTGCTCACCGCCGCGCCCGCCTGGATGAAGATGGACAGGAGGCCCTCGTCCAGCGCCTGGCGGTAGATCTCCTGGGTGCCGGGGAACACGAGCAGGCGCACGTGGGGGTGCACCTGGCGGCGCGCCAGCACCCGGGCGGCGAGGCGCAGGTCGTCCATGCGGCCGTTGGTGCACGAGCCGATGACCACCTGGTCGATGTCCACGCGGCCGGCCCCGGACACCGGCCGGGTGTTGTCCGGCGAGTGCGGGAAGGCCACCTGGGGCTCAAGTTTCGAGACGTCGTAGGTGACCGTGCGGGCGTAGGCCGCGTCCGGGTCGCTCGCGAAAATCTCGAAAGGGCGGCGGGTCCGGCCGTGCACGTACTCCAGGGTCCGAAGGTCCGGCGCGATGATGCCGTTTTTGGCCCCGGCTTCGATGGCCATGTTGGCCATGGTGAACCGGCCGTCCATGGAAAGGTGCGCGATGGCGGGGCCGGTGAACTCCATCGCCTGGTAGAGCGCACCCTCCACGCCGATGTCGCCGATGGTGTAGAGGATCAGGTCCTTGCCGCCCACCCACTCGGGCAGTTCGCCCTCGTAGACGAACTTGACGGACTCGGGCACCTTAAACCAGGTCTCGCCCAGGGCCATGGCCGCGGCCAGGTCGGTGGAACCCACGCCGGTGGCGAAGGCGCCGAGCGCGCCGTAAGTGCAGGTGTGCGAGTCGGCCCCGATGACCACGTCGCCCGGACCCACCAGGCCCTGCTCGGGCAGGAGGCAGTGCTCAATGCCCATGCGGCCGACCTCGAAATAGTGGGTCAGGCCCTGGCGGCGGGCGAATTCCCGCATCTCCTTGGCCTGCTCGGCCGACTTGATGTCCTTGTTGGGCGTGAAGTGGTCGGGCACCAGGTACACCCGGTCCGGGTCGAACACGCGGTCGACCCCGATCTTCTCGAACTCGCGGATGGCGAGCGGGGCGGTGATGTCGTTGCCGAGGACGGCGTCGACGCGGGCCGAGATCAACTCACCGGGCGCCACGCGGTCACGTCCGGCGGCGCGGGCCAGAATCTTCTCCGTGATGGTCATACCCAAGCAGCAACAACCTCCAAAAAGGTGTCTGACACCTTTTTAATTCCCTGGACTTTCAGGTTACCGGCTCCAAAAAAGGTGTCTGACACCTTTTTACACTTTTTTAGGTCCTTCTCTCCCGTCACCTCAGATCAGCGCTTTGCCTATCACTCGTGTTTGCGCGTCTTCTCATCGTATACTATTTTGTTCATTATGTTAACGTAGGCCCGGGCGCTGGCTTCGAGTACGTCGGCGGACACGCCGCGGCCGGTGTAAACCCGGTGCTCCTCGTCGCGCATCTTCAGGGTGACGTTCGCCAGGGCGTCGGTGCCGCCGGTCACGGCGTCGATGACGTAGCTCACCAGCGAGTACTTGCACCCCGTGGCCTTCTCGATGGCCTTGTAGGCCGCGTCCACCGGGCCGTTGCCGCAGGCCGCCTCCTGGACGAACTCGCCGTCGATCAAAAGGCCGATCACCGCCGTCGGCTTGACCGTAGTCCCGCTGAAGATGTGCAGGTAGTCGAGTTCGTAGGTGGCGGGCACCTGGCGGATGGTCTCGTCCAGGATCGCCTCCAGGTCCTCGTCGGCGATCTGCTTCTTCGAGTCGGCCAACTCCTTGAACCGGACGAAGGCCCGGTTCAGTTCCTCCTCGCTCACTTCAAAGCCCAACTCGGTCAGGCGCTGGCGGAAGGCGTGGCGCCCGGAGTGCTTGCCGAGCACCAGGTTGGACCGGGTGATGCCGACCACGGTCGGGCAGATGATCTCGTAGGTGGTGCGCTCTTTGAGCACGCCGTCCTGGTGGATGCCGGACTCGTGCAGGAAGGCGTTCTTGCCGACGATGGCCTTGTTGAACTGGACCGGCATGCCGGTGAGCGTGCTCACCAGCTTGGAGGTCCGGTAGATTTCCTCGCACTGGATGCCGGTGATGAGACCATATTTCTCCCGGCGGGTGAAGAGGCCCATCACCACTTCCTCGAGGGCGGCGTTGCCGGCCCGCTCGCCGATGCCGTTCACGGTGCACTCCACCTGGCGGGCGCCGTTGCGCACGGCGGCCAAGGAGTTGGCCACGGCCAGGCCAAGGTCGTTGTGGCAGTGCACGCTGACCACCACGTTCTCGATTCCGGGCGCGTGGTCCAAGACGTGCGCGATGAACGCCCCGAACTCGTCCGGCATGGCGTAGCCGACGGTGTCGGGGATGTTGACGGTGGTCGCTCCGGCGGCGATCACGGCCGCCAGCACCCGGCAGAGGTAGTCGGGGTCGGAACGGAACGCGTCCTCGGCCGAAAACTCCACGTCGGCGGTGTACCCCTTCGCGCGGCGCACGGCCTCGACCGCCGTCTCCAGCACGGCCTCTCGGCTCATCCGCAGCTTGTGCTGCAGGTGGATGTCCGAGGTGGCGATGAAGGTGTGGATCCGGGGTTGCTCGGCCTCGCGCAGGGCCTCCCACGCCCGGTCGATGTCCGAGGCGTTCGCCCGGGCCAGGCCGGCCACGCTGACCCCCCGCACCTCGCGGGCCACCGCTTGGACGCCCTTGAAATCGCCGGGGGAGGCGAACGGGAATCCGGCCTCGATGACGTCGACGTTCAGCCTGGCCAGTTGATGGGCGATCTGCAGTTTCTCACGGATGTTGAGGCTCACTCCCGGAGACTGCTCCCCGTCTCTCAAGGTTGTGTCAAAAATGTACACGCGCTCGCTCATATTTCCCACCCCCAAAGCGCACTAAAAAAGGAACACCTGCGAAAGGCACGGTCTGCGAAAGAGACTCCGAGAAAGGGGCCGCCGTAAAGGCTATTTGTCCTGGAGCCAGGGCATCATTTTGCGGAGTTCGGCGCCGACTTCCTCGATCAGGTGCTCGCGTTCGTTGCGGCGCATGGCCTTGAACGACGGCTGCCCGGCCTGGTTCTCCAGGATCCACTCCTTGGCGAAGATGCCGTTTTGGATGTCGGCCAGCACGGCGCGCATCTCCGCGCGCACTTCCTCGTTGATGATCCGCGGGCCGCTGACGTAGTCTCCGAACTCGGCGGTGTTGCTGACGTTGCTGCGCATTTTGGTCAGGCCGCCCTCGTTGATCAAATCCACGATGAGCTTGAGTTCGTGCAGGCACTCGAAGTAGGCGATCTCCGGGGAGTAGCCCGCCTCGACCAGGGTCTCGAACCCGGCCTTGATCAGCTCGCTCACCCCGCCGCAGAGCACGCACTGCTCGCCGAAGAGATCGGTCTCGGTCTCCTCCGCGAAGGTGGTCTCGAACACGCCGGCCCGGGTGCAGCCGATGCCCTTGGCGTAGGCCAGGGCCAGTTCCTTCGCCCGCCCGCTCGGGTCCTGGTGGACCGCGATCAGGCCCGGCACGCCCTTCCCGTCCTGGTACAACCGGCGGACCATGCGGCCCGGGCTCTTGGGCGCCACCATGAACACGTCCACGTCGGCCGGGGGCGTGATCTGCCCGAAGTGAATGTTGAAGCCGTGCGAGAACATGAGCGCCTTGCCCGCCGTCAGGTGCGGCGCGATGTCGGCTTTGAAGACCCCGGCCTGGTGCTCGTCCGGGATCAGGATCTGAATGATGTCGGCCGCGCGCGCGGCGTCCGCCACCGGCAACACCCGCAGGCCGTCGCCCTCGGCCCGCGCCCAATTGGCGCTGCCCGGCCGCAGGCCCACCGCCACCGGCACCCCGCTGTCGTGCAGGTTCTGCGCCTGGGCGTGCCCTTGGCTACCGTAGCCAATCACGGCCACGGTCCTGGCCTGCAAAAGCTCCAGGCGGGCGTCCCCGTCGTAGTAAACTTTCATACGGTCCATATGTTCGTCGTGTCCGTTGTCTCCATTGTGTTCGTTGGCCATCAGGCTTGTTTCCTCCTGTAGCAAAAGGTGAGTCTCTCCGGGCCCCCTACTAGCGTTCCCAGCAGAGGTCCCGGCATCGTTCCCCGGCAGGAACCCCGTAGAGTCCCGCATGAGTCCTGTGGGCACAGTCCGCCTGCCGTTCCCAGGTCCTCCTAGTCTTCCACCAAAACGGTCTGTATCCCCCGCTGCATGGCGACCTTCCCGGTGCGCACCAGCTCCATGATCCCGAAGGGCTTCAGGGCGTTCTCGATGGCGTTGATCTTGCCCTCGTCCCCGGTCACCTCGACGATGCTGGTGTACTCGCCCACGTCCACGATCCGGCCCCGGAAGATTTCGACGATCTGCATGATGTCCCCGCGGGTGCCGGAGTCGGCGTTCACCTTGATCAGCACCAGTTCCCGGTCGACGTGGGGTTCATCCGTGATGTCGTGCACCCGGATCACGTCCACCAGCTTGCGCAGTTGCTTGGCCACCTGCTCCAGCACAGCCTTCTCGCCCTCGACGACGATGGTCATCCGGGAGATGCTCGGGTCGTCGGTGCGGCTCACCGAGAGGCTGTCGATGTTGTACCCGCGGCGGCTGAAGAGGCCGGCCACCCGCGCCAGGACCCCCGGGTTGTTTTCCACCAGGACCGAATAAGTGCTGCGCATTTTCTCCCCACCCCCTCACCTTATCTTCTACCGGGTCGAACCTGTGAAAGCGCCGCGCCCGCAGGCACCCAAGCCCGCCCCGTGCGAAAACCTAGCCGAGCATCCGGCTGATGGCCTCTCCGGGCGGAACAATCGGCATCACGTTCTCTTCGCGCTCCACGATGAAGTCCAAGACCACCGGTCTGCTGGAGGCGATCGCCTGTTCCAGCGCCGGCCCCACCTCCGCGATTTTCTCGACCCGGATCCCCTCGGCGCCGAAGGCCTCGGCCACCTTTACGAAATCGGGGTTTAAAAGCTCGGTCTGGGAATAGCGCCGGTTGTAGAACAGTTCCTGCCACTGCCGCACCATCCCCAGGTAGCCGTTGTTCAGGATGGCCACGTTTACGGGCAGCCTGTAGTTCACGGCGGTGGTCAGCTCTTGGATGTTCATCTGGATGCTGCCGTCGCCGGCAATGTCGAACACCAGTTCGTCGGGGCAGGCCACCTGCACGCCGATGGCCGCCGGGAAACCGTAGCCCATGGTGCCCAGCCCGCCCGAGGAAATGAAACTTCGGGGCCGGGTGATGCAGAAGTGCTGGGCGGCCCACATCTGGTTCTGGCCCACCTCGGTGGTCACCCGGTAGCGGCGGCCCTGCAGCGTGTCCGAAAGCTCCCGGATCACGGCCTGGGGCCGCAAGCCCTCACGGCTGTAGTCCAGCGGGTACTCCTTTTTCCAAAGGGCGATCTTTTCCTGCCAGGCCGGGTCGGGGTTGCAGGTCAGGTTCTTGATCAGGTCGACCAGCACGGTGCGCACGTCGCCGGCGATGGAGATGTCCACCGGGACGTTCTTGCCGAACTCGGCCGGGTCGATGTCGATGTGGATCACCTTGGCGTGGGACGCGAAGCTCTCGACCTTGCCGGTGACCCGGTCGTCAAAGCGCACACCGACGGCCAGCAGGAGGTCGCATTCGTTCACTGCGTAGTTGGTGTACCGCGCCCCGTGCATGCCGAGCATGCCCAGGAACAACGGGTGGTCGCCCGGAAGACAGCCGATGCCCATCAGGGTGACGGCCACCGGCGCCATGATGGTCTCGGCCAGCTTCTTCAGGTATTCGGCCGCGCCCGAGTTGATCACGCCGCCCCCGGCGTAAATGACAGGGCGCTTGGCTTGGGCGATCAGTTTGGCGGCAGCGGCGATTCTGGCCGGCTCCCCCGCCAGGCGGGGCATGTAGCCGCGCAGGCCGATCGGGCCGGGATCCCGGTACTCGGTCTTCGCGGCGGACACGTCCCGGGGAATGTCGATCAGGACCGGGCCCGGCCGTCCGGTGGTGGCGATGTAAAAAGCTTCCTTGACGATCCGGGGCAGTTCGTTGACGTCCCGGACCAGGTAGTTATGCTTGGTGATCGGCAGGGTGATGCCAGTGATGTCCGCCTCCTGGAACGCGTCCTTCCCGATCAGGGTGGTCGGGACCTGGCCGGTGATGGCCACCATCGGCACCGAGTCCATGGCCGCCGTGGCGATCCCGGTCACCAGGTTGGTCGCCCCCGGACCAGACGTGGCCAAGCACACCCCGGGGCGCCCGGTGGCACGCGCGTAGCCGTCGGCGGCGTGGGCCGCGGCCTGTTCATGCCTGGTCAGGACGTGGAGGATGTCGGAGTCGTACAAGGCGTCGTAAATCGGCAGTACGGCGCCCCCCGGGTAGCCAAAGACGACGTCGACCCCCTCGTTCTTTAGGCACTCAATCAGTATTTGTCCGCCGGTAAGCATAGGTCCTCACTCCTCATTCCGGGATCACTCCCTGATGATCGCCCCGCCGGCCGCCGAGCTCATGAGCCGGGCGTAACGGGCCAGATAGCCCCTGGTGATGGTGATCTTCGGCATAAATAGGGGACTGTCCCCCTTTTTATTTGTCCCCCCTTTTTGTTTTTAGGCGGGGAAGATCTGGGGTCCGTCGGTCTTGGTCAGTTCGCGGAAGTCCGCGATCAGGTTCCGGGTCAGCTCCCCGGGCTGCCCGCTGCCGACGACGCGGGCGTCCACCTTGACCACCGGAATTACCTCGGCCGCGGTCCCGGTCAGGAAGCATTCGTCGGCGGTGTAGATGTCGTAACGGGTGAAAAGCGTCTCGACCACCGGAATGCCCCGCGCCCGGGCCAGTTCCATGACCGTGTTGCGGGTGATCCCCTCCAGGATGCCGGCGTACGACGGTGGCGTGATCAAAACCCCGTTCTTGATAATGAAGACATTATCCCCCGTGGCCTCCGCGACGTACCCTTCGGTGTTGAGCATTACGGCCTCGATCGTCCCCGCCAGGGAGGCCTCGATCTTGGCCAGGACATTGTTCAGGTAGTTCAAGGACTTGATCCGCGGATTGACCGCCTCGGCCAGGTTCCGCCGCGTCGGCACCGTGACGATGTCCAGGCCCCGTTCGTAGAATTCCTCGGGGTACAGCTGAATGGACGCCCCGATGCAGATCACGGACGCCCGCGGGCACTTCTTCGGGTCCAGCCCCAGGTCCCCCACGCCGCGGGTGACGACCAGCCGGATGTAGCCTTCACGCAGGCCGTTCCTGCGCATTGTCTCCAGGACCACTTCCGCCATTTCTTCCCGGGTGATGGGGATCTCCAGCAAGATCACTTTCGCCGAATCGTAGAGACGGCCGATGTGGTCCTGGAGCTTGAACACCCGGTTGTGGTAGGCGCGGATGCCTTCGAAGATACCGTCCCCGTACAGGAGCCCGTGGTCGAACACGGAGACCACTGCCTTTTCCTCGGGTAAAAATTCGCCGTCCACGTAAATGACCAGACCCATCTCTTTCATCTCCCAGCGTTGTATTGCAGCGAATTCCCGGAAACAAACAAACCTCCGGTCCCGTGGCAGCCACAACTGCCAGGGACGAGAGGCTACGCTCGCGCGGTACCACCCTGGTTGCCGGCACCGTCGCCGGTGTCGACCGCTCTGCCGTGCCGGTTAAAGCACGCGGTTTTTCGATAACGGGTTACCAACCCGGAAGCAACCTACTGACGCCGCTTAAGGCCTTTTCGGCCCCCCGGCGCTTTGGGCGCCCGGCTCCAGGGTGATCTCGAACCTGGGTCCCGCGCCGGTTTTCAGCTGCCCCGGCTCTCTGTGGCGGACGATCGGCCAGATCCTTCGTCCCTTTCTTCGCCTTTAAACGCTGTGTGAAAAGTTATAGTCCAGTATACAGAAGGCGGAACCGGGTGTCAATGATTTTTGTGCCTCTCCAGGGGCCTCTCAATCTACTGTTTCAATGATCGGCTGTCGAAAACGGCCTCCCGTTGTGTTAGAATAGCACGTGTATTGTCCAACCTCGTCAAAAGGGGTGAGACCGGCCTTTGCAGCCTGACGCCGCCGCCACCGCCAACGCACACCCGCCGACAGAACTTGCCGCGGGCGTAACCAAGGCCGTGCCGATCATGCTCGGCTACGTCGTCCTGGCCATGGCCTTCGGGGTCCTGGCCCGGGAGGCCGGCCTGACCATCTCCGAGACTATCGCTATGTCCGTGATCGTGTTCGCCGGGGCCTCCCAGTTTATCGCCGCCGGGATGTTCGCCGCCGCCATGAGTCCGGCGGCCATCATTATGACCACTTTTCTGGTGAACCTGCGGCACATCCTGATGAGCGCCGCGCTCGCCCCCCACCTGCGGGGCCTGCGGTTTCACTCCTACGCCCTGCTGGGGTGGGGCGTCACCGACGAAACCTTCGCCTTGAACAGCACCGAGTACGGCCGGCAGCCCCGCCACCACTGGTTTATGTACGGCACCAATTTCGCCGCCTACGCCTCGTGGATCACCGGCACCATTATCGGCGCTTTTTTCGGCAGCCTGGTGCCGGGGATCGAACAGTTGCCCCTCGGCTTCGCCCTGCCGGCCATGTTCATCTGCCTGCTGGTCATGCAGCTGAGTGACCGGCTGCTCCTGTACGCCGCCGTGCTGGCCGGGGGGCTCTCCCTGCTGCTGGGCCAGCTCCTGGAAGGCAACTGGAACATCATTCTGGCCACGGTCCTCACGGCCACGGCCGCTTCGGGGTGGGAAAAATGGAAAAGCTCTGGATAATCGCCGCCATGGGCGCGGCCACCTACCTGCCGCGGGCCTTGCCCCTGGCGGTGCTGGCCCGGATGAGGATCCCGGAGGGTTTCATCCGCTGGCTGCGCTTCGTGCCGGTGGCGGTGCTGGCCGCTCTTTTAGCCCCGGAACTGCTCCTGCGCGGCGGGGCCTTCGACCTGACCATCCGGAACCAGCACCTGCTGGCCGCCGTCCCCTGCTTCCTGGTGGCGGTGAAGACCAAGAACCTCCCGCTCACAGTCGGCGTCGGGCTGGCGGCCGCCATCTTGCTCCAGGCCGTAATGCCGTAAGTTAAGGGCCTGGCCGGCCAGAACCCAATTGCGAACTGTTGCCCGCAATCAATCATCGCCAGAGCATTTGAATTAAAAATAGGCCGGACCAGAACGCCATAAAAACATCAAGAAACACCATTATTTTATCACGTTCCCGGCAATGAATAATAGCTGCTCCCAGGAAAAAAACCACTGCTATTACGGCTATATTTAGGTTAGAAATTGCCAATCGGGACTATCCATTTTCTCTCCACACTCCTAAACCACATCCGGAACTCGTGCGTCTCTATCGTAAATAAATTATTTCAAAGGGGGATCGGCATGCGCAAGTTTCTGGTTTTGGCTCTCGTACTGGCAATGTGCCTGATGTTGGGAGGTGTCACTTATGCGGCAGGCCCCACGGTGGTCCTGGACGGAAAGCCGCTGGAAACCGCCGGGGCGATCGACAATGGGCGCACTCTGGTGCCCCTGAGGGCGGTGTTTGAAGCGATAGGCGCACAGGTAACGTATTACCAAGGCATAATTGATGTCGCCGCCGGCCAGGCGAGCGTCAGGCTGCACGTCGGCGCGCGGACGGCCTATGTCAACGGGCAGACCCACCTGCTCGACGTACCCGCCAGGATAGTCGACGGCCGCACCATGGTGCCGTTCCGCTTCGTGGCCGAGGCGCTGGACTGCAAGGTGGAGTGGAAACCCGCCGGCAGGACCGTGGTCATCACCCGCCCCGGCGTGCCTGGAACCGGCAAGAAACCCCCGGCGCCGCCGGCGGCCGGCACGACGAAGGACTTCGGCTTCAACCTTTTCGCCGCCCTGGCCAAAGAGGACGCCGGCGAAAACATCTTCGTGTCCCCGGCAAGTGTGGCCCTGGCCCTGAGCATGGTCTACAACGGGGCGGACACCCAAACCAAAAAGGCGATGGCCGAAGTGCTCGGCGTGCAGGGAGTGCCGGTCGAAGACCTGAACAAAGCCAACCAGGCCCTGCTCAAGGCCCTGAACTCCCCGGCCCCCGGGGTGAAACTCGATGTCGCCAACTCGCTGTGGGCCAAGCAGGACGTCGTGTTTGTGGCCGAGTTCCTGGAAACCGTAAAGCGCTACTACGGCGCCGAGATCGCCAAGCTCGACTTCAACGCCCCCGAAGCCCCGGCGGTGATCAACAAGTGGGTGCAGGACCAAACCAACGGCAAGATCGACGGCATCATCGACCGCGTCGACCCGGACGACGTGATGTATTTGATCAACGCCATCTACTTCCTGGGCACGTGGACCACGGAGCTTGACAGGGCGGAAACCCGGGATCAGCCGTTTTATCCGGCCGGCCGCGCCCAGAAGCAGGTGCCGATGATGTCGCAGTCCGGCGATTTCCGCTACTTCCGGGACGCCAAATTTGAGGCGCTTGAACTGCCCTACGGCAAGGACCAAAGCGCCGGGATGTACATCTTCCTACCCAGCCGGGATTCGAACCTGGAGGAATTCCAACGGAACCTGAACGCCGACAACTGGGCGAAGTGGCAGTCCCGTTTCGCCACCAAGGAGGGCCGGGTTTCCCTGCCGCGCTTCAGTATCGAGTACGAGAAAACGCTGAACGAAATCTTGAGCGGTATGGGCATGGGGATCGCCTTTCAGCCGAATGCCGCCGACTTCTCCAAGCTCTTCACGCCTCCGTCCCGGGCCTACATCGGCGAAGTGAAGCACAAAGCCGTTGTGGATGTTGACGAAAGAGGCACGGAGGCGGCGGCGGTAACCTCCATTTCGATTAAGCTGACCAGCGCCGGCCTCGATGAGCCTTTCAACATGGTGGTCGACCGGCCCTTCTTATTCGCCATTGTCGACAAAAAGACCGATACCGTATTGTTTATGGGGTCTGTGGCGAACCCGTAGCGCCGCTCGATGGGCGCCGCCCGCTCCCGTGCCGCCTGAGAACCGGGAACGATTTGGCGAGAACCGCACCCCGCGCCGGAGACTTAGGGACAATTTGGCCTGCCCCCGCGAAGGGGGCAGGCCAAATTGTCCCCGCCGCCCGGCAGGATTCAGCACCCCGGCTCCAGAAGTATTCCCGGCGGAATCACCCACTGTGCCCGAAAAGGGGGTTTTTACCGGTGAAACGAAAACGGGTGCTGGTGATCGGCCACCGCTCTCCGGACAGCGACAGCGTTTGCGCGGCGATCGGTTACGCCTACTTCAAGAACATCCTGGACGATACCCAGGTTTACGTGCCGTGCGCGGCCGGCGCGCTGAACCCGGAAACGGAATACATCCTGGAGCGTTTCAGCCTGGAACCGCTGCTGCAGGTCGCCGGCGTCGCGGCCACGGTCGCCGACATGGACTTAAGCCGGCCGATCTCCATTTCGCCCCGGGACTCCATCCTCGACGCCGCCAACCTCATCAAAGAGAAGCACATCCGGAGCCTTCCGGTCGTGGACGAGGACGGCCGGCTGCTCGGAATCGTGGATACGCAGCACCTGGCGGTGTTCTTCGCGGAGCGGCTCGACATCGAGGGGCTTTCCATCAGCCCGGTCGAACTGCACCTCCTGATTTCGGCCCTGCAGGGGAAGGTGCTCGCCAACACCGGCCGGGTGACCACGCTCGGGGGGGACGTGTTCGTGGCCGCCTCCCAGAAGGTTACCACGCTGAACCGGGTAAAGAAGGGCGACATCGCCATCCTGGGGGACCGGACGGACATCCAGAAGGACCTGATCAAGGGCGGGTGCGCCGCCCTGATCGTCACCGGGGACCACGACGTGAGCGAGGAGGTCCTGAAGTTGGCCCGGCGCCACCAGGCGTTGGTGATCAGTTCCCCCTACCGCACCTTCGCCACGGCCCAGTTGGTGAGCCTCTGCCGCCCGGTGTCGCACATCATGTCCCCCAACGTGCCGGTGGCCGAACTGGACACCACCGTCAGCGAGGTCAAGCGGCAGATGGTGGAGTCGGATTGCCGCTGCGCCATGGTGGTGGACGAGGACGACCGGCTGATCGGGATCATCACCCGGAGCGACCTCTTGAACCCCGTGCAGAAACAGGTGATCCTGGTGGACCACAACGAGATCTCCCAGGCCGTGGCCGACATCGAGCAGGCCGATATCCTGGAGATCATCGACCACCACCGCGTCGGGGACATCTCGACCATCAAGCCGATCACCGTCTACAACGAGCCGGTCGGGAGCACTTGCACCATCGTGGCCACGCAGCTTTGCCTGCATCAGGTGGAGGTTCCCCCCGAGATCGCGGGCGCGCTCCTCTCGGGCATCCTGTCGGACACCCTGCTCCTGACCCTGTCCACCACCACCGACAAGGACCACGTGATGGCCCACCGCTTGAGCGAGATGGCCGGGCTGAGCCTGGCCGAGTACGGCAAGGAATTGCTGGCGGTCAGCGTTACCGCCGAAGGTATCCCCGCCCAGGAGATCATCACGCTGGACTTCAAGGAATACCACCTGGCGGGGAAAAAGATCGGGGTGAACCAGATCATGGTCCTGGACGACTCCAAGATCCAGGCCCGGGAGGCGGAGATCAAGGGCGAAATGGAGAAGCTCTGCCGGGCGGGGGGCTATGACCTCTTAGTGCTCCTGATCACCAACCCGCTGTCCGGCAAGGGCGAGGAGATCTGGGTCGAGGGGCCCGAGCGGGAAATCGTCGGCCACGCCTTCGGAGTCAAGGTCGAGGACGGCAAATGCTTTGTGCCCCGGGTGCTCTCCCGCAAGAAGGACTTCATTCCCCGGATTGCCACCGCCCTGCGGGAGCGGTAGGCCTGTCTAGGACCATCCGATCTTGGGGGGCGGCCTGAACCGCGCGGACCGGTTCCGCCGGCAGGCGGGACGCTTGAAGCCTTTGGCGCTGTCCACCAGCACCTTCCCGAACCACACGGACGCCAAGTACACCACGAACTGACCCGGGGCGTGGTTTTTCATTGCTTCCCAGGGAAGATAGCTTACCTGGGCTTCGCTGAGGTCAAAGATCCGCATGATCAACAGCATGGGAATGGCCAGCACCAAGGCGGGAAGACCCTGAACCAAGAGTTTGGACCAGTTGAAACCCGTATGTGTATCCCAGCGCTCAAAAAGCCAGGGTAAACCCAACAGGACGCCGAACAGCACACGCACCATCAGCACCGCCGCCAGGAATACGCCGACCAGGCCGTACTCAACCGCGACCATCAGCTGCAGCCAGCGGAGCAGCATGGAGGCCACCCATAAGAACAGTATCAGCGCCGCGGCCCAGAAAATCTCCCTGCCAATAAGCCGTTGATTCATATGGGTAATCCCCTTGTGACACAGCAACCGCCAAGCGGCGGCCGAACGGGGCGGCGACCGGGACTGGTTGCTTTTGGCATCAAGGCATCGCGAATTATCTATTCGGCTCAGCCATACCCTTCTCCTGTTTGCCTCCGACTAATATTCAGAATAATTCAGAATACACGAAACCTATCCCCGCGTCCCCTGCTATCCCTTCCGGGCGTGCACGTAGGCCGCAAATTCGAC
This sequence comes from Firmicutes bacterium UBA911, assembly GCA_002294005.1. GTDB lineage: Bacteria > Bacillota > Desulfotomaculia > Desulfotomaculales > Desulforudaceae > Desulforudis. The sequence continues at coordinate 2,854 of DBEH01000009.1, read as the reverse complement.
CCGGTCGCCGCCGACCGCGGCTTCACCGGCAAACCGGTACATCAGGTCGTACTGCGCCAACTGCGGGTGGCGCGGGAGGTAGACCAGATCGACGTGGGTGATCCGGGATTCAGGGACGACGAACCGCCCACCGGGAATCACCCCAAGGAACCCGTCCATGTACACCAGGGACTCGTTTCGGAGCAGTCTCTCCCAGGCTTCGCCCGGCGTGAGCAGCGGAATCTCCTCGCCCGCAGTAAACTCCATGGGGTATGAGCACTTCACCGTCCACACCTCCCGGTCGGTGCCCATCTGCCATACCCAGAGGTGGGACGAGTAACCCCGGCCGTCGGGTTCCACCACCGGCAACCCATCATACAGCAGCGGGATTCTGACCCCGGTCCATTCACCGCTTCCGGATTCCACAAGCTGCGGCTCCCCCGGTTCCCCGGGCAGCGCGGGCAGGCCGGCCGCCAGGGCGCGCGCCGCCTCCACCAGCGCCGGCACATCCACCCGGGCGGCTTCAGGCGCCTGGGTGGACGCCTCCGGACCGCAGTAAATCCAGCCCCCGTCCCAGGAGGTCGGCCCCAATTCCTGGCCCCGCGGGCCGCGGATCACGCCGTCACCCCCCGGTGACCCGGTAAGCCCGAAGTGGGAAGCCAGGACGGGCAGTTCGGCCTCGGTGGCCGCGAGCGGCCGTTCGCGCAGGCCGCGCGCCGTTTCAGGCACGTCCGGCAGCGCCGCGTCCAGAACGAAGTTCCCGGCGTTAGGCCCGGTCCGGTATTCGAGCAGCGAAACGTAGGCCGCGAAGGGCCGCGGTTCGCCTTGGTCCGGGGCAAATTCACCGCGGAACACGGCGACCGGCACCAGGTAAGGAGTGTGGTCCAGGGCGAAGGCCAAACGGTAGGCCAGCTCCACCGTCTCGATCACCGCCGCGCCCGGGTTGTAGCCGCCGCGCGCCTCGAACAGCCCCTCGCCCCGGCGCAGGCGTTCCAGGGCTTCCTCGTATCTGATCAACCCGCTGGCGAACGAGTCTTCAACCGGATACCAGTTCCCGTAGGCGGTGTACACCCTGCCGTCCATAGAGAGCGACACGATGATCCGCAGTTCATCTCCGGCCACAGGCAGACCGTCGGGCGCAGCCGCCCGGCGCAGGGTCACTTCATAGTCCTGCCGCTGCTCGACATCGTCCGGAGCAGCGCCGCCAGATCCAGCCGTTCCGGAAGCGCGTCCGGGTTGCCGGCGCCGGTATTGAGATGTTCCGCCGCCAGCGGCACCTCCCGTCGCCGGTGTCCGGCGGCGCGGGAAATGACGCCAGCCGCGATGCGGTATAACCAGTGGCGGAACGGGAGGCCCCGCTGTTCGTACCGGCCCAGGTAGCGTATCGCCTGCAGGAAGGTTTGAGACACCGCATCCTCGGCTTCGGCCCGGTCTCCCAGCCGGTAAAACGCGAACCGGTACAGCCCGTTCACGTGCCGGTCGTAGAGTTCCAGGAACGCCTCCAGATCGCGTCCGGCACGCTCCACTAGGCCGGCCTCATCCGGAGCCACCGCCGTCTCCGCCATCCCGTACCTCCTAACAAACCTGTTCATCCCTCTAACCAATATAACAGTTGAAGACCCCGAAAAGTTACGGGGTCTTCACAATTAAGAATCAGCAGCTCAAACGGCCCGGCGGCGGGGGGTTTACAGCCCACGACAGGTGGTTTCCCCTCGAAAGTGGCCATCTCCTAACGGAAATCTGGAGATCTTTTCCTAATGGATTGCGGTTGTTGCCGGCCTGGTTATGGGTTATATTTGGAAGTGAAGCAGTTTAGTTTTCTAAGAACCCCGGGGGGAAAGAAGGTGGTGAAACCGTTGCTGGAGAGTGTTCCGCCGACCCTGACAACCTTTTCCCCGCGCCACCGCCGTTACCTTGCCGCCGTTCTGAGAGAGATCATCGACTATTACGGTGAAGGGCTGCAGGGTTGTGCGGTTTTTGGGTCTTATGCCCGCGGAGACAACCGGTTGAACTCTGATTTTGATTTGCTGATTGTCCTGAACCGGGCTCCGGGCTTCAGCCGCCGCCTGCAGGAGTTTGTGGAGAACATCGAAATGAAGCACGAACCTCTGGCACAGGAACTATACGAAGAAGAAGACATCCTGTGCGAACTCTCCCCCTATATCCTCAGCCGGAAAGAAGCATTGAAGATGCAGCCCGTATATTTCGACCTGGCGGACAACCACCTGGTTATCTATGATCCGGCCGGTTTAATCGACCACATCATTAAGGCCTCCGGGGAACTGATTCAGCGGTCGGGGGCGCGCAGGGTCCAGCACGGCAACACCTGGGAATGGCAGACCAAGGACGGTTTTTTGGGAGGGATGAACCTTTGAAGCGGGATGAATTGACAGCAGCCTATTTGAAAAAGGCCGAGGTTCGTTTCCGGGCGCTCAGCTTCTACCGTGACCACGAAGCCTATTCGGATGTGGTCCGTGAGGCGCAAGAGATGGTGGAACTGTTGCTAAAGGCCGTACTGCGGGCCATCGGAGCGGAGGTACCGAAACTGCATGATGTCGGCCGGGTGTTGGAAAAGCATCGCGCCATGCTCCCGCTGGTACTGAACGAATCGTTGCCGGAAATCAAAAAGATTTCGAAGCGCCTGCGAAAAGAAAGAGAACTGAGCTTCTACGGCGCCGAGGACTTCATCCCGACCGAGGAGTATGACCTGGAGGACGCGTCGTTGGCCATGCGGGATCCGAATTCGTGCTCCGCAAGGTAGGGGGTGCTTTCCGGGCGGCTGATTAGGTGCATGCAGACCCGGACCCCGGGTGCTACCACAAAAGAGCGAAATCGGACCAACGAATGGCCAGGATCTTTGTTGCAGAATAGAAAT
>DBEH01000040.1 GCA_002294005.1 Firmicutes bacterium UBA911 | reverse complement strand
CTTGAAATCGTTGAAACTTAGCCAGGGGGTGTGCATTTTATCATTTTGTAGTAGATTAGCCAAATAGTCTACCATCTATTGATAAAAGGATTTTATCAATAGATGGTTTTTGCTTTGTCTGGAAACCCAGTATCTAAGCCATTCTTGCGGTTTCGCGAGGTGGCTTTTATCATTTTCAAATTGTGGTGGTTTGAAATAGAGTTTTTTACAGCTTAAGATTCAACAATCCTCGGCAAACCATCCTCGCCCTTCTCGTAGCCAAGGAATTGGCCGTATGGCAGGCTGACCTTTCCGTCCGCCATACGCTTGCGCTGCCCCCAGGTTACATTCTGTCGAAAATGACGGTGATGATCTGCTTTCTTCACCGTCATTTTCGGCGGTAATCGGCTTTCGCCCGGTGACAGGCCCTGCTCTGAGCAGGTCCTGTAGGGGCTGGAACAACCTTCGGATCGAGGGAAATACAAGTCAATCCGTGACATTCGCCGTAGACCTAGTCCTCTGGAATGAAGATCTCCCGGTACACGACATGGGTGGTTGACTGTGTTCGGACTCGCACAAGGGACATGCGCCGAGTACTTCACCGAATTTCTCGAAATCCACGGTAATGGATGGATGCCAGGAGCCAGAATATGGCGGCCAGAATTATGGTCTCACCATCATCGTATTCGCCCAGTGCAGCGGCACTGACGAACCCGAGCAAAATGCTGGCCAGGGTATAAATAACAGCCTTTTGCATACAACTACCCCCTTTAAATGTAAGACCGGACGCCTGATTAATTATATGCGGAATCATTCCATATTTATGATCCAAAAGACCAGGGATACGGAGTTCGATCCCAAAACGCAGCTTCGGACGCGAGCGGTCGTTTGGGGGGGGTGAACGGTGCCGGTTTGGGTTTTCAAAGAAGCATCACCCGGCCTATACCAAAGAGCCCGCCGTTTCTTCCGCTGATCATCAAAAACGGTCTTTTGGCCGCAAATCTCTATCTGCCCGGCAACGGCGACTATATAATCTCGGTATCACAGCTCAGGGGGGTGATTCACTATGCTGGCTTAGGCTCCTGCCGGAACGTCGCGCGCACAATAGACAGATTACAGACCCTTGAGGAAGAAGCCATTTGTATCTTTATTTTCTGCGGTGAGCGCCCGGCCGGAAAGTTTGACCAAAGCGGCAATACTTCGGATGGTATACCTTGACCGAGGAACAACTTGGGAGGTGAGAGGGATGTTTAAAAAGATACTGGTGGCTGTCGACGGGTATGTGCCTTCCATGGGCGCAGCCAAAGAGGCGGTGGAACTCGCCGGCCGCGAGGGCGCGGAAGTCGTGGCCCTGCAGGTGGTGGAAGAAGTGCCGCTGCTCCAGGTGGAAAAGGAGGCGGAAGCCGCTGCTCTAAAGGGCACCGGACCGCAACCCCTTATAGGCGAGCCGCTGGATGTGGTTGCGGCTTTCGGGCGGCGCCACGGGGTCACGGTCACCACCGTCAGGAAAAGCGGTCCCATTACCGGAATGATCCTTACTGTGGCGAAGGAGACGAAAGCAGACCTCATTGTCGTGGGGGATTCCGGGCGAAAGGGTCTGCAAAAACTCTATTTCGGGAGCGTGGCCCAGGCCATCTCGGAGCATGCGCGCTGCCCCGTTCTGATCATCAAAAAGGACACGATCGACATCACCGCACTTTTGGCCGTCTCGGCCGAAGTGGCCGCGGCTCCGGAGGCTGTGCCCACCGCAGCGTTGGAACCGGCGGCGATCCGGGAAAAGATTTCCTTTGCCAGCGGTCTCCTGGCGCTTTACTCTGTGATGTACTTCGGGGCGGCGCTGTTGACCTCGGCTCCGTACAAGGACGCGGCCGCCGTCGAGCTGCTCGGGATGCCGCTGGCCATCTGGGCGGGCTGGACGGCCATAATCGGTGGCGTGGTTATTACCAGGGTTTTCCTGATAAGACTGAATCAAGGGGGGGGCGAAGCGCATGGATAACCCGATTGCCTTTACCATCGTCATGGCGAGCATTCTGCTCACAATGTATATCAGTTGGGCCAGCCGGCGGCACACGCGGACGACCGCGGCGTTTTACGTCGCCGAAGGGAAGATACCATGGAGGCTCAACGGTGCCGCCATGCTGGGCGACTATTGCAGCGCCGCCAGTTTTCTGGGAGTGGCCGGCGCGGTGGCCCTGGTCGGCGTTGACGGCTGGTGGCTGGCTCTCGGCTTCTTTGGGGCGTGGATAGTGGTGCTCCTGGTAATTGCCGGACCCTTGAAGAGCACGGGTAAGTTTACCGTGGCCGACGCACTCAGCGCCCGCTTCGGCGGCAAGGAAAGCGGGATCAGGATCGTGGCGATGCTCAGCACCCTGGTCCTTTGCACTCTTTATCTCGTTCCCCAAATGGTCGGCGCCGGGCACCTTTTCAAACTCCTGCTCGGGTGGGACTACCTGCCCACCGTCCTGGTGACCGGCACACTCATGGCGATCTACGTGATCGTGGGCGGTATGCGGGGAACGACCTACAACCAGGCTATCCAGGGAGTCCTTCTCTTTGGCGCAATGGTGGGCATCCTTATATGGGTCAGCATCTCTCATTTCGGGGGCAACCCGCTGGCGATCGTGGAAAGAGGCCAGGAGATGGTCCCGCCGGTGGTCGTGACGAAGGAAGTGGCCGCGACGGTGGCCCAAATGGAAACGGCGGGGGCTGCAGTCACAACCGCCAGAGACCAGATGCCCGACGCACCTGCCGCGATGACTCCGGGAGTCGAGCTGCGGGACCTGATGAACCAGGCCAGTTTGGTGCTGGGGCTCTTTTTGGGGACGCTCGGGCTGCCGCATATCTTGATCCGGTTCTACACCGTGCGGAACGCGCGGGCCGCCCGTAAGAGCGCCGAGTTCACGATCTGGGGGCTCGCTGTCTTCTACGCCGCGGTGCTCCTAGTCGGCCTGGCCGCGATGTACGTTTTGTACCCCACGCTGGTTCAGCTTCTGGCCGAAGGCCAGCGGGGGATGGCGACCAACATGGCTGTGCCGATGCTTGGTCAGTTATTGGGCGGGGAAATAGTCCTGGGCATTATCGCCGCCGGGGCAATGGCGGCAATGCTAAGCACATCGGTGGGGCTGCTCATTTCGGCCACCACCAGCCTGTCTCACGACCTTTACGCCGCCGTTCTGCGGCCGCAAAGCACAGACCGGGAGCGGTTGCTCTTTGCGAAGACCGGCGCCGGGTTCCTGGCGGCGATGTCGATCGGCCTCGCTCTTTGGCTCCGGGACCAGAATGTCGGCGTGCTCGTGGCGATGTGCTTCGGTATCGCGGCCAGTACCTTTGCGCCCGCTCTGGTGTTCGCCGTTTGGTGGCGCCGGCTGACCAAGCAGGCGGTGGTGGCCGGGATGAGCGTGGGCCTGGTATTGTCGCTCGTGCTGACCTTCGCCAAGTTCTTCAACGTGCCCCATATCCTGGGCGTTCCGGTACTGGTCAACCCGGCGCTCTACAGCGTCCCGGCGGCCGTGCTGGCCACCGTGCTGGTTTCCTACATGACGAAAGACACCGGCCAGTCGGATGAATTTCTGGCTTCGGCCCACGGCAGCTAGCCGTTTGCCTTGGAAGTGCTCTTTAGACAAACCCGACAAAGGAAGTTCAAACCGTCCAGATGGGCTGGTGACCGGGTAAGGCAGGGAATCGGATCCCTGCCTTACCCTTCTCTCTTGGTTTGTTTAAAACCGCAAGCGCCGGGACAAGGCCACCAGGAAGGGCAAGGACTGAGCTGCGGCCTCTTTCCCATTGTCACTGTATAAAAACAAAACGGCTTCTGCTCACACCTGCGTTGGCAAATGTTAGCAAAAGCCCGATGCAGAACAACCATGAAAGGCTGAAAGCCTTGACATTTCTGGTGGACCCGAGGGGAATCGAACCCCTGACCTCTTGAATGCGAGTCAAGCGCTCTCCCATCTGAGCTACGGGCCCGGATTCGGCGGACGGTCCGCCGAAACCCATTCTAGCACAACTGCCGGCCCGAAGCAAGGAATCCCGGAAAATTGGGTGTACGCACAAAACGGAG
>DBEH01000051.1 GCA_002294005.1 Firmicutes bacterium UBA911 | reverse complement strand
GCCGAACTCGGCGCTGCGCAAAGTGGCCCGCGTCCGTCTGACCAATGGGTATGAGGTTACCACCTACATTCCGGGTATCGGACATAACTTGCAGGAGCACTCGGTGGTCCTGATCCGGGGAGGCCGGGTCAAGGACATACCCGGAGTGCGTTACCATATCGTCCGCGGGGCCCTGGACACCTCCGGGGTCCAGAACCGGAACCGGGGGCGTTCCAAATACGGGGCCAAGAGGCCCAAGAAGTAAGGGGGGAAGGATGTGCCACGCAGAGGAGCCGTCCCGAAAAGGGAAGTCCTGGCGGACCCGGTATACGGTAGCAAGATGCTGACCAAACTGGTCAATCAGGTGATGCTGGATGGAAAACGCAGTGTCGCTGAAGCGATCTGCTACGGCGCTCTGGACACTGTCCGGCTCAAAACCGGGCGCGAGCCGCTGGAGGTCCTGGAGCAGGCCATGAAAAACGTGATGCCGATCGTGGAGACCCGGCCGCGGCGGGTGGGCGGCGCCAACTACCAGGTGCCGGTCGAGGTCCGCCTGGACCGGAAGCAAACCCTGGGGGTACGCTGGATGACTTCCTTTGCCCGCCAGAGGCCGGGCAAGAGTATGGAGGAGAAACTGGCGGCCGAAATAATGGACGCCGCGAACGGCGTAGGCGGTGCGGTTAAGAAAAGAGAAGACACGCACCGGATGGCGGAGGCAAATAAAGCTTTTGCGCACTACAGGTGGTAAGGGAGGGCCAAGGAAGATGGCCCGGGTGTTCCCGCTCGAGCGGACACGGAATATCGGCATAATGGCCCACATCGACGCCGGTAAGACCACCACGACCGAGCGGATCTTGTTTTATACCGGCAGAGTGCACCGCATCGGCGAGGTCGATGACGGCGCGGCGACCATGGATTGGATGGTGCAGGAGCAAGAGCGCGGCATTACGATCACTTCCGCGGCCACCACCTGTTACTGGCGCGACTACCGGATCAACATTATCGATACACCAGGGCACGTGGACTTCACGGTCGAGGTTGAGCGCTCTCTGCGGGTACTTGACGGAGCGGTCGCCGTATTTGACGCGGTGGCCGGGGTGGAACCCCAGTCCGAAACGGTCTGGCGCCAGGCCGACAAGTACCGGGTGCCCCGGGTCGTCTATCTGAACAAGATGGACCGGGTGGGCGCCGACTTCTTCAAAAGCATGCAGTCGATCAAGGCCAAACTCGGTTCCGACCCGGTGGCCGTCCAGATTCCGTTGGGCGTGGAGGAGCGGTTCGTCGGCCTGGTCGACCTTGTTACCCGGAAGGCTTTCATCTATACGGACGACCTGGGCACCAAGATGAAGGAAATCCCCATTCCGGCCGACCTAACGGGGGTAGTGGCCGAATACCGGGACAAATTGCTGGAGGTGGCCGCCGAAACCGACGAGGACTTGATGACCAAGTACCTGAACGGAGAAGAACTGACCGTGGAGGACATCAAGATCGGCATCCGCAAGGCCACCCTCGCGGTCAAGAATTTCCCGGTCTTGTGCGGTTCGTCCTACCGGAACAAGGGGGTACAGCCGCTCTTAGACGCCGTGGTCGACTACCTGCCCGCGCCGACCGACGTGCGCGCCGTGACGGGTATTGACCAGCGGACCGGACGCGAAGACCGCCGCGCGGCCCGGGATGATGAGCCGTTTTCGGCCCTGGCCTTCAAAGTGATGGTGGATCCGTACGTCGGCAAGCTGACCTTTTTCCGGGTCTATTCCGGCAGCGTCAATTCGGGTTCCCACGTCCACAATTCCACCAAACAGAAAAAAGAGCGGATCGGCCGGCTCTTGCAGATGCACGCCAACCACCGCGAGGAAGTCGATGTTGCCTATGCCGGCGACATCATCGGGGCGGTCGGCTTGAAATTCACCTCCACAGGTGATACGCTCTCCGACGAGGAGCACCCGATCATCCTGGAAGCGATGGATTTTCCGGAACCGGTGATCGCCATCGCCATCGAGCCCAAGACCAAGGGCGACCAGGATAAGATGGGCGTGGCCCTGCAGCGCCTGGCCGAAGAGGATCCCACTTTCAAGATCCAGTCGAACGAGGAAACCGGTCAGACCCTCATTTCCGGGATGGGTGAGTTGCACCTGGAAATTATCGTGGACCGCCTTTTGCGGGAATTCAAGGTCCAGGCCAATATCGGCCGTCCCCAGGTGGCCTACAAGGAGACCATCAAAGGAATCGCCCAAGCCGAGGGCCGGTTCATCCGGCAGAGCGGCGGCCGCGGTCAGTACGGCCACGTGGTGATTGTCGTTGAGCCCTTGGATCGCGGCAAAGGCTTCGAGTTTTCCAACCAGATTGTCGGCGGGGTGGTGCCGAAAGAGTTTATTCCCTCCGTGGAGACCGGTGTCCGGGAGGCGCTCACCAGCGGCGTACTTTTTGGATACCCGATGGCGGACGTTAAGGTGAGCTTGGTCGACGGGTCCTACCACCCGGTGGATTCGTCCGAGCCGGCCTTCAAGATCGCGGCCTCGATGGCCCTGAAAAAGGCGGTCACCAATGCTTCACCGGTGTTGCTGGAGCCGGTCATGCGCGTGGAAGTGGTTTTGCCGGAAGACTATACCGGGGACGTCATCAGTGATCTTAATTCTCGGCGGGGCCACATCACCCGGATGGAACTCCAGGGGAAAACCCAGATCGTGCGCGCCGACGTGCCGCTGGCCGAGATGTTCGGCTACGCGACCGAACTCCGTTCCCGCACCCAGGGGCGGGGCAACCATACAATGCAGTTCGACCACTACGCGGAAGTGCCGCAGAACATCGCGGACAAAATGATTCGCAAGTACTAAGTAAGTCTTGAGGAGGAAGAAAATCGATGGCGAAACCCAAGTTTGTG
>DBEH01000018.1 GCA_002294005.1 Firmicutes bacterium UBA911 | reverse complement strand
CTTCGTTTTTTGCGTAGTCCCTTGAGGGCCGGAACCATAAACGGACCGCTACCCCCCAAAAAAGGTGTCAGACACCTTTTTCACGGACAGTCGCCTTTTCAGGGAAGCCAAAAAGGTGTCTGACACCTTTTTGGCTAGTGGGCCGGGAGTTCCTCGGCCGGGATTTCCGCCGCCTGGTCGACCTCGATGCTCCGGTAGCGGTTCATGCCGGTGCCGGCCGGAATCAGCTTGCCGATGATCACGTTTTCCTTCAAGCCCAAAAGCGGGTCCACCTTGCCCTTGATGGCCGCCTCCGTCAGGACCCGCGTGGTCTCCTGGAAGGAGGCCGCCGACAGGAAGGAGTCCGTGGCCAGTGAAGCCTTGGTGATGCCGAGCAGCACGGACTTGCTGGTGGCCGGGTTGGCGCCGCCCGCCTCCACGCGCCGGTTCTCTTCATCCAGGTCCAGGATGTCGACCAGGCTGCCGGGCAGGAATTCGGTGTCTCCAGGTTCTTCGACTTTTACTTTGCGCAGCATCTGGCGGATAACCACCTCGATGTGCTTGTCGTTGATGTCCACGCCCTGCATCCGGTACACCCGCTGGACTTCCCGCAGGAGGTACTGCTGTACCGCCGTCGGACCCTTGATTTTTAAAAGGTCGTGCGGATTGATCGAACCCTCGGACAGTTCGTCCCCGGCCTCGATGTAGTCCCCGTTCTGGACTTTCAGGCGGGCACCGAACGGAATGGCGTACTGCACGCGCTCGCCGGTCTCGCTCCGGATTTCGGTCTCCCGCCGGCCCTTCACCTCGCGGACCTCCACCACCCCGTCGATCTCGGCCACAATCGCCTGCCCCTTGGGGCGCCGGGCTTCAAAAAGCTCCTCCACGCGCGGCAGACCCTGGGTAATGTCTTCCCCGGCCACGCCGCCGGTGTGGAAGGTGCGCATGGTCAACTGGGTGCCGGGCTCACCGATGGACTGCGCGGCAATGATGCCGATCGCCTCACCGATGTCCACGGCCCGGCCGGTCGCCAGGTTGCGCCCGTAGCACTTCTTGCACACCCCGTGCCGGGTTTTGCAGACGAACACCGAGCGGAGCGCCACCTTCTTGATCCCGGCCTTCTCAATCTCTTCCGCGGCCTCCTCCAGGATTTCCCGCCCGGCGTCGACGATTACGGCCCTCGTTTCCGGGTGGACGACGGGTAACCCCGCGGTGCGGCCCACAATCCGGTCGATAAGCACTTCGATAATCTCCGTGCCGTCACGCACGTCACCGACCTCGACGTACTCGTCGGTCCCGCAGTCTATTTCCCGCACGATCACGTCCTGGGCCACATCCACCAGCCTCCGGGTCAGGTAGCCCGAGTCGGCGGTCCGCAGCGCGGTGTCCGCCAGACCCTTGCGCGCGCCGTGGGTGGAGATGAAGTACTCAAGCACCGAGAGCCCCTCCCGGAAGTTCGCCTTGATCGGCAGGTCGATGATCCGTCCCGAAGGGTCGGCCATCAAGCCGCGCAGGCCGGCCAGCTGCCGGATCTGTTGGATGTTGCCCCGGGCGCCCGAGGTAGCCATCATGTATACCGGGTTGAAGCGGTCCAGGGTGTTCAAAAGCTCCTGGGTAACGAGCTCCGTGGCCCGGTTCCAGATATCGATGGTCTGGCGGTATTTCTCGTCAAAGGTGATCAGCCCGCGCCGGTACTGATCCTCGATCATTTCCACGTGGCCCTCGGCCTCGCCCAGGATCTCCTTTTTGCGTTCCGGGATCACAATGTCGTTCATCCCGATGGTCAGCCCGCCCTGAGTGGCGTACTTGAAGCCGAGTTGCTTAATGCCGTCCAGAAGCTCGGCCGTCCGCTTGTACCCCAGGCGGCGGTAGCACCGGTCGACGATGATGCTCAGTTCCTTCTTGTCCACCAGCTTGTTGATGTAGCTTATTTCCGGCGGCATCGCCTCGTTGAACACCAGCCGTCCCACGGTGGTCTGCAGAAGCGTGCCCTCTTTTTTCACTTTGATTAACGCGTGCAGTCCGACAGTCTCGGACTCATAGGCCAGGACGGCCTCGTTGAAGTCGCGAAAAGCCTTCCCCTCACCCCGGGCTCCCGGGCGCTCAATGGTCAGATAGTAAATCCCGAGCACCATGTCCTGGGTGGGGATGGTCACCGGCCGGCCGTCCTTCGGGTTCAAAATATTGTAGGTGGACAGCATCAGGAGCCGGGCTTCGGTCTGGGCCTCCGCCGAAAGCGGCACGTGCACCGCCATTTGGTCACCGTCGAAGTCGGCGTTGTAGGCCGTGCACACCAGCGGGTGAATCTGAATGGCCCGGCCCTCGACCAGCACCGGCTCAAAGGCCTGGATCCCCAGGCGGTGCAGGGTGGGCGCCCGGTTCAAAAGGACCGGGTGCTCCTTGATCACGTCCTCCAGCACGTCCCAGACCTCGGGCCGCACCCGCTCCACCTTGCGCTTGGCGCTTTTGATGTTGTGGGCGTAGCCGTCACCGACCAAGCGCTTCATTACAAACGGCTTAAAAAGCTCGAGCGCCATCTCCTTGGGCAGGCCGCACTGGTGCAGCTTCAACGAGGGGCCGACCACGATCACCGAACGGCCAGAGTAATCGACCCGCTTGCCCAAAAGGTTCTGCCGGAAACGCCCCTGCTTCCCTTTGAGCATGTCGCTCAAGGACTTCAGCGGGCGGTTCCCGGGCCCGGTCACCGGCCGGCCCCGCCTCCCGTTGTCGATCAGGGCGTCGACCGCCTCCTGGAGCATGCGCTTCTCGTTGCGGACGATGATGTCCGGCGCGCCCAGTTCGAGCAGGCGCTTTAACCGGTTGTTCCGGTTGATCACGCGCCGGTAGAGGTCATTCAAATCCGAGGTGGCGAAGCGTCCCCCGTCGAGTTGTACCATCGGCCTGAGTTCCGGCGGGATGACCGGGAGCACCTGCACGATCATCCAGGCCGGGCTGTTCTGGGACTTGCGGAAGGACTCGGCCACCTCCAGCCGGCGGATCGCCCGGATGCGGCGCTGTCCGGTCACATCCCGGATCTCCTGCCGCAGTTCGGCGGCCAGCTCGTTGAGGTCGATTTCTTCCAGGAGGCGCAGGATCGCCTCGGCGCCCATGGTGGCCTGAAAATCGCCTCCGTGCTTATCGCGGAACTCGCGGTATTCCTGCTCGGTCAACAACTGTTTCTTGAACAGCGGGGTACTCCCGGGCTCGGTGACGATATAAGAAACGTAGTACAGCACTTTTTCCAGAGCACGCGGGGACATATCGAGCAAGAGCCCCATCCGGGACGGAATCCCTTTGAAGTACCAGATATGGGATACCGGCGCGGCCAGTCTGATGTGCCCCAATCGTTCCCGGCGCACCTTGGAACGGGTGACCTCGACGCCGCAGCGGTCGCAGACCATGCCTTTGTAGCGTACCCTCTTATACTTGCCGCAGTAGCATTCCCAGTCCCGGGTCGGTCCAAAGATCCGCTCGCAAAACAGCCCGTCGCGTTCCGGTTTCAGAGTCCGGTAGTTGATGGTCTCCGGCTTTTTAACTTCGCCGTGGGACCAGGTGGTGATGTGGTCCCAAGATGCCAGCCCGATTCTGATCCGGTCAAAATTGGTGAGATCCAGCACTAAGCTTGCTCCCTCCCGAAGTAGTCGTCGGTCGCAGTCAACAGGTTAACGCAAGCCAAGAATCCGGCCGCCTCTACTCCCCTTCCCTTTCTTCCTCGGTGTCTCCAAAGCCGCCGCCGGTTTCTTCGTCCTCTTCCTCGCCGATCACCAACGAGAACAATCCGCGCAGGGGCTTTTCGAGTTCTTCTTCGTCATCCTCATCCCCCTCGTCGGCCGGTACAACAGCCGTGCCGTGCAAAAGACCTACCCCGCCCTGGAGCTCATCCTCTTCTTCAGCAGACACCGCCTTGGTCCTCCGCTCCGGCATCCGGATGTCGAGCCCCAGTTCCTTGCCGGTTTCGGTCACGTCTTCATCAAGCTCCTTGATTTGGATTTCGGCATTCTCCTCGGTCAGAACCTTTACGTCCAGACCCAGGCTCTGCAGTTCCTTGATCAGCACCTTGAAGGACTCGGGCACTCCGGGTTCGGGAATATTTTCGCCTTTTACGATGGCCTCGTATGTTTTCACCCGGCCGACCACGTCGTCCGACTTCACCGTCAGGATTTCCTGCAGGGTATAGGCGGCGCCGTAAGCCTCCAGCGCCCAAACCTCCATTTCCCCGAAGCGCTGTCCCCCGAACTGGGCCTTCCCGCCCAGCGGCTGTTGAGTCACCAGGGAATACGGCCCGGTGGAACGGGCGTGAATCTTGTCGTCGACCAGGTGGGCCAATTTGAGCATATACAGGTAACCGACGGTCACCGGATTGTCGAATTCCTTACCGGTCCGCCCGTCACGCAGCCACACCTTGCCGTCCACCGGCAGGCCGGACTTCTCCAAAGTCTTGACGATTTCGGCCTCACTGGCGCCGCTGAACACCGGGGTGGCGATGGTGTAGCCCAGGATCTTGGCCGCCCACCCCAGGTGGGACTCGAACACCTGGCCGATGTTCATCCGGGACGGTACCCCCAGGGGATTCAACACCACCTCGATCGGGGTGCCGTCCGGCATAAACGGCATGTCCTCCTCGGGCATGATCCGGGCGATGACTCCCTTGTTCCCGTGACGGCCAGCCATCTTGTCGCCTTCGGAGAGTTTCCGTTTTTGGGCGACGTACGCACGCACCAGCCGGTTTACTCCCGGAGGCAGCTCGTCGCCGTTTTCCCGGGAGAACACTTTTACATCGACCACTTTACCCGATTCGCCGTGCGGCACCCGCAACGAGGTGTCCCGAACCTCGCGGGCCTTCTCCCCGAAGATCGCCCGGAGCAGCCGTTCCTCGGCGGTAAGCTCGGTTTCACCTTTGGGCGTCACCTTGCCGACCAGGATGTCGCCGGACCGGACCTCGGCCCCGATCCGGATTACGCCCCGGTCGTCCAGGTCTTTCAAAGCCTCGTCCCCAACGTTGGGAATGTCCCTGGTGATTTCCTCCGGGCCCAGTTTGGTGTCCCGGGCGTCGCACTCGTACTCCTCGATGTGAATCGAGGTGTAGAGGTCTTCCTTGACGAGCTTATCACTCACCAGAATCGCGTCTTCGTAGTTGTAACCTTCCCAGGGCATGAACGCGGTCAGGACGTTCCGGCCCAGCGCCAGTTCGCCGTGGTCGGTGCACGGACCGTCCGCGATCACCTGCCCGCCGGCGATTCTTTCGCCCCGGGAGACGATCGGGCGCTGGTTGAAACAGGTGCCCTGGTTGGACCGTCCGAATTTGGCCAGGCGGTAGTGATCGATGGCCCCGGAAGCGGTACGGATCTTGATCTCGGTGGAAGTCACCCGCTCTACGACCCCGCCCTTCTCGGCGATCACCAGTACTCCGGAGTCATAGGCCGCCTTTTCTTCGATGCCGGTGCCGATGTAGGGCGCCTCGGAAATCAAAAGCGGTACGGCCTGGCGCTGCATGTTGGCCCCCATCAGGGCCCGGTTGGCATCGTCATGCTCCAGGAAGGGGATCAGGGACGTCGCGACCGAAAACACCTGTTTGGGTGACACGTCCACATAGTCGACCCGGTCGGCGTCGACCACCATGATCTCACCCCGGTAGCGGCAGTCCACCCGGTTCGCCACGAAGCGCCCGTCCTCATCCAACTCGGCGTTCGCCTGGGCGATCACGTATTCTTCTTCTTCGTCGGCGGCCAAATACGCGATCTCGACGGTGACCCGCCGGTTTTCTTTGTTCACCTTCTGGTACGGGGTTTCCACAAACCCGAACTCGTTCACCCGCGCGTAGGTGGTCAACGACCCGATGAGACCGATGTTCGGACCCTCCGGAGTCTCGATCGGACACACCCGGCCGTAATGGGAGTGGTGCACGTCCCGCACCTCGAACCCGGCCCGCTCCCGCGAGAGGCCTCCCGGACCCAGGGCCGAGAGCCGGCGCTTGTGGGTCAGTTCGGCCAACGGGTTGGTCTGGTCCATGAACTGGGACAATTGGCTCGAACCGAAGAACTCCTTGATCGACGCCACCACGGGGCGGATGTTGATCAGGGCCTGCGGGGTGATCACCTCGACGTCCTGAATGGTCATGCGCTCCCGCACCACCCGTTCCATCCGCGCCAGGCCGATCCGGAACTGGTTCTGCAAAAGCTCGCCCACCGACCGCAGCCGGCGGTTGCCCAGGTGGTCGATGTCGTCGGCCCGGCCCTCGCCCTGCGTCAGCCGGATCAGGTAGCGGATGGTCGCCAGGATGTCGTCGCGGGTGAGTTCACGGATGAACTTGCGCTCCACCGGCACTTCCCGCTTCAGGTGGGGGTCGAATTCGGTCCGGCCGCTCTGCTCCTGGTCGAAACGGTAGAGCACCCCGTGCTTCAACTTCTTAAGCAGCTTGTAGCGCCCGACGTCCGCCAGGTCGTACCGCTTCGGGTCGAAGAAAAGGGTCTCCAGCAGGGAACGGGCACTGTCGGCGGTCGGCGGTTCCCCCGGCCGCAAACGCTTGTAGATCTCAATGAGGGCGTCTTCCTCACTGTCCGTGTTGTCCTTGGTGAGGGTTTCCTGAATGCTCTTGTGCTGGTCGAAAAGGTCCAGGATGCGCGCTTTGCTCCCGAAGCCCAGGGCTTTGATCAGCACCGTGGCCGGAATCTTCCGGGTCCGGTCGACCCGCACCCAGATCTGGTCCTGGATGTCGGTCTCGAACTCCAGCCACGCCCCCCGGTTCGGAATGACGGTGGCGCTGTAAATCTGTTTGCCGCTGGGATCGGGTTGGATGTCGAAGTACACCCCGGGCGAGCGAACCAATTGACTGACAATGACTCTCTCGGCCCCGTTAATAATGAAGGTTCCCTTGTCGGTCATTAACGGGAAGTCGCCCATAAACACGTCTTGTTCCTTGACCTCGCCGGTCTCCCGGTTGATCAGGCGGACCTTGAGGCGCATCGAGGCGGAATAGGTGACGTCGCGGTCCTTGCATTCGGGAACGGTGTACTTGGGCTCCCCCAACTGGTAGTCCAGGAATTCCAGCACCAGGTTGCCGGTAAAATCCTGGATCGGGGAGACGTCGTGGAACACCTCGCGCAGGCCCTTGTCCAAAAACCAATCGTAAGAACGCTTCTGAACCTCCACCAGGTCGGGAAGATCGAGGACCTCTCGAAGTTCACCAAAAAGACGGCGCTCCCTGGGCTTGACGGCAGGCATACCTCAACCCCCTGAAAAATAAAATACGAAAAGCAAGGTTTTAGTGCACCTCGCTTTATACTTGAAAAACCCATCTGGATAGTATTGCCGCTAATTGGGCGGATGATACTTGTGATCAGACGCAACGACTTTTCATTCTATCACGAGATTAAAATGGTGTCAAGAAGCAATTTGGTTGGCAAATGATGGCATAATGGCATAAAACGGAGGCCCGGAGCCCCAATCCGTTCGGAAGAGGCTCCGGGCCACGAGACCCCGGTTTGCCTACTTGATTTCGATGCCGGCGCCGACCTCTTCCAGCTTCTTCTTGATGGTTTCGGCTTCTTCCTTGTTGACCTTTTCCTTAACGGGATTCGGCGCGCCGTCGACCAGTTCCTTGGCCTCCTTCAGGCCTAAACCGGTAATTTCCCGGACCACCTTGATGACCTTGATCTTTTCGTTGCCCACGTTCTTGAGGATGGCGTCGAACTCGGTCTGCTCCTCTTCCTCGACCACCGGCGCCGCCGCAGCCGGAACCGCCGCCATCGCCGCCACGGGGGCCGCCGCGCTCACGCCGAACTCCTCTTCCATCGCCTTGACCAGCTCGGCCAGTTCCAGAACGGTAAGCCCCTTCACGATTTCGATGATTTCGTTGACTTTGGACATGAAATTATCCTCCTAAAAAATCAGATTTGATGACCAGGCCACCGGGCGCTAGGCCTCCGCGGCCTTCTTTTCCCTGACGGCCTCAAGCACGTAGACCAGGTTCCGGATGTTCCCCTGCAACACGTTGGCCAAAGCGGCGATCGGCGCTTGGAAGGCGCCGGCCACCTGGCCCAGAAGCACCGGTCTGGGAGGCAGGTCGGCCAGCTTCAGGAGACTTTCACGGGGCAACAACCGGCCCTGCACCACGCCGCCCTTGAGGTCGAACTGCTTGTAATCCTTCTCGAACTGAACCATCATCTTGCTTAAAGCAATCTCGTCGTCGTAGCCGAAAGCCAACGCGGTGGGACCGGTGAGCATGGACTCCATTTCCCCGATGCCAGCCTCGCGCGCCGCCAGGCGAGCCAAAGTGTTTTTGACCACCATCATCTGGGACCCGGTTTCGCGCACCTTGCGCCGGAGCGCGGTGATTTCGGCCACCGTCATTCCCCGGTAGTCACTCATCACGACCACCCGGGCCCGGGACATCCGTTCTTTCAAGTCGGCCACGGTTGCGAACTTGTCTTTCTTTTGCGGCAAATGATACACCTCCTCCTGAAAATACAAAGGCCCCTGCAGACAACGGCGTACAGGGGCGAACAAGCCCTGTTTCCGGCTTCGGTTGGCGGTCCCGGAGGACCATTAAGCCCTTGATGGTAGTCGGTCGTCAGTCGCCGGTGAATCACCGGCCACCGACCGCTAAAGGGCGCCTACTGTCTACAGCCAAGGGGAGCAAAGCTCCGTTCTTAAATTGTCAAGGACTTGGGCCCTAGCCGATGAACTTCCGGACGTTGACCCTGACTCCCGTACCCATGGTCGAGGTGACCACGAGCCCGCGCAGGTACTGGCCCTTCGCCGCCGCCGGCTTGGCCCGGATCAGCGCGTCGATCAGAGTCTTTAAGTTTTCCTCCAGCTTCTCCACCTCGAAGGACACCTTGCCGATCGGCGCGTGGATGTTCCCGGCCTTGTCGACCCGGTACTGGATCTTACCGGCCTTCACTTCCGCCACCGCCCGGGCGATGTCAAAGGTGACCGTGCCCGTTTTCGGGTTGGGCATCAGGCCGCGGGGGCCGAGAATCCGGCCGATCTTGCCCACGGCCGACATCATGTCCGGGGTGGCGATGGTCACGTCGAACTCCATCCAACCGCCCTGGATCTTGGCCAGCATCTCCTCGCCGCCCACGTAGTCGGCACCGGCCTTTTCGGCCTCCGTGACTTTCTCGCCCTTGGCGAACACCAGCACGGAGCGGGTCTTGCCCGTGCCGTGCGGCAGCACCACCGCGCCGCGCACCTGCTGGTCGGCGTGCCGGGGGTCCACTCCCAGCCTGACGGCCGCCTCGACGGTCTCGTCGAACTTGGCCGGGGCCAGTTCCTTTACCAGTTCCAGCGCCTCCCGGACCTCGTAGTGCTTTTCGGAATCAACCTGCTTTGCCGCTTCGACGTATTTTTTCCCGTGTTTCGGCAACCTCGCCAACCTCCTTCTGTGGTGATAACGGAGTGTCTGCGCTCCTCCCACTAGCCTTCCACGATTTCAATTCCCATACTTCTGGCCGTACCTTCGACCATGCGCACCGCGGCGTCAACGTCAGCCGCATTCAGGTCCGGCATCTTCAGCTCGGCGATTTCCCGCACCTTCGTGCGGGTGACCTTGCCGACCTTCTTGACGTGCGGTTGTCCGGAAGCAGTCTCGATGCCGGCCGCTTTTTTGAGCAGCACCGAAGCTGGCGGCGTCTTAGTCACGAAACTGAACGTCCGGTCGGCGTAAATGGTGATTTCCACCGGGATGATCAGGCCGACCTGGCCGGCCGTCCGGTCGTTGTACTCCTTCACAAAGGCCATAATATTGACCCCGTGCTGCCCGAGGGCCGGACCCACCGGGGGTGCCGGCGTGGCCTTGCCGGCCGGGATCTGCAGTTTAACCATCGCCACTACCTTTTTCGCCATCGCGTCACCTCCTCGCTGCCCCGGGATTGGTCAAAACTCACCGCTAGGTGACCTTTTCAATCTGGAAGTATTCGAGTTCAATGGGGGTTTCCCGCCCGAACATCGAAATCATCACCCGGATCTTGGCCTTCTCGTAGTTGACGTCATCCACCGTGCCCATGAAGTTCTCGAACGGCCCGACCATCACGCGCACCTTCTCCCCGGGCACCAGGTCGATACGGATGCGCGGTTGGTCGCCTTCCATCTGGCTGATGATCTGGTTCGCTTCGGCCTCGGTCAGGGGAATGGGTTTCGAGCCGATCCCCACACTGCCCACAAAACCGGTGACTCCGGGAGTATTGCGCACTACGCGGTAGGAGTCGTCGTTCAAAATCATCTCAACCATGACGTAGCCGGGGAAAATCTTGCGCTTGGAAATCTTGCGCTTGCCGCCCTTGACTTCGATTTCGTCCTCCACGGGCACCACGATGCGGAAGATCTTGTCTTCCATGCTCATCGACTCGATCCGCTTTTCCAGGTTGGCCTTCACCTTGTTTTCATAACCGGAATAGGTGTGCACCACGTACCACTGCTTGCTCACAAAAACGAGGACCGGGTTGTCGACCCCTTGGTCCTCCACCCCCCAGCCTATGTAATCAGCCGGCCAAAAATCTGGCCAAAGATGAGGTCGAAAATCCACAGGATCGCGCCGACCAGCAACACGGCCACCAGCACCACGCCCGTGTAAATGATCACCTCGCGGCGGGTGGGCCAGTGCACCTTCTTCAGCTCGTGCCCCACGCCTTCGAAATAGCGCCGGCTGGCCTTGACCAGGCCCTCGCGCATTTTCTTCTTTACGGCGGGCGCTTCTTTCTTGGAGTCTTTCCCCGGGTCTTTCCTCGGGTCTTTCCGGGGGTCTTTCCGGGGGTCCCTCTTCAGCTTGAGTTCTTTCTTGGGCCCGCCCTTCGTCCCGTTGTTCCCCGCCTTGCCTGCCGGTTTGCCCTCCCGCTTTCTACTCTCCGCCATTGTTGCATCCCTAGCTTCCCTAGCTTATTTGGTCTCTTTGTGCAACGTGTGCGACCCGCACCAGCGGCAGTATTTTTTCATCTCAATGCGGTTGGGGTCGCTTTTCTTGTTCTTGGTGGTAATGTAGTTCCTGCGCTTGCATTCCGTACATGCCAGCGTAACATTCACCCGCACCGGTAAACACCTCCCAAAACTAAAAAAAGACCAGGCCCGGCAAAATTTACGATCTTGAATGTATCACAACGGACACGGGATGTCAAGGCACAATAAGGCAGGCGGGTGGGGACCGGCCGTTTAAGCCCCCACCCTTCGGCTTTCTTACTTACTTGGTCCCCGTGACTACGCCGGCG
>DBEH01000005.1:88690-91779 GCA_002294005.1 Firmicutes bacterium UBA911 | reverse complement strand
AGGGATGTGTTGATGCCGCCTTGTCTCCTCGGTTGACCTGACCGGCTCCGCTGCAGATACCGGTGTTCGGTTTTCCGTCCCCGCCTACCATGGTGACTGCGCACGGGCCTATGATAACATGACCGCATTGAAAACCCTGAAGTTTTGGGAGCGGTGCTATGCAGACGGTGGATATCCTGGGCGCGCCGGTGGCGCGCCTGACGCTGGACGAGGCCGCCGCGGCGGTGGCCGGTTTTGTGCGTGAGGGCCGCCCGCGGCAGGTCATCACCTTGAACCCCGAGTTCCTCTACCGGGCGCAGTCCGAGCCCGAATTGATGGCGGCCGTGCGCCGGGCCGACCTGGTGACCGCCGACGGCGTGGGCATCGTCTGGGCCGCCCGCAGGGCCGGCAGCCCGGTGCCGGAGCGGGTCACCGGCATCGACCTCCTGTTCCGCCTGGCCGAGGAAGCTGCCCGGCGCCGGTGGCGCGTGTTCTTGCTGGGGTCCGCGCCGGGCGTCGCCGAGGGCGCCGGCCGGGAACTGGCGGCGCGCTACCCGGGGCTGGTGCCGGCGGGCACGCACCACGGTTACTTCAAACCGGAAGACGGGCCGGACGTGATCGAAAAAGTACGGCAAAGCCGTGCGGACATCCTCTTTGTGGCTCTGGGCGCGCCCCGGCAGGAACTCTGGGCGGCACGGCACCTGGAAGCGCTGGGAGTGCCGGCGGTGATCGGGGTCGGCGGGAGCCTGGACGTGCTGGCCGGCCGGGTGCGCCGGGCGCCCGCCTGGATGCGGCGCCTGCACTTGGAATGGCTGGGCCGGCTCATTATGGACCCCCGGCGCTGGCGGCGCCAGGCCGTACTCCCCAAATTCGCCCTCCTGGTCCTCCGCCGCTACCCCAAATAGGGGCCAACCCTTTAGTTTCTTTGGTTACTGAATATTGTGGCAACCTTTCCGTTCTTTGGTTCCCGGCCGGGAAGGGGACGGCCTTTTCCCAGGTGCGAGATCACCGACGGAGACTGGGGACCACAAAAAAGGTGAAAAAGGTGTGAAAAAGGTGTCTGACACCTTTTTGGGACTGTCCCCCTTTTCTACAGGGTTTGGAGAGCGTGGGCGGTCCAGCGGTAGAGGTCGCCGCGGGTCAGCTGGGTGTCCGGCGGGCGGTCGATGAACTCCGGGGGGACCAGGCCCTCCGCTAGCGCCAGCGGCCAGGCGGTGTCCGCCGCCGAGGCGGTGCCGGTGACCCAGAGCACCATGCGGGCGGCCTCCGGACCGGTCAGGGGTGTGGCGGGCACGTGCAGGGGGTAGCGGACTTCTTCCAGGCCGGGCAGGCGGCCGAGCGCCTGGGCGCGGGTCAGGGCCCCGGTGAACACGTTGGCGAACTCCAGGTGGGTGGTGGTGCGGTCAAAGCCGAAGTCGTTTTCGTAGCCGGCGTTGATCAGGCCGAGGCGCAGCACCTCCCGGGCGGCCGGGTAGTCCGGGTGGCGGGTGAACTTGGGCGTGAGCCGGAAAGGCTTCAGGTAGGCACCCTGGCCGGCCAGGGTTTTCTGGATGGCCTTGATGTGCGGGCCTTCGGGCTCGCGCGCGATCTCCCGGAATCCCACGCCGTGGCGCAGGCTGTACGCGGCCGCCGCCCCGGCCGCCTGCCCGCAGGCCATGCCGACCGGGATCACCCGCGCGCTGCCCGCGGCCAGCGAGCTGAAGGAGGCGGCGCGGCCCACCACCAGCAGGCTTTCCACCCCCCGCGGCACCAGGCACCGGAAAGGCACGCTGTACTGCACCGGGTCCCCGGTCACGAAGCCCTTCTCCCCCGGCCGGGCGGCCTGCACGTCCACCGGGTAAGTGCCGATCGCCACCCGGTCCGGGAAGTCCCGGTGCTCCAGCACGTCGGCGATGTCCAGCACGTACTCGCCCTGGATGTGCCGGCTTTCGCGGACGTACAGCATCTCGGGCCAGCCGGCGATCGTCGCCTGCTCAAAACCGGGGAAATCACGGCGCAGGAATTCGAGAACGTGCCCGGTTTCGGCCTTTCCCCGCCGGTAGGCGTCCGCGACGATCTTCGGGTCCCGGGGGTCGACCCCGAAGATCAGGAGGGCGTTGATGACCACCGTACCGTCGCTCTGGCGGGTGATATTGAAGCCCCGCAGGCGCGTCTCCGGATCCACCGGTACGTAGGCGGTGAAAAGCTTGCCGAAGCCCCGCCCGTGGTTCCCGCGCACACGCGCCCCGCCGAAGGTCTTGTCCCGTGCCGCCCGGCGCACTCCGTCCCAATCTACCCCGTCGAAATGCAGCATCAGGGTGGCGGCCATGGCGCCCTCCCGGCCGAAATCCGCCTGGCCGTACGTGTATGGGGCGCCAGCTGCGGCGGCGATGTCCCCGTCCGGCGTGGCGTCGATCACCCGCCCGGCGTGAAGAAAAATCCCCGCGCCCCGGTACGAAAAGCCCACGCCCGTCACCCGGCCCTCCTCCACCAGCGGCCCGATGGCGTGGGCTGGCCGCGCCACCGTGAGCAGCTCCTCCGCCGCGACCATGTGCTCAAAGACCTGTACGGCGCGCTCCACATCAAAGGGTGAGCCGCCCACCAGCCGGTGAAACTCCAGAAAGAAGCCGCGGGTGGTCAGGCGCCCGAGGTGTCCCTGGTCCAGGTCGGTCAGGTTCAACATGCCGGCCGTCATCAGCCCCCCCAGAGTGTCGCGCTCGGAAATGAGCAGGGTGCGCGCGCCGTTGCGGGCGGCCGAAACAGCGGCGGCGATGCCCTCGGGCTCGCTGCCGACCACGATCACGTCGAACTCCGCGGCGGCCAACTCTCCGGGCGTGGGCGGCGGCCCTACCGTCAACGGGGGGAGGGGCGGAGGGGCGGTCCAGAAAGGCACCCAACCGGTCCAGGAGGGCAGGAATAGGAATAGAAACACCAGGGCGGCGGCCAATGCCAGCCCCAGCAGGCCGGACCAAACCAGCAACTTCTTGCGCTTGAACATGAATATTTGGTTCGGGACCGCGCACCCGATTCCCTGCCCCGCCCGGTGCCGTAATGTGATACAATCTCCATCGTAGGCGGGAACATCGCGGCCGGCCCGGCGAACTCGGCGCTGCCGCTTGGGCAAGGGGTGC
>DBEH01000005.1:85977-88355 GCA_002294005.1 Firmicutes bacterium UBA911 | reverse complement strand
CAAGGGGTGCCGCTTGGGCAAAAAAACCGGGGGGAGTATTTCGTCGTCTTAAGGGGTAGAAGCTTGGAGCAGGAGACGGAAACCTCCGCCGGGGCGGGGGGGGAGCGTAGCGCGTTGAGACACGGGCCTGCCGGAAACCAGCCCCGCCCGCGGGTCCTGGTTTCCGGATACTACGGGTTTCAAAACGCCGGCGACGAGGCGATCCTGTACGCGCTGATCCGCGGCCTTGAGTCGTGCCGGCCCGGGATCGGCATCACCGTGCTGTCGGCCGACCCGGGGCACACGGCCGGGACCTACGGGGTGCGGGCCGTGCCCCGCACCGACCCGCGCGCCGTCTTGGGCGCCTTGCGCGCCTGCGACCTTTTCGTCAGCGGCGGGGGCGGGCTGCTGCAAGACGTGACCAGCCTGGCGAGTCTGCAATACTATCTGGGCCTGATCGCGCTGGCCCGGATGCTGGGGCGGCCGGTTTTTATCTACGCGCAGGGGATCGGCCCCCTGGAGACGCGTGCGGGGCGGCTCTTGACCAGGACCGTCCTGGACCGCGTCCAGGCGGTGACCGTCCGCGACACCCGCTCCCGGGACCTGCTCCGGGAACTGGGGGTCCGGCGGCCCCCCGTGGAAGTCACCGCCGACCCGGTGCTCGGTCTGGAGCTGGAGGCCGAATGGCGCACGCGGGGCCGGGAGCTGCTGGCGAGGGCCGGGGTGCTGGACGGCCGGCCGGTTGGTTTTTCGGTCCGGCCCTGGAACGGGGACGCGGATTACACGGCGGCGCTGGCCCGGGTGGCCGACGAGCTGGGCGCCGCCGGCTACCGGCCGGTGTTTTTGCCGTTTCACCACCCCGGGGACCTGGCCGCCTGCCGGGCGGTGGCGGCCCGGATGGCCGCCCCGGCGCTGATCGTGGAAGAGCGCCTTGATTTTGCGGCCTTGATGGGGGTTTGCACCCACCTGGGCCTGGCCGTGGGGATGCGGCTCCACTTTCTGGTGTTCGCCGCCCTGGCCGGGGTGGTGCCGGTGGGATTGCCGTACGATCCCAAGGTGCGGCTTTTCTTGGACCGGCTGGAACTGCCGGCGGCGGTGCGGGTGGACCGGGTAACGCCGGATGGCTTGAGCCGTGCCGTGGCGGCCGCCCTCGCGCGGCGCGGGACGCTGAAGGAGAGCTTGCAGGCCAGGTTGGAGACTCTGCGGCTCGAGGCCCGGCGCACGCCGGCCGCGGCCTGCGATTTGCTGCCGGGGGCAGGAAACGGCTCCGGAATGTCGAAGAAACCGGTGAGGCCGTGACGAATAGTACAGTCTTTTGTGTGGAGAGGCGGTTCTCTTGGCGAAAAGACGCAGGCTGAGCAAGAACTTCAGAATCGTACGGTCCGTGATGTCCGTGATATTGGTTCTGGTCCTTACCGTCGGAGCCGGTTATGCCGGGGTTCGGTACTTGGCCATGCCCTATCTCTTTCCGGAGGCGGTCGTCAACCCGGAAGACGTTGAAGGCCCGGTGCCCGGACGGATGAACCTGGTACTGCTCGGAATTGACGCCCAAGCGGGGGAAACCGTCGCCCGGGCCGATTCAATCCTCTTTGTGAGCGCGGACCCCACACAACAGCAGGTCGCCATCCTGTCCGTCCCGCGGGACACCCGGGTGCAAATACCGGGACACGGTTGGGACAGGATCAACGCGGCCACCGTCCACGGCGGCCCGGAACTGGCCCGCGAGGTGGTGTCCGGATTGCTGGGCGTGCCGGTGGACTACTACGTGCTGACCAACTTCGAAGGGTTCCGGGACATCGTGGACATCCTGGGCGGCGTGACCATCGACGTGGAGCGCCGGATGTTCTACCGCGACCCGATGGCAAGCCCGCCCCTGGTAATTGACCTCCAGCCGGGCGAACAGCGGTTGGACGGCGACAAGGCGATGCAGTACGTCCGTTACCGTTCGGACGATCTGGGCGACATCTCCCGGACCCAGCGGCAGCAGAAGTTCTTGAAGGCTTTGGCCGAGGAAATGATGAAGCCCCGAAACATCGCGAAACTGCCTAGGCTGGTGCCCAAGATCGACGACTGCGTGGACACGAACTTGGGCGTTCGGGAGATGCTCCGGTGGGCCGCCCTGGCTCGGAATCTGAACGGAGTAAAAATGGTGTCCGCCACCTTGCCGGGGGGGTTCCTGGGCCTGAACGGGGTCAGCTATTGGTCGGTAGACCCGGCCCGGGCCAAGGAGGTGGCGGCCCGGCTGCTTAACGGTGAGGAGATCGGCGGCGGGCTGGACGAGTCGCAGACCGCGGCTGTGGTCCATGAACCGTCCAGACCGGCATCTTCAACGGCCGGCGGCGCCTCGGCCGCGCCGGCTCAAACCGAACCGCAACCGGCGCCGCCGGGTGGTGGTTCGC